>JAYTTZ010000134.1:0-7936 GCA_043744805.1 Gammaproteobacteria bacterium
GCGCGCCGATCGGCCGGGTATTCGGCGGGGCGCGGATAGGTTTCGGTCATGACGGTTTCGCCCGCCTTGCCGATCAACGGTGCCACCTTGAGCCAGAGCTCTTCAGTGAGGAAGGGCATCAGCGGATGCAACGCGCGGAGCGAGGCTTCCAGCACTTCGAGCAAGGTCCGGCGGACGGCCTGCTTGTCGGCGGCCGAGCTTGCCGGGTCGTTCAGCGAGACCTTGGCGAGCTCGATGTACCAGTCGCAGAACTCGTCCCAGATGAACTCATAGAGGGCCTGGGCGGCGAGGTCGAAGCGATAGGCGTCGAAACCGTCGCGCACCGCCCCGAGCGCCTGCCCGAAGCGGTGGCGAATCCACTGTTCGGCCAGGCCGCCGCGGCTGCTCGATGCCGCTACCGGCTCGTTGCCGACCGTCATCAGCACGTAGCGGCTCGCGTTCCAGATCTTGTTGCAGAAGTTGCGGTAGCCCTCGATGCGGCCGAGGTCGAAGCGCACGTCGCGGCCTTGCGTCGCCATCGAGGCAAAGGTGAAGCGCAGCGCATCCGTGCCGTAGCTCGGGATGCCGCCGGCGAATTGCCGCCGCGTGGCGGCTTCGATCTTCGGGGCATCTTCCGGTCGCATCAGCCCGCTGGTGCGCTTGGTCACCAGTGGCTCGAGTTCGATGCCGTCGATGAGGTCGATGGGATCAAGGATGTTGCCCTTCGACTTCGACATCTTGTGGCCGTCGGCGTCGCGCACCAGGCCGTGGATGTAGACCTCGTGGAAAGGCACGTCGCCCATGAACTTGAGCCCCATCATGATCATCCGGGCCACCCAGAAGAAAATGAGGTCGAAGCCCGTGACCAGCACGCTGGTGGGATAGAAAGTGGACAGCTCCGGGGTTCGTGCCGGCCAGCCCAGGGTTGAGAACGGCCACAGGGCGCTGGAGAACCAGGTGTCCAGCACGTCCGGGTCCTGGACCAGCGCCACCTCGGCGCCAAGGCCGGACTTCGCCCGTGCCTCGCGCTCCGTGCGGCCCACGTGGATGCTGCCGTCCGGCGCATACCAGGCCGGGATCCGATGCCCCCACCAGAGCTGGCGGGAAATGCACCAGTCCTCGATGTTCCGCATCCATTCGAAGTACGTCTTCGACCAGTTTTCCGGCACGAAGCGAATCCGGCCGTCTTCCACGCAGGCAATCGCGGGCTCGGCCAGCGGCGCGATGCGCACGAACCACTGGTCGGTGAGGTAGGGCTCGATGACCGCCTGCGAGCGATCGCCACGGGGCACCATCAGCGTGTGGTCGGCCACTTTCTCCAGCAGGCCCAGGGCTTCGAGATCCGCCACGATGCGCTTGCGGGCCTCGAAGCGATCGAGGCCGCGATAGGCGGCCGGCGCGTCGTCGTTGATCGCGGCGGTGTCGGTGAAGATGTTCAGCTTGGGCAGGTCGTGGCGCTCGCCCACGGCGTAGTCGTTGAAGTCGTGCGCCGGGGTGATTTTCACGCAGCCCGAGCCAAAGGCCGGGTCGACGTAGGTATCCGCAATCACCGGGATGGTGCGGTCGCACAGCGGCAGGGACACCCGCTTGCCGAGCATCCACTGGTAGCGCTCGTCGTCCGGATGCACGGCCACGGCGGCATCGCCGAGCAGGGTTTCCGGGCGGGTGGTCGCCACCACCACGTGGCCGGAGCCGTCTTCCAGCGGGTAGCGGATGTGCCAGAGGTAGCCCTGCTCTTCGGTGGCCACCACTTCAAGGTCCGAAATGGCGGTGGTCAGCACCGGATCCCAGTTCACCAGGCGCTTGCCGCGGTAGATGAGACCCTCCTCGTGCAGGCGCACGAAGACTTCCGTCACGGCCTCCGACAGGCCTTCGTCCATCGTGAAGCGTTCACGGGACCAGTCCATCGAGGCGCCCATGCGGCGCAGCTGCCGGGAAATGGTGCCACCGGATTCCTGCTTCCAGTCCCACACCGCAGCCATGAAACGCTCGCGGCCGAGGTCGTGGCGTGACGTGCCTTTGAGACCCAGCTGGCGTTCCACCACCATCTGCGTGGCGATGCCGGCGTGGTCGGTGCCGCATTGCCAGAGGGTCTGGAAGCCCTGCATCCGGTGGTAGCGGATGAGCGCGTCCATCAGGGTGTCCTGGAAGGCGTGCCCCATGTGCAGGCTGCCGGTGACGTTGGGCGGGGGCAGCATGATGCAGTAGGGCGCATCGCGACCCTGCGGGCTGAAGTGGCCGGCCTTCTCCCAGCGGGCATAGCGCTCGCCTTCGATGGCGTGCGGGTCGTAGGTTTTGGCGATCTGGGGTTCTGTACTCATGGTCGATTCAGGCTGGGCGGCGCGGGTGGAAACGGGCCGGTTGGCGATGAACTGCGGGCTCGCGGTGGTGATCGGGACGGCCTTGACGAAAATCGCGGGGTCCGCCCCATTGACCCGGTCGTGCAGGCGCGGGGGTTTGAGGCCCGGGGGCACTTCCTGCCCGCGGAGCATCGCGGCCTGGGCGGCGTCGCGGGCGTCGAGCAGTGCGGCGAGCTGGTCGAGCGCAGCGTCGATGTCGCCGGCGGGCGGCGCGCCGGGGGTGTCCTGGGCCATCGGCTCAGGACTTCACGGTGTCGATCGGGTAGCCCCGATCTTTGTAGAAGCGGAACCGCAAGCGGGCTTCGGCACGCGCAGCCTCATTGGGGCCGGTGGTCTCGATGACCTGCTCGAACTGGCTGAAGCAGGGCGGCACGTCCACCTTGAGGTTCACCAGTACGTCTGCGCTGGACGGGGCCTGCTCGCCAAGGCCCAGGGTCACCCGCACATCGCCGGCCTCCGGTGCGCCGCTTGGCGCATGCGGCACGAAACTCGTGTCGTTGAAGGTCCAGAGGATTGCGTCGAGGGCGCCGAGCCGCGTTGCGTCCTCGCAGGCCAGGTGCACCTGCCGGCCGTCCTGCCACAGGCGCTCGACCAGTCGGCAGAGGTAGACGTCGTGCTGGCGCTGGTTGCCGTCAGGCAGCACGTGGAAGTCGATGCGGGTCATCGCGGCCCGTTCAGTCGCGGTGCGCTCGATGGAGGATGAAGTCCATCAAGAGCGGCACGGGCCTGCCACTGGCGCCCTTGGCCTTGCCTGAATGCCAGGCGGTGCCGGCGATGTCGAGGTGTGCCCAGCGGTAGTTCCGGGTGTAGCGCGCCAGGAAGCAGGCTGCCGTGATGGTGCCAGCCTCGCGGCCACCCACGTTGGCCATGTCGGCGAAGTTGCTGTCGAGCTGCTTCTGGTAGTCGTCCCACAGCGGCAGGCGCCAGGCGCGGTCGCCGCAGCGCTCGCCGGCGCGGAGGAGTTCATCCGCCAGCGGGTCGTGGTTGGAGAGGAGCCCGCTCGCATGGCTGCCGAGTGCAACCACGCAGGCACCGGTGAGGGTGGCGATGTCGATGACGACGTCAGGGTCGAAGCGCGCGGCGTAGGTGAGGGCGTCGCAGAGGATGAGGCGGCCTTCGGCGTCGGTGTTCAGGATTTCGATGGTCTGCCCGGACAGGCTGGTGACGATGTCGCCTGGCTTGATGGCGTTGCCGTCCGGCATGTTTTCCACGGCGGGGATGATGCCCACCACGTTGATTTCCAGCGCCAGGGTCGCTACGGCCTTCAACACGCCCAACACGCTGGCGGCGCCGCACATGTCGAACTTCATTTCATCCATGCCGGCGCCCGGCTTGATGGAAATGCCGCCGGAATCAAAGGTGACGCCTTTGCCCACCAGCACGATGGGGCGGGATTTCTGCGGGTCGCCGTTGTATTCGACCGTGATGAACTTGGGTGGCTCGGCGCTGCCGCGCGCCACGGCCAGCAGCGAACCCATGCCGAGGCTTTCCATTTCGGCGCGTTCGAGCACGGTGACCTTGAGGCTTTCGTGGGCCTTGCCGAGCGCCTTCGCGGCTTCCGCGAGGTGCTGCGGCGGGCAGTGGTTGCCAGGCAGGTTGGCCAGATCGCGGGTGAGGGAGAGGCCGGAGGCCATGGCCTGGGCCACGGCGACGGCACTGTTGGCGGCGGCGGCCTGGCCGGTTTCGAGGAGCAGGGTGAGCTTGGCGCAGACCGCCTTCTTCGAAGGCTTGCTCTTCATCTGGTCGAAGCGGTAGCTCGCGTTGAGGAAAGCCAGCGCGCCGTTGAGGGCCTTCCAGTGGAAGGCCCGGTCCTTCACTGCGAGTTCGGCCAGGCAGCTGACGGCATTCCGCAAGCCCGCATCGGCTACGGCCCGCGCGGCCTTGTTGACCACCTGCTGGTACTCCGCGGCTTCGATGCCTTCGAGCTTGCCGCAACCCACGACCAGCACACGCTCGGCGCTGGTGCCGGCGGCGTCGTGGAGCATCAGGCTTTCCCCCAGCGCCCCGGTCAGATCGCCCCGCTTGATGAGCCTTCCGAGCAGTCCACCGGTGGCGTCATCGATGGCCTGCGCGGCCCACGAGAGTTTCTTGCCGGTATGCACGCCGACGACGAGGCAGGCGGTTTTCTGGTCTTGCGGGAGGCCGCGTTTGGCGGAGATATCCATGAACTGCTCCGGACAGGATGGGGACTGCGGGGATGGTGGGCGGCGCGCCGGTGGTGGCGCGGATTGCCGGGGAGTGTATGCGGTCGGATTTGGCGGCGCAAAGCGTGGGTATACTGTGCCGGCAACGCCATGAAAATCCTTGATCGATACATTGGTTGGACCATCCTCGCGGCCACCTTGACGGTGCTCGTGGTGCTGGTCGCGATCTTTACGTTCTTCGCCTTCATCGATCAGCTCGAAGACGTCGGCCGTGGCAGCTACACCCTGTGGAAGGCCGGCACCTTTGTGGTGTTGATGGCCCCCGGCCTCACCTACCAGCTCTTCCCCATGGCGGCCCTCATCGGCGCGCTCATTGGTTTTGGCACGCTCATGCGGAACGGGGAGATCACCGTCATCCGCGCCGCGGGCGTCTCCAAGCTGCGGCTGGTCAATTCGGTGTTGAAGTCCGCGTGGGTGATGCTCGCGATGGTGCTGGTGATTGGCGAAGGCCTGGCGCCACCGGGCCTGCGCATGGCGGACGAGCTGCGCAGCGATGCCCTGCAGACCCGGCCAACGCACAGTGCGGCCAGCGGCTTCTGGGCCCGGGACGGCCGCAGCTACGTCAACATCCGCCAGATCCTGCCGGGCGACCAGCTGCGTGACATCTATATCTATGAGTTCGACGACCTCAACCGCCTGCACGCCAGCACCTACGCAGAGTCGGCGCACTACGGCGATGGCGGCTGGATCCTCGAGAACATCGCCCGCACCGACCTCGACGACGACGGCATGCGTTCGCGCAAGCTCCCGGAAGCCGCCTGGGACTCCATCATCAAGCCCGACCTGCTGGCGATGGTGGCGGTCAATCCGGACAGCCTCGGGACGTTCAGCCTCGTGCGCTATATCCGCTTCCTGGGCGCCAATGCCGGTGATTCCCAACGCTACCAGCACGCCCTGTGGCGCAAACTGAGCTATCCCGTCGCGCTGGTGGCGATGGTGCTGCTGGCGATACCGATGGTGCTGCGGGCAGATCGCTCGGTGTCGGTGGGTCAGCGGGTGCTGGTCGGGGCGATGATCGGACTCGGCTTCCACCTCGCCAACCAGGCCGCCGGCCATCTCGGGGTCGTCTACGACGTGCCGCCCTTCTTCTCAGCCGGCGCGCCGACCTTGTTGATGCTGGGCGCGGCGTTCTGGCTACTGGCGAGGGTGCGGTAACCCGCCAGGTGCCTGCCAGAAGGTCAGGATTTCGCGACGTTGACGAGGCGCGTGCCGGACGCGCGCTCCGGCCAGCCCATGCGCTCCGAATTGGTCAGCGACCACCAGAATCCCATGCCGAGCAGCAGCCAGGACACAGACCCTGCGGCAAAGCGGAGCAGGGTCTGGCGCCAGCTCACCCGACCGCCGGTTGGTCCGTCCACCACTTTGATGCGCCAGCTGCCCATGCCGAGCGTCTGTCCGCTGCGGCGCCAGCACACCGCGAAGTAGCCGTAGCTCAGGAGCACGAGGATGCCCCTTAACCGATAATCGCCTGCGGGTACGGCCACCCCGTGTTCAAGGCCAACCCCGATACCGGCCACGACGAACCAGATCCCGATCAGGGCCAGGGTGTCGTAGAAGATGGCAGCGAGGCGTCGCCACAGCGCGACGGGGCGGGGCGAAATTGCAGGCTCAAGCGGGGTGGCGGGCATGGGGGCGCACGGGAAACTGACAGGGTCGAATCTGTCACAATGGCCTCGGACCCCGCAAGCAGGCGGGCGGGCGCGTCAGCGCCGGAGATCTCCACCATGCGACAAGCGCTGAGTTTCCTCCTGTGCCTGGTCTTCCTGGTACCGGCCGTGGACGCGCATCCGATGGGCGCCCCGCCCGGCCAGAGGGTGGACATCGGGGGTCGTCGCCTGCACCTCAACTGCCTCGGGCACGGCGCGCCCACCGTCCTCATCGACATCGGGCTTGGCGCGGCCTCGCTCGAATGGGACGGCGTAATGCGGCGCGTGGCGCTTGGCCAGCAAGCCTGCGTGTTCGAACGCGCGGGCTATGGCTGGAGCGAGATGGGCCCCTATCCGCGCACCAGCTCCCAGCATGAGAACTGGCGTCCCCGCCGCACCATCGCCCGGGAGTTGCTCGGCTTCCGCGCTAGCGAGGCGGAGCTTCGGGAAGCACCACCCCTGCTGCCGATGCCACTGGTGGTACTCACCCGTGGCAAACGCGTGTGGCCGGAAGGCGCGAAGGGCGACGCGCTGGAAAAGCTCTGGATCACCTTGCAGGACGAACTGGCCGGGCAGTCGCCCATTGCGGCGCACCTGCTGGCGCCGTCCAGCGGGCATCCACTGCATCTCGAGGCGCCTGCCCTCGTGGGCGATGCGGTGACCCTCGCCACTCCGGCCTGGCGCCTGCGAGCGATGCCGTCGGATGACTTGCCGCGCCAGCCTTCCCCGGCTTCCCCGCAACCGCCGGAGGATCCGTTCGTGACCTTGAGCGACACCCCCGGGTTGCCCGTGTCGCCAATGGCAGCGTTGCGCGGGACCCTGCGCCGATGAGGGCTGGCGCTTGACCCTCGAATCCCGTGAAGCGGCCATGCAGGCGCTGATGGCCGCCGATCCGGGGGGCAAAGTGGCGCTGGCGCTGGCGATTCCCGACCCCGGGCGCCCGCTGGAACCCTCGCGCCAGTTCGAGCCAGGTGACTTCCCCGGCCGTCCGGCGCGACCGCCCCTGGTTCCCCCGCAGCGGGTGCCGCGTCGCCGACCCGGATCTCCCACGGGGCGGGCGGCGCTGATCCACGCCATTGCCCACATCGAGTTCAACGCCATCAACCTCGCCCTGGACGCGGCGGTGCGCTTTGCCGGCATGCCGGCGGCGTTCTACCGCGACTGGCTCCAGGTGGCGGCGGAAGAAGCCCGGCATTTTTCAATGCTCACGGCCCACCTCGGGACCCTGGGCTATGCCTATGGGGATTTCCCCGCACACGACGGCTTGTGGGACGCGGCGCGCAAGACCGGCGACGACGTCCTGGCCCGCATGGCACTGGTGCCGCGGGTGCTGGAAGCGCGCGGGCTCGACGTGACGCCGGACCTGCAGGCCCGCCTGCGCGCGGCGGGAGACACGGCGGCAGCGGCGATTCTCGAGGTCATCCTGCGCGACGAAATTGGCCACGTGGCGGTGGGCAATCGCTGGTTCCGGTGGCTGTGCGAGGGGCGGGGGCTCGAGTCGCGGGCAGAGTTCAGGCGGCTTTGCGCGGCTTACGGGCAGCCGGCGCCGCGCGCGCCGTTCAACGTGGAGGCGCGCCTTGCCGGCGGCTTTACGCCGGACGAACTTGCCGAATGGGGGGCGGGCTAGAGTTTGGAGAAAGACGACGGCACCCGGCATTTTGCGCACCCGCGGTGCTCGCTCGCGACGTTTTTCGCCAGCAGGCCAAGCCTCTGCTAGAGGTCGATCTCCAGCCCGTCGTAGGTGGTG
>JAYTTZ010000135.1:0-7834 GCA_043744805.1 Gammaproteobacteria bacterium
TTTCAGGCTTTCAGGCTTTCAGGCTTTCAGGCTTTCAGGCTTTCAGGCTTTCAGGCTTTCAGGCTTTCGTGCTTTCGGGCATGACCGCCAACACGGTTACTCAGGACGAACAAGCCTTCAACCGATTCAGCCGTGCAAACCGTTTGCACTGTGCCCCTCGAAGCCTGTCCTGAGCTCATCGAAGGGGGCACCCTGGGTCACCGCACCAGGCTGACCGAAAGTTCGAAACGGCTATTTGGGCACTGCTCGGGCACGGCTTGCGGCCAAGGCCCGGCCCCCGACAGAATCCGGCCATCTGTTGTTTCCCCCACTGAAGGCACCATGGCAACACCGTCCCTCCTCACTGTCTTGCTGGTCGACGACCACGCCGTAGTGCGCACCGGTTTGCGCGTCTCATTGGAAGCTCACGGTGGCTTTGCCGTCGTGGGGGAAGCGGGGCAGGGAGAGACCGCCATCCGGCTGGCACTAGCACTGAAACCTGCGCTGGTGGTGATGGATCTCCGGCTGCCCGGCATCGGTGGCCTCGAGACCATCCGGCGCCTGTTGCAGCGATTACCGGAAACCCGCGTGCTGGTGTTCAGCCAGCACGACGACGTCCTGTCCGCCGCCCAGGCTCTGCAGGTCGGTGCGCGTGGCTACCTCGGCAAAGGTTGCCTGCCGTCCGTCCTGCTGGAGGCGTTGCGTGAAATCGCGGCAGGTGGGGTGTATCTCGAACCTGCGCTTGCCGAGCAACTCGCCAATGGCGCTCTGCAAGGGGAAGGTGCTGGCATCGGCAGCCTGTCCACCCGCGAATTCCAGGTCTTTTCGCTGATGGCCACCGGCATCCCCGTAGGCGCGGTGGCGCGCCAGTTGTCGCTCAGCCCCAAGACGATTGCCAACTACACCACCCAAATCAAGGCCAAGCTCAAAGTGAAGTCGCTCGCCGAGTTGGCGAGGCTTGCGATCCAGCACGGGGTGGTCAGCATCTGAGAACCAAGCGTGACCTTGGCGGTCGCACGCCACTGGCACGCAAAAGAGCACCGACTGCGACCCGGCACCCGGCAAGAAGAACAGATTGATGGAAATCGCCCACGACGCGAGCCGGCTTGGCCTCCTTCTGCTTGCGCTTGCGCTTGCGAGCGGCAATGCCGTGGCCGAAGGCGCAGGCTTCGACGAAGAAATCGTGGTCGTCGCACCAACCCCCCTCGGGAACAGCAGGCAGGGTATCCCGCCCGAGCGACTGCCCTTCGTCGTGCAGGGCACCGATGCCGACGCCATCATGCGTAGCCAGAGCCTTGACCTTACCGAACAACTCAACCAGAACTTCGGCAGCGTCACGCTCAACTCCGCCCAGGGTAATCCGCTGCAGCCAGACCTGCAGTACCGCGGCTACACGGCCTCGCCACTGCTGGGGCTGCCGATGGGGATTTCGGTCTACCAGAACGGGGTGCGCATCAACGAACCCCTGGGCGATGCAGTGAACTGGGATCTCATCCCGGCATCGGCCATCCACCACGTGTCGCTGGTGGGTGGGGCGGATCCGCTCTTCGGCCTCAATACCCTGGGTGGCGCACTGTCCATCGAACTCAAGAACGGCTTCAGCTACCAGGGCCGCGAGCTTGAAGTGGCCGGTGGCAGCTGGGATCGGGTCACGACGTCACTGCAAAGCGGCGGCAACAACGGCACGTTCGGGTATTACCTCAACGTGAGTTCCTTCGACGAGGCCGGCTGGCGCCGGGATTCACCGTCTGATTCGCTGAACGTGGTCGGTGTGGGCAGTTGGCGGGGCGCGGACAGCAGCCTTGACCTCACGCTCCAGTATGGCGACAGCAAGCTCATCGGCAACGGCCCGGCGCCGCAGGGACTGCTCGCGCGAAACCGCCAGGAAATCTTCACTGCGCCTGATATCACGGGAAACGATATGCAGGCCGCTACCCTCGCGTTCTCGCACGCCTTCACTGAAGTCGTCGAATTCGTCGGCAACGGGTTCTACCGCCACAACGACACGCATTCGTTCAATGGCGATGCCTCGCCATTCCAGGCCTGTGCGCTCGGCAACGGGGATTTCCTGCTGGACGAACTGGACGCGCCTGGGCTCGATGCGCTGGGCCTGGACGCCGCAGGGGTCTGTGGGAGGAACGTGCTGGGGGTCGCCAATCCGAAAGCGCTGGAAACCGCCTTGAACGGGCTGGCGGGCAGTGCCGACGCGTTCAACCTCAACGACCTCA
The DNA here is from genome assembly GCA_043744805.1 of Gammaproteobacteria bacterium. Taxonomy (GTDB): domain Bacteria; phylum Pseudomonadota; class Gammaproteobacteria. The sequence continues at coordinate 2,208 of JAYTTZ010000135.1, forward strand.
CCCCTGATCTGACCGGCACGCGCGCCATCAGCGATGAAGGCATCGACAATCGCAGCCGGCGCCAGCAGGAATCATGGGGCACGGATCTCCAATGGGTGCTGACGCCCCGGATGTTCGAACGCGAATCCCACCTTGTCGCCGGCTTCAACTACCTCGCGGGCCGGTCGGCGTTTTCCTCGGTCGTCGAACTCTCGGGGCTCGATCCGCGAACCCGCAGCACCGAGGGCCTCGGGCTCGGCTCCTTCCTGGCGAGCCAGGCTACCCGGATTCGCACCGCCAATGACACCTGGAGCCTTTATTTCCTCGACAACCTGCCGTTGACCGAACGCTTCACCCTGAGTGCCGGCGGGCGCTACAACCACACGGCGATGCAACTGCGCGACCAGTCAGGACTGCGCCCCGAGTTGAATGGCGATCATCTCTTCGAGCGCTTCAATCCCACGGTGGGGGGCACGTATGAGTTCAGCGAAGCGCTGAACCTCTACGCGAGTTACAGCGAATCCGCCCGGGCGCCGACCGCCATCGAACTCTCCTGCAACGAAGGCGTGTTCGAGATTGCCCGGGCCCTTGCCGTGAAGCGGGGCGAAGACCCCAACGACATCGAAGTCGAATGCCGGTTACCCAATGCCTTCCTGGCCGATCCGCCGCTGGCCCAGGTGGTGGCGCGGAGCGTGGACGCGGGTGTGCGCGGCGTGTGGCACGAAGTGGAACATCGCCTTGGCTATTTCCGCACGCTGAACGAGGACGACATCATCTTCCAGTCCACCGGACGGTCTACCGGGCTCTTCGCCAACGTGGACGCAACCCGCCGGGAAGGGATGGAACTCGCGCTGGCGGGCAACCTGCACGGGGTCGACTGGTCGGCGGCGTATAGCTTCGTGGACGCCACCTATGGATCCACGTTCAAGGTGTTGAGCCCCAACCACCCCCGGGCCGACGCCAACGGCGAAGTGACGGTCAGCGCGGGCAGTCGGATTCCGGGCGTCCCGCAGCACCAGTTGAAGTTCGGTGCGGACTATCGCTTTGCGCGCGGATTCGGGGTGGGTGCAGATCTCATGATGAACTCCGATCAGTTCCTGCGCGGCGACGAGGCCAATGCGCTGGCGCCCGTGGCGGCCTACGCCAGCGTGAACGTGCGCGGGAATTACACGGTGAACCCGCACGTGGAAGTGTTTGCGCGGGTCATCAACCTGTTTGACACGGACTACGAAAACTATGGCCTGCTGGGTGAAGACCCGACCGGGGTGATCCCTACCTTGACGGACGCGAGCCCGCGTTTCCTCGGCGCCGGGGGGCCGCGCGCGGGCTGGCTTGGGCTGCGCTTCAGGCTTTGAGCGCAGCCAGGGCGGCAAACCTTACTTCACGGCAACGATGCCCCAGGGCATCTTGCCGACCGGGATGGTCGCCACCACCTTGTTGGCGACGGTGTCGATGACCGACACCTGGCCGCTAGCGCCGTCGGTGGTGTAGAGGCGGTCACCGGCGGCGTTCAGCGCAAGTCCCCAGACGCGAATGCCCACCGGGATTTCTTGCTGGATCGCCAAGGTGGATTCGTCGAGAACGAAGATTCGGTTGGCCCGACCACCGGCCACGAACAGGCGCTTGCCATCGCGACTGGGCAGGATGTCCTTGGGCTTGGCCTTGTCGTCGGCAAGCGGAATCCTGGCCACCACCTTGCCGCTCGCCACGTCCACTTTCTTCACTTCGCCGCTGATTTCAGACGTCGCGTAAGCCGTCTTCCCGTCCTGGCTGAAGGACGCCGAGCGCGGGCGGGCACCCACCAGGATGTTGTGCACCACCGTGTGCTCGGGAATCGCGATGAGGTGCAGCATATTGGTGGATTCACTGGTGACGATGGCGCGCGTGCCGTCTGGCGAGATCGCGACGCCTTCCGGCTCCAGGCCCACCTTGATCTCCGCCACCAGCTTGCCAGTGGCCGGATCGTAGACGGACGCTTTGGCGTCCTCTTCATTCGAGATGTAGAGGTTGCCATTGGGGTGGACGGCGAACGTCTCCGGATCTGCGCCGGAGTGGAAGTCACGCAGGACTTTCAGGGTGGCGGGATCGATGACCCGGATGAGGTTCTCGCCGCTGACGGCCACGTAGACGGCCTTGCCATCGGGCGATACGCCGATCCCGCGCGGGCGCTTGCCCACCGGAATCGTCGCGGTGACCTGGTTGGTCGCGGGGTCGATGACCGAAACATCGTTGCTTTCTTCGTTGGTGACGAAGACCTGTGGCGCGGCCTGCACGGCACTGCCGGCCAGCAGGAGGAGGGCGATGAGGGATTTCAAGTGGGCAGGCTCCTTCGATGGTTACGGGGTGGCCGGGTCGGCACAGTTGACCGGGCCGAGGCTGTCGAGCGTGTCGGCGACGCCGCGCACCGGGGCTTCGCCCACGAGCTTTCCGTCCGTGGCGAGCAGCAGCGGCTGCCGCAACTGGCCGTTATCGCGGAAGTTGAGATCCACGCCTTTCTGGCCGTCGAAGGCGATGGGGCCGCGCAGGGCCTTGAGCAGCGCATCGGGCGCGGAGGTTTGTTCGCGGGCCACGGTGTCGGACACCAGTTTGACCGCAGCCCAGCCGGCCCAGGCCGCGTCGTCCATGGCGCTGCCGGCGGCGTCGCGATATCGGTGGTTCAACTGTGACGCGGCATATTTCTCGAAGTCAGGATGCCAGCCGCGTGCCTCCACGGTGCTGCCAGGGTGCGCCTTCTGCCACTGTGCCGCCGCGTCGGCCAGCATGGCGGCGCTCGGCAGGACATGGAGCAGGTTGGGCAGGCAGTCGTGGCGCACTGCATCATCAAACGTGCCGACGTTGAGAACGGCAACGCCGGGATGCGCGCGGGCAAGCGCCTTCAGGGCGGCCGGCGACACGGCGGCAACGATTGCGGTGACGCCGCCAAGGTCCTCGCCCAAGGCGTAGCGCAAGCCAAGGAATTCCCCCTGTACGTTGCCTTCGCTCAAACCCTGGCGTGCACCGGCCCATGCGCTACCCGACTGTTCGCCCACGAAACCAAGCTTGACTTGCGTGTCCGCAAACGTCGTGCAGGGGAAGACCTGGAGGGCCAGCAGGCCAAGGCAGCCATGGGCAAGTTGTCGCCTGCGGCGAGGAAAGCTCATGCGGGGTCACTCCGGTAGGTTTTGGCGGCGGGCCATGAGGGGACTGCCGGCGACGCGTCGAGTTCCTGCGCCCTGCCCGTGTCGCACCTGCCAAGGCTTGCACAGGCGCGAACTCCAGCGGCCGCGAGTCTGGCCTTTCGCATGGATTATCGCTAGTGTTCGGGCGGTCGCACTCCCGCAAGCGGAACGCGACAACAGCATTCCAGACGACGTTGCCCGGCGCCCGGAGACACCTGTCATCCGACGTGACACGGACAACGCGAGGAGCTGAATCTTCAATCGTCGATCCGGGAGTTGTCAGATGCTCAAAGCCCTCCAGCTCGAACCCGAGAAGTGCACCGGCTGCCTGCAGTGCGAAATGGCGTGTTCCTACGAGAACGAAGCCGTCTTCAATCCCAGCAAGTCGCGCATCAAGGTGTTCAATTTCCACGATGAGGGCCGCTTCGCGCCCTACACCTGCTCGCAGTGCTCGGAGGCTTGGTGCCTCCACGCGTGCCCGGTGGAAGCCATCGTCATCAACCTGCAGACCGGCGCCAAGGAAGTCATCGATGACGTCTGCGTGGGCTGCAAGGTGTGCACCATTGCCTGCCCCTTCGGCACGGTCAATTACAACTCGGACTCCGGCAAGGTCATCAAATGTGACTTGTGTGGTGGTGATCCGGCCTGTGCGACAGCGTGCCCGACCGGGGCAATCACGTACGTCGATGCCGATCACACGGGCCTCGCGCGCATGAAAGCGCATGCAGGCCAGACCATTCCAAAGAACTGAGCGTACATCGCCGGAGGGCACTGCCATGGCCTGGACCAGGAAGATCCTGAGAGTCGATCTCACCCGGGGTACGTGTACCCCAGAACCCCTCAACATGGAGTGGGCGAAGCTTTACCTTGGGCAGCGCGGGCTGGCCAGCAAGTACCTCGCCGAGGAAATCGACCCGAAGGTCGATGCACTCTCGCCTGGCAACAAGCTCATCATGGCCACCGGCCCGCTGACCGGTACGATGGCGTCCACCGGTGGACGCTATTCGGTCATCACCAAGAGCCCGCTCACCGGCACCATCGCCTGCTCCAACTCGGGTGGCTTCATCGGTAACGAAATGAAGAACGCCGGCTGGGATATGATTATCTTCGAGGGCAAGTCACCGAAGCCGGTGTACCTCTACGTCGAGAACGACCACGCCGAGTTGTGCCCTGCCGAACACCTCTGGGGCAAGTCGGTGTGGGAAACGGACCACGAACTCCACACCGCCTACCAGGATCCGCTGCTGCGTATCGCCTGCGTGGGCCGTTCGGCCGAGCAGGGTTGCCTCTATGCCGGGGTCATCAACGACATCCACCGCGCCGCCGGCCGCTCTGGCGTGGGCACCGTGATGGCGTCGAAGAACCTCAAGGCGGTTGCCATCCGCGGGACCAAGGGCGTGGGCAACATCCGTGATTTCAAGGCCTTCTTCAAGGCCACGCAGGCGGCCAAGGCCGTGCTGGCCGGCAACCCGGTGACGGGCGAGGGTCTGCCGCGGATGGGCACCCAGGTGTTGATGAACGTCATCAACGAAGTGGGCGCGATGCCGACGCGCAACATGCGCGAAGTGCAGTTCGAAGGCGCGAACCGGATTTCGGCGGAGGCCATGCTGGTGCCGCGCGAAAGCGACGGTAAACCCAACCTGGTCACCAATGCTGCCTGCTTTGGCTGCACCATTGCGTGCGGTCGTATCTCCACCATCGATCCCAAGCACTACACCATCGCCAACAAGCCGGAATACATGGGCGCCAATGGCGGCCTTGAATTTGAAGCGGCATGGGCGCTGGGGTCGGACACCGGGGTGGACGATCTGGACGCACTGACCTACGCCAACTTCATCTGCAACGAAGACGGCTTCGATCCCATCTCCTTCGGCTCGACCGTGGCGGCCGCGATGGAACTGTTCGAAATCGGCGCCATCACGCTCGCAACCACCGGCGGCATCGAAATGAAGTTTGGTTCTGCCGAAGCGCTCACGCGCTGCGCCGAACTCGTGGCCAAGGGCGAAGGCTTTGGGCGCGATCTGGCGCTCGGCTCCAAGCGCCTGACCGAAAAATACGGCCATCCGGATCTCTCCATGACGGTGAAAGGGCAGGAATTCCCGGCCTATGACCCGCGCGGCATCCAGGGCATGGGGCTCGCCTACGCCACTTCCAACCGCGGCGCCTGCCACCTGCGCGGTTACACCGTTTCTTCGGAAATCCTCGGGGTCCCGATCAAGACCGATCCCCTCAGCACCGACGGTAAGCCGGAACTGGTCAAGGCCTTCCAGGACGCCACCGCTGCGGTCGATTCATCCGGGCTTTGCGTGTTCACCACCTTCGCCTGGACCCTGGAAGACATCGCACCGCAGGTGGATGCCGCCTGCGAGGGCGAGTGGTCACCCGAGAAGATGCTCGAGATGGGCGAGCGCATCTGGAACCTCGAACGCAAGTTCAACCTGGATGCTGGCTTGACCGCTGCCGACGACACCCTGCCGAAGCGTCTCCTCA
>JAYTTZ010000136.1:0-28782 GCA_043744805.1 Gammaproteobacteria bacterium
CCGAATCAAACACTTCCGCGCCATCGCAACAAGATATGACAAGCTTGAGCGCAACTTCGCCAGCATGCTTGCGCTCGCGTTCGTGATGGTGTGGTTGCCAATGTAATGCGAAAGATCAACAGGCCCTAACAGGGGAATGCATCAAATGTCAGGAAGTTTCCGCAGTCGCCTGCGCCGGGGCGAGGCCATGGCCGGACTCATCATCGCCATCGATTCACCGGAAGTGGTCGAGGTGCTTGCGGACTGCGGCTTTGACTGGTTCTTCATCGACGCGGAGCATTCGCCGCTGTCGCCATCGAGCGTCCAGCGCCTGATCATGGCCGCCGGCAACGTGCCCTGCGTGGTCCGGGTTCCCGCGAATAACGAAATCTGGATCAAGCAAGCGCTCGATAGCGGTGCCGCCGGCATCCTCGTGCCGCTCGTTAACAGTGCGGCCGAGGCTGCGCTGGCAGTGCAACGGGCAAAGTACCCGCCGCAGGGAGTGCGCGGCGTGGGCACCGCGCGGGCGCTGGGTTATGGCTACGGCATTGCCGACTACGTCGCGCGCGCCAACCAGGACACCGCGGTGATCGTGCAGGCCGAACACCAGGATGCCGTCGCTGCAATCGAAGATATCGTGGCAGTGCCCGGGCTGGATGCGATCTTCATCGGGCCTTTCGACCTCTCGCTCAGCCTCGGGGTCCCGGGTCAGGTGGAACACCCGAGCGTGATCGCAGGAATCGAACGCGTTCGCAACGCGGCCCAGGCCGCTGGCTTGCCCCTCGGCTATTTTGGGATTTCCACCGAGAACGTGCGGATCTGGATGGCGCGCGGCTTCACCCTCGTGGCCTGCGGGGTAGATCTCATGATGCTCGGAGCGCGCGCCCGCGAAGTTGCCGCCGCATTGCGCCATTGAGCGTTGTTTAAACGCGTGGAAGTTTTTATGCTCCAACCACATGGAAATCAATTGGGGCGAATACGTCAGGGGAACGGCATGTGACGAACTCGTCGCCGGCAGTGGACGAGCCCGTCCCGGCGCCGGCGCCCTGCTGAAGCACCTCCGCGACCTTGGCGGCGAGGAACTGCTCCACCGCAAGAAAGCGGCGGAGCAGGCCATCCGCGCGATGGGCATTACCTTCACGGTCTACAGCGAAGGTGAAAACCTCGACCGCCAGTGGCCCTACGACATCATCCCGCGCATCCTGCGGGCGAGTGAGTGGACGCGCATCGAAGCTGGCCTCCGGCAGCGCCTGGCCGCACTCAACCTGTTCATCAACGACGTCTACAACGAACAACACATTTTCCGCGACGGCGTGGTACCGCGCGAGCTGGTGATGGACGCGGGCAATTTCCGCGAGCAGTGCGCCAACATGCGGCCACTGCACGGCGTGTGGGCCCACATCTGCGGCAGCGACCTCGTACGCGATCGCGATGGCCGCATGTACGTACTCGAAGACAACCTGCGGGTGCCCTCCGGCGTGTCGTACATGCTGGAGAACCGCCGCATCACCAAGCGCGTCTTCCCCGAGCTCTTCGAGTCCTACGACATCGGACCCATCGACGAATACCCGGCCCAACTGTTCGACACTCTGGCCTCGCTCTCACCGCGGCAGCAGGACGCACCGGAAATCGCGGTGCTGACGCCGGGCATCTTCAATTCGGCCTATTTCGAGCATGCGTTCCTCGCCCAGCAGATGGGGGCAGAACTCGTCGAAGGCGGCGACCTCATCGTGGGCAACGACGATTGCGTTTACATGCGCACGATCCGTGGGCTGGCGCGGGTGGACGTCATTTACCGACGCATCGACGACGCCTTCCTCGATCCGGAATCCTTTCGCCCCGACACCATGCTGGGCGTGGCGGGCCTGATGCGTGCATGGCGCAAGGGCAAGGTGGCGATTGCCAATGCGCCCGGCACCGGCGTGGCGGACGACAAGGTCGTCTACGCGTACGTGCCGCAGATGATCAAGTACTACCTGGGCGAGGATGCCATCCTGCCCAATGTGCCCACGTTCCTGTGCCTCGATCCCAAGCAGCGCCAGCACGTGCTCGCCAACCTGGAACACCTGGTGGTGAAGCCGGCGAACGAGTCGGGCGGCTACGGGATCATGATCGGGCCAATGGCGAGCCGCGCGACACGTGACCAGTTCGCCAAGCTCATCGAAGCCAACCCGCGTAACTACGTCGCGCAGCCCACCCTCGCGCTGTCCACCACGCCAACGATCCTCGGTCGCGAACTCGTGCCGTGCCACATCGATCTCCGGCCGTTCAGCCTCCAGGGTGCGCGGCATTACGTGACGGCGGGCGGCCTTACCCGCGTCGCCATGCGGCGCGGGTCCCTGGTGGTCAATTCCTCGCAGGGTGGCGGCAGCAAGGACACCTGGATCGTGGCGGACTGAACCATGCTTTCCCGCGTAGCCGAACGACTCTACTGGCTGGGCCGCTACATCGAACGCGCGGAAAACGCCGCGCGCCTGGTGACGGTCAACCACAACCTCCGCCTGGATCTCCCCACCTCCGCGAACGCGCTGTGGGACTCGCTGCTTGAACTGCTGGCGGCCACCGAGGGTTTCCGCAAGCACCACTCGACGGCCACGGAGCGCGCCGTCCTGCGCTGGGTCGTGTGCGACGAACGCAACCCCGGATCGCTGGTGTCTTCGCTCCGCGCGGCGCGTGAGAACGCGCGTACCGTGCGCGAGGTCATGCCGTCGGAAGCCTGGGAACTCATCAACGATCTGTACTGGTCGGCGCACGACACGGCCGAGTCCGCAGTCACGCGGAAGAGCCGCCAGGCCTATCTCGACGGCATCGTACTGAAGAGCCAGCAGTTCGCCGGCATGCTCCACAACACGATGAGCCGCCGGGAGCCTTTCCAGTTCATCATGCTGGGTGCGACCCTGGAACGCGCCGACATGACCTCACGCATCGTGGACGTGGGAGCGGCCTCGGCCATCAAGGGCTTCGCCGGCGGCGCGGTGGCCGCGCACGAGAACATCCTCTGGATGAACGTGCTGCTGTCGCTGAGCGCCTACCAGATGTACCGCCAGCAGGTACGCGAGCGCGTGAACGGTCCGGACGTCGTGCGCTTCCTGCTGCTCGACAACGGTTTCCCGCACGCCATCGCCTGGTGCATCGACGAACTCGAACACGCGCTCGCGCGACTGCCCAACAACGGCCTGGCATTGAAGGCCAACCGACGGGTCTTCCAGCACCTGCTGCGCGCGCAGCCCGACGCGCTCATGGCCGGCGGGCTGCATGATTTCCTGGACGAACTGCAGGTGGAGCTTGGCAGCCTGCACGAACAAATCGTCAGGACCTGGTTCGCGCATCGCGACTAGCGCCCGCGACGCCGGTCGGGCGCTCAGCGCGGCCAGTCGATTTCGGGCAAGGTGGCGAAGGCTTCGATGAGTTTCTGGTTCCAGCCGCGGGCCAGGGTCCTCAGGTATTCGTCGTCATCCCCGAACTTGAGATAGCGCCCGGCATCGAGGCGATTGGTTTCGTACACCCGCAGCTCGATTGGCGGGCCCACGCTCAAGTTACTGCGAAGCGTGGAATCCATCGAAACAATCGCGCACTTGGCGGCATCATCGATGCTGGTGCGCGCCGTGATCACGCGATCGAGGATGGGCTTGCCGTACTTGCTCTCGCCAATCTGCAGGAAGGGATGATCCCGCGAGGCGGTGATGTGGTTGCCTTCGGGGTAGATCAGGAAGATGCCCGGCGCTTCGCCCGCAATCTGTCCGCCGAAGATGAAGGTCACCGAAGGATCGACACTACTCATGCCACTCTCGCGGAAGCGCGTCTGGCGCTTCAGGCTGACCTCGCCCACGTAGTCGGCGGCGTCCGCCAGGGAGGTGATGCTGAGCAGGCTGCGGCCATCGGGTTGCCGCATGTCGTGTTCAAGTTCGTGCATCACGGCCTGGGTGGTGGCGAGGTTCCCGGCGGACAGCAGCACGCAGCGTCGTGCGCCATCCTCCCCGAAGACATGCATCTTGCTGTAGGTGCTGACCTGGTCGATGCCCGCGTTGGTCCGTGAGTCCGAGCAGAAGACCAGCCCCTTTTCCAGCGCAATGCCGATGCAGTAAGTCATGCCTGCATTCAGCCCGGCTTCGCGCCAAGCTGGGTCTTGCGCAGGACCGCGCCCGTGGCGGCGTGGGGTGTACGCAGCAGGCTGTCGGTGGCCTTCTCCAACTCCCGCGCCTCGTCTGCGAGCCGCGCGGCGGCGCGCATCATCTCGTGGCCTGCGGCCACCATGGTGACGTAGCGCGCGGGGTCCTGCTCCTTGAAGCAGCCGTCAGTCGTAATTGCGGAGACGGTCTCCGCGAGGCTCAGGGCCGCGTAGGCCTTGGCGGCAGCATAGGGATTTCCAAAGCCGCCAGCAGCGACGGCAAGATCCGCGCTCACCGTCGTGCGTGGGAAGCGCGGGGTGGCGCCGGTCTTGACGTCCTCGATGAGTGCATCGAGCGTCGATTGCACCAACCGGAGCACGCCGCACGCGGCCAGCACCTTGATGACGTCCGCGTTGAAGAGGCTCATTTCGGTGGGATCGAGGAATTCGCGGCGCGCACCGATCATGGAATCGGCGGGGAAAATCATGAAGCCCTGGCCGTCCGGCACGTTCATGATCTGCTTGCCTTCCTCGTTCTTCCTGAAGAAGGCCTTCTTCGAGGGGCCGTCGGACAGCACCACCAGTGGAATGCCGGCGGCGGCCAGCGCCTTGCGCGCGTTGGCGGGGCCCGGGAGGGCGGCGTTGGGGCTCACCAGCACGACGAGCTGCGGCGCCCATTCGAGCACACCGTCGGTTGGTCCCTTGCAGGATTCCTGATCGAGCTTGGCACCGCAGGTCCAGGCACGCACGTCGATGTCCTCGCGGTCGGCGCGTTCATCGAGCAGCAGATCAATCAGTGGCGCCGCACCGATGCAACCGAGTTTAAGGACGCCGAGTTTGAATCTGCCGTCAGCCATCGCACGCATCTCCGCAAGCAGGGGTTGGGCTTTATCGCAATCGACCGGGACGGCGTCAAGCGGCGCCAGGCGCTGCGATTTCCTCTACCCGGACGTTGACGGTGAGGCGCTGAGGCCCGCGCGCGAGGATGACCCCCCGCAAGGGCGTGACGTCGGTGAAATCGCGCCCCCAGGCGAGCGTGATGAACTCGGTATCCGCCAGCTTGCCATTGGTCGGATCGCAGCCAATCCAGCCGATGCCTGGCGCATGGACCGCCAGCCAGGCGTGTGAAGCGGCGGCGCCCTGGTGGGCTGCCGGGAGGCCTCCCCCGCCTGACAGCGGTGCGACGTAGCCGCTGAGGTATCGCGCGGCGAAGCCCATGCCGCGCAACCCACTCAACAGGAAATGCGTGAAGTCCTGGCACACGCCGCGGCGAAGTCGGAGAAAGTCATCCAGGGTCGTCCTGACGGACGTCGCGTCCGGGTCGTAGGCAAAGTCATGCTGGACCCGCAGGGCCAGTTCACGCAGCGCGTCCTGCAGCGGACGCCGCGGGGCGAGGCTTGCGCGGACGAAGGCGGTGGCTTCCGGCAGGAGTGGCACGGCAGGGGACGCGAGGCGGAACTCATCCACGTCGAGGTGGGGGGCAGTCGACGCTACCCCGGTGGCGAGCGCGGCTTCCCAGGCCTGTTCGGGCGCCCAGTCGGTCGCCTGCGGGCGCACCTCGACGATTGAATTCGCCAGCACCTGCAGGCATTCGTGCGCACTGCCCACCGCGAACCGGAGGGCCTGGTTGCCGAAGTAATCGGCGCGGGTGGCGCGTTCTACCGGCGGGGGCTGGATGTCGATTGCGTGGTGCAGGACCTGCTGCCAGGCGGTATTGCGCGGCGTCAGGTGGGCCAGGTGGCGGCTGCCGGAAATGACTTCCGCGTAGTCGTAGCGCGTGAGGTGTGAGACGCGGTAGTGGACGGGCATGGGGCTCATTTCAAAATTACACCGGTTCGCGCCAGGCTCTGGATTCGCGCAGTTCAGGGCGCGAGGAGGTGGCAAAAGTGGGGGCCGTGGCGACTCTGGAAGGGCCTCCAGTCATCGGGCGAGCAGGGCTTGTGGCGTCAGTTCGGCGTGGTGCAGCACCTGGCGGATCACGGTGTCGCTGAAGCGGCAGGTCGTGGCATGGATTTCCTTCAGGGTAGGCAGCAACTGCCCGGGCTCGATAGTGGTGTCGCCTGCGAGCGCTTGTGCAAGGTCGATGAGCAAGTTCCAGGTCGTGACGTGGTCGGCGTTGAACACCGTCGTGGTCTTCTTCAGGTAGTCGCGGATGCCTTGCATCTGGAACATCAGTGAGCGGGGGTTTTCCTGGTCGAACAGCAGCAGTTCGAGCACCGGCGGCCAGGCGGGCAGGCTGGTGTAGCGCGCGCGGTACGTCACGCTGGAATCGGCCACTTCCAGCAACCAGCCGAGCGGTTCATTGGCGTTTTCCAGTGCGATCACGAGCGTGAGCGCGCTGGTCGACAGCCGCTCCAGGCGCCGGCCGATCGACAGGAAACGCCAGCCGGAATCGCGGGTCATGCCGTCGAGCGCGAAGCCGGACAGGGACATCAGGCCGGACACTACGCGGTCCATCCACAGGAGCGTTTCGGTGAGTGCTGCACGCGTGCCGATGGCCGGGTCCTGCGCCAGTCGATTCACCACCTGCCAGTTGTCGAGCGACATGCGTTCGCGGAGGCTGAACGCGATCTGGCTGAGCTGTCGCAGCTGGCTGGGCAGGCCGAAGGGGAGGCCTGCGTCGGTGGCCATCGCCGACCAGGCCTCAGCCGGTGACTCGCGATCCAGCGCCAGGCCAAGTGCCGCCGCCGCCCGGGCCACCGCTGCTTCGATGACGTCGCTCTCCAGGGCGGCATTCAGTCCCACGCGGATCAAGCGCGCCAGGTGGTCGCAGCGCTCGGTGTAGCGTCCGTACCAGTAGAGGTTTTCCACGACGCGGGACGCCACGATGACACCGTGGCGCGTGACGGCCACGCGCGGTGTCGCAGGCAGCGGTACGTGCGGCGTGCGCGTCTTGCGGCCGGCCAGGATCCAGGTGTCCTTGGCGCTGCCGCCACGCTGCATCGACACCACGTAGGGATCGGATTCGGTGGCTACCCGGGTCAGGCCGCCCGGCATGACCTGGTAGCCCTGCGGGGTGGCCAGGGCGAACACGCGCAGGCCGATGGGACGCGTCCCGAGCGCGTCGGGTCGGCGTGGGGTCAAGGTGGGTGCCTGCGAGACCCGCACCAGTTCCTGGGCAATGTAGTGCGAGGGTTCCGCGCGCACTCTTGCGGCGAAAGCCTTGCGCTCGTCAGCCGACAGTTCGGCGCCAAACACCGGTTTGAAGCGACGCGCCGGGTCGGCGGTCTTGAAGACGAGGCGTTCGATCCGGGAAAGCGCCTCCTCGCGCGCGGCGGGTTCGCCACACCACCAGGTTGCAATTGAAGGCAGGGTTAGCGTCTCGCCGCGGAGCTTCCTGCAGAGGCCAGGCAGGTAGCCCAGCAGCGCACCTGATTCCAGCACGCCCGCGCCCAATGCATTGGCCATCATCACCGTCCCGCGACGGGCGCAGTCCATGAGGCCCGGTACGCCGAGCGCCGAGTCGGCACGCAGCTCCAGTGGGTCGCAGAAGCTGTCGTCCTGGCGCCTCAGCACGGCATGCACGCGCTGCAGTCCTTCGAGGGTCTTGAGCCATACGCAGCCGTCACGCACCACCAGATCCCCGCCTTCAACCAGCGGGAAACCCAGGTAGCGCGCAACGAAGCTGTGCTCGAAATAGGTCTCGTTGTAGGGGCCGGGGGTCAGGACGACCGCGAGCGGCGCTGCGTCGGCAGCGGGCGCGTAATGGAAGAGCGATTCGCGCAGCGTATTGAAATAGCCGGTGATGCGTTCCACCTGCAGTTCGCGGAACAGCTCCGGGAAAAGACGGGCCACCAGCAGGCGATTCTCCAGCGCGTAGCCCGCGCCAGACGGGGCCTGGGTGCGGTCGGCGAGCACCCACCAGCGGCCATCGGGAGAGCGGGCGAGATCGGCGGCGAAGCTGTGCAGGAACACGCCGCCCGGCGGCTTCGAGCCGCAGGCCGGCCGCAGGAAGCCGGGGTGGGACAGGACGAGCGAAGCGGGCACCAGCCCATCGTGAAGGATGCGGGCCTCGCCGTAGAGATCCGCGAGTACGGCGTTCAACAGGGCTGCACGCTGCGCGATGCCGGCGGCAATCAGCTGCCATTCCGCAGCCGGCAGGACCAGCGGGAGTACGTCGAGATCCCAGGGACGGTCGAGGCCTTGTGGATCGGCGTAGACGTTGTAGGTCACGCCGCTGTCGCGGATCGCGCGCTCCACCAGCTGGATGCGCTCGGCAAGGGTCTTGCCGGTGGTGCCCTGCAACTCCGAGTGGAAGCGCGCCCAGTGCGGGCGCGGTGTTCCCGGACTCGCCAGGAGTTCGTCGTAGCGCGCCGGCGTGGGTGCCGGGTTGGCGAGTAGATCAGGCTGCATGGCGGCGCTAGGCGGGCGGGTGAGCCCGGACTCTAGCGGCCCGGCCTGCGCAGATCCAGCGTGAACGGATAGTGCGGATTGCGCACCAGCGCCGTGGTTTCGATCTTGCCCGGCGTGTGGCCAAGCCTGAAGAAGCGCGCCAGTCGACGCGCTTCGGCCTCGAAGGCATTCACGGGATAAGTCGCGTAACTGAGGCCACCGGGATGCGTCACGTGGTATTGGCAACCGCCCAGCGAACGATCCTGCCAGCTGTCCACGAGATCGAACACCAGCGGTGCATGGACGCCGATGGTGGGTTGCAGGCAGGAGGGCGGCTGCCAGGCACGATAGCGCACGCCCGCGACGAATTCGCCGTTGGTGCCCGTGGGATGGAGCGGCACGCGCTCGCCGTTGCAGGTGAGCACGTGGCGTTCGTCGAGCATGCCGCGCACTTTCACCTGCAGGCGTTCCAGGGAGGAGTCGACGTAGCGCGCGGTCCCGCCGGGACCGGATTCTTCGCCCAGCACGTGCCAGGGTTCCAGCGCCCCACGCAGTTCCACTTCGACGTTGCGCGCCACGAACTCGCCGATGCGCGGGAAGCGGAATTCGACGTGCGGGGCGAACCACGCCGGATCGAAGTCGTAGCCGCAGTCGGCAAGTTCTCCGAGCACGTCGGCGAAGTCGGCTTCCACGAAGTGCGGCAGCATGAAGCGATCGTGGACTTCCGTGCCCCAGTGCTGCAGGCGTGCCGGCCGGTAAGGCTCTGCCCAGAAGCGCGCGACCATGGCGCGCATCAGCAACTGCTGCGCGAGGCTCATGCGGGCATGCGGTGGCATTTCGAAGGCGCGCAGTTCGAGGAGCCCAAGGCGGCCCGTGACGCCTTCCGGCGCAAACAGCTTGTCGATGCAGAACTCGGCGCGGTGCGTGTTGCCGGTGACGTCCGTGAGGAGGTTGCGGAAGATCCGGTCGACCAGCCACGGGGACACCGGCGCACCGGGCGCCGTGTGCAGTCGACGCAGTTCACGCATCGCCAATTCAAGCTCGTAGACGGCTTCGTGGCGCGCTTCGTCCACCCTCGGCGCCTGGCTCGTCGGCCCGATAAAAAGGCCCGAGAAGAGGTAGGACAGCGAGGGATGGTTATGCCAGTAGGCCAGCATGCTGGCGAGCAGATCGGGTCGGCGCAGGAACGGTGAATCATTGGGCGTGGCGCCGCCCAGTACGAAATGGTTGCCGCCGCCGGTCCCGGTATGGCGGCCGTCCAGCATGAATTTTTCACCCCGCAGGCTCGTTTCATGCGCGGCCTGGTAGAGGAACTCGGTTTGCTCGACGAGCGAATTCCAGCTGGTGGCGGGTTGCACGTTGACTTCCAGTACCCCCGGGTCAGGGGTCACGCGCAACTGCTGCAAGCGTGGGTCGCGCGGGGGCTCGTAGCCTTCGATCACGACCGGAGTGTCCAGCGCCTCGGCGGTCTGCTCGATGGCGGCGAGCAGTTCCAGGTAGTCCTCGAGCCGCGTCAGCGGCGGCATGAAGAGATGGAGCTTGCCGCCGCGGGGTTCGGCGCTGAGCGCGGTGCGCACGACGCCGCTGGCGGACACCTGGGGCTGCAGGCGGGCGGCGTCATCCGGCGCCTCGCCAGCGGACGGGTGTCCTGCGACGGAGGCCTCGCCAGCGGCAGGCCGGCCTTCGGCGGGGCGGCCCTGCAGGCGCGGCCGCGCGTGCTCTCGTGCCTGGTCTGGGAGCTGCGCGAGTTGTGTGTACGCGGGCAGCGGCGAGTGTTGCAGGCTCGGATCGCGCGGGTGGTCGGGGTCGAGGTCGCCGGGCGCGGACCAGGGCAGGGAATCGAGCGGCAGGCGCAAACCCAGCGGTGAATCGCCGGGCACGAGATAGCAACGTTCGTCGCGCAGGAACCAGCTGCCGGTCTGCCAACCCCCTTCCTTCCGCCGTGCGAGTGGCAGCACGTGGCCAACCACTTCGGACAAGCCCTGATCGAAGATTCGCCGCAGGCGCGCCCGCTCCAGTTCGTCGTCCAGGCGGGAATCAAATGGATCGACGTTGTCGGGCAGGCGGCGTTCGCGCCAGAGGTAGTACCAGACGTCTTCGTACGCAGGGAACACGCTGCTGGCCCTGACCGCAAGGCGGCGCGCCACCGCGTGGAGGAAGTCTTCGCCGTGATCGCAGGTGGCGCCGTGGTCATCGCCTTCGGCCGCGAGTAGCGCAGGGGTGTTCCACAGGGGTTGGCCGTCAGTTCGCCAGAACAGGTTGAGTGACCACCGCGGCAAGGGCTCGCCGGGATACCACTTGCCCTGGCCGAGGTGTACCAGGCCCTGCGGTGCGTACCGCGCGCGAAGTTTCGCCAGCAACTCCCCCCCGACGGCGCGCTTGGTGGGACCCAGGGCTGCGGTGTTCCATTCATCGCCTTCCTGGTCGCTGGCCGACACGAACGTGGGTTCACCACCTTGCGTCAGGCGCACATCGCAGGCGCGAAGATCCGCGTCCACGGTTTCGCCCAGGGTGCACAGGGCCGACCACTGCTGGTCGGAATAGGGCTTGGTGACGCGGGGCGCCTCGTAGAGGCGTTCGATGTGCATCGAATGCTCGAATGCGACCTCGCACTCGTCGACGCTGCCGCTGACCGGGGACGCTGACTGCGGCGAGGGCGTGCACGCCAGCGGGATGTGGCCTTCTCCCGCCAGCAGGCCGGACGTCGGGTCGAGCCCGATCCAGCCGCCGCCCGGCAGGTAGACCTCGCACCAGGCATGGAGATCGGTAAAGTCGCGGTCGGGGCCGACCGGGCCTTCGAGCGCCTTGACGTCGGGCACGAGCTGCAAGAGATAGCCGGAAACAAAGCGTGCCGCGAGGCCGAAGTGTCTCAGCACGTTGACCAGCAGCCAGCTGGAGTCGCGGCAGGAACCCGCTGCCAGCGACAAGGTTTCCTCGGGTGTCTGCACGCCGGGTTCGAGGCGGATGAGGTAGCCCACTTCACCCTGGATGCGCTGGTTCAGCTCGACCAGGAAATCAATGGTCCGGCGGGGCGTGACGTCGAATGAATCGAGCAGGCCCCGGACCCGCGGGCCGGGGGGCTCGCAGACGAGGTTGGGCGCGAGCTCGAGCAGCAGCTCCTCGCTGTACTTGAAGGGAAACTGCTCGGCGTCCGGTTCAAGGAAGAAATCGAAAGGGTTGAACACCGCCATCTCGCAGATCAGATCGACTTCCGCCACGAGTTCGCGGGTGCGCTCGGGGAAGACCAGCCTGGCGAGGTAGTTCGACTGCGGGTCCTGCTGCCAGTTGATGAAGTGCTCGCTGGGCGTCACCCGCAGCGAGTAGCTCAGGATCCGGGTGCGGCAGTGGGGCGCTGGGCGCAGGCGCAGGATCTGGGGCCCAAGGTGCACCAGTCGATCGTAGGTGTAACGGGAAACATGGTTCAGCGCGACGTGTATTGACACGATTTTCTCCGTCAGGGGCACGAGTTGCCTTGAGCTTAGCCAGCCAGGCAGTAGGGCGCAAAGACGCAAGGCCTGGCGACAGGATTGGAACGGGGATTCGGCACCAGCGCAGGGCGGAGACCCGCTATCCCATTCGAATAGCGGGCTAAAGCGGTGCGCCACGCGATTCGGTTGGCCACCGGATCGCGCGACCCGCCCGTGCTGGATCAGAGTTTCACGTACTCATAGGCGGCAGGCTGGTTGTTGATGCCGCGATCAGGCGGCGCGATCCAGGCGGCCATCTTGCCGGGCTCGACCACCCGCTGCATGAGGCTGCGCACGTGCGCGCGGTCGGCTTCGGTCGGCAGCCACTCGGGCAGGCGGCGCGCATAGTCCTCGGCGCTGATGCGCATGCCGGCCGGATCGGTCGGCACGTTGGTCCAGGCGCCGATGCCGCGACGGAAGCGGGTGGACGGCAAGGTGATTTCAAAGTCGTGGCCCGCGCGCTGGATCAGCATGTTCCAGCGCTTCAGGCCCATGCCGCAGTCCTTCACGTAGGCCACGCGCGCCACCTCGTTCATGGCGTTGCGCATCGGCACTTCCTCGATACCCATGCCGCTCTCGCCGGCCGGGACCGTCAGGTCGAAGGCTTCGTTGAGCGCCAGGTGGTCGCTGTAGAGCGCTTCGTCCGGTCGGCCCTTGATGCCGCTGGCGAAGGACGACGCTGCGTTGCTGGACACTTCCGAGCCAAAGAGATCGAGCGAGGAGGTGAACCAGAAATTGAGGTAACGCTGCATCAGCGGCAAATCCATCGCGCCCGCGCGGCGGATTGCCGCAGGATCGTCGGTGCCCAGCTCCTGCATGACTTCCAGTGTGCGGCGGATGACCCGGCCAAGGCCGGTTTCGCCGACGAACATATGGTGGGCTTCCTCGGTCAGCATGAAGCGGCAGGTGCGCGCCAGGGGATCGAAGGCGGACTCCGCCAGGCTCTTCAGCTGGTATTTGCCATCGCGATCCGTGAAATAGGTGAAGCAGAAGAACGACAGCCAGTCGTCGATCGGCTCGTTGAAGGTGCCGAGGATGCGGGGCTTGTCGACGTCGCCCGAGTGGCGGGACAGCAATTCCTCGGCCTCTTCGCGACCGTCACGGCCGAAGTAGGCGTGGAGCAGGTAAACCATCGCCCACAGGTGGCGGCCTTCCTCCACGTTCACCTGGAAAAGGTTGCGCAGGTCGTAGAGTGACGGGCACACGCGGCCGAGCAAGTGCTGCTGTTCCACCGACGCGGGTTCGGTGTCGCCTTGCGTGACGATAATGCGGCGGAACTGGGAGCGGAACTCGCCGGGGACCTGCTGCCACACGGGCTGGCCATAGGAATCACCGAAACCAATCTTGCGCTCGGGTTCCTGGTCGGAGAGGAAGATGCCCCAGCGGTAGTCGGGCATCTTCACGTAGCCGTAGCTCGCCCAGCCTTCAGCGTCCACCCCGACGGCAGTGCGCAGGTAGACCTCGTTCTGCGCGAATTCCTTCGGACCGAGTTCCTCCCACCAGTTGAGGAAGCGCGGCTGCCAA
The DNA here is from genome assembly GCA_043744805.1 of Gammaproteobacteria bacterium. GTDB lineage: Bacteria > Pseudomonadota > Gammaproteobacteria. Next base: position 13,411 of record JAYTTZ010000136.1, read on the forward strand.
TGTTCGAGTGCGCGCTGCAAGGTGCGGTCGTTGGAGAGGTTCACGTTGTTTGGGATGCGGTCGCTGAGGTTGATGTTGGACATGGGACTTGCCTCTGATTGGGGTCGCCGCGAGTGGCGTGCTGCGGTTGACGTTTCCGGTGGCGTGATCGAGCGGACTACACGCGTTCCCAGTCGAACTGCGCCTTGCTGCCACTGCCAAAGACCTTGAGTGCGCCCTGTTCGCCAACGGCGTTGGGGCGGATGAAGATCCAGTTCTGCCAGGCTGACAGTCGGCCGAAGATGCGCGTTTCCATCGTCTCGACGCCCGGGAAGCGCAGCGAGGCTTCCATGCCGGTGAGGGCGTCGGGCGACAGGCTTGCCCGTTCTTCGATCGCCAGGCGTACTTCGTCTTCCCAGTCGATGTCGTCGGGTGCGAACGTGACGAGGCCGAGCGCCATCGCGGCATCGGCGTCCAGCGCTTCGCCAATGCGCGCACGCGCAGCGGCGACCCGTGCCTCCTCGCCGCAGAAGCGGGTCAGGAGCCGCGTCTGGTGGTTCACCATGGGCAGGGCGCCGAAGTTCATGCTCGACAGTTGTAGCCTGGGGGCCATGTCCGGCGCGTCGGGCTGGCTCAACATGAAGCTGCGGTCGGCAGCGAAGGCGAGTTCCGCCAGGGTGCCGGCGAAGCAGGAGCCGGGTTCAACGAGCGCGAACATCGTGCGCGAAGACACATCCAGCCGGGCAAAGGTGCGGCGAAGCAGCCCGCGGGTCTCGCGCACCAGCCAGTCATCGGCATGGCGTTCCAGGGTTTCATCCATCGCCAGCATGCTGGCGGGGTCGCCCGTGGCCTTGAGCAGCCACACGCCCACGGCGAGATCGTTGGTACGGAGCAGGAGGATGGCGTCGTCGAGTTCGCGCGCCATCGCGAGTGGCCACCAGCGGGCACCAGCGGCGTGGATGTCCTCGATACTCTCCGGCTGTGGTCCTTCCGGGGCACGCAAGGTCAGGGTAGCGGTGCGGCTCGCGCGGTTGATGGCGACGTCGACCTGGCTGTAGTGCAGGCCAGCGTCGTCGCTGCGGCGCTGGAGGGGCGACAGCTTGATGCCGGTGCCCGTGCCGGGGCGCGTGCTCTTTGCTGCCAACGTAGCGACGTGGGTCTTCACGGCCTGCGCGAACTGCGCGGGCTTGGCGATGTGGTCGACGAGGCCCCACTGCTTGGCGCGTTCGGCGCGCACGCCTTCCGTGGTGGTGGAGAACACATCCGCCAGATCCCGGCGCACGCGACGCTTGTCGGTCACGCGCGTGAGTCCGCCGGTGCCCGGCAGCACCCCGAGCAGCGGCACTTCGGGCAGGCTTACGGCCGACGAGCGATCGTCGACCATCAGGATTTCATCGCAGGCCAGTGCAAGTTCGTAGCCGCCGCCGGCCACTGCGCCGTTCACCGCCGCGAGGAACTTCAAGCCATCGTTGCTCGAGTCTTCCATGCCGTTGCGGGTTTCGTTGGTGAACTTGCAGAAGTTCACTTTCCACCCATGCGTCGACTTGCCCAACATGTAGATGTTGGCGCCGGAGCAGAACATGCGTTCCTTGGCGCTGGTCATCACCACCACCTTCACTTCGGGATGTTCGAAACGGATGCGCTGGAGCGCGTCGTAAAGCTCGATGTCCACGCCGAGATCGTAGGAGTTGAGCTTCAGCTTGTAGCCCGGCACGAGCCCGCCGTCTTCGTTCACGTCCATCGCCAAGGTGGCGACCTCGCCTGCATAGCTGACGCGCCAATGGAGGTAGGTTTCCGGTTGGCGGTCATAGGTCACATGGAGGGCGTGGTCTGGCATGGTAAACCTCTTGTCTCAGGCGGTTGGCGCCAGCGCGTCCAGGAGGCGCGCATAGCTTTGTTCCAGATCGAGGCCGGTGGTCTCGACGGTGTGATCGGCCTGCGCGTACAGCGGCGTACGGGCAATCAGGATGTGCTTGAGGTCGTCCATCGCCCCGGCGTTGCCTGCCATCGGACGGGTGTCGCCCTGGGCAAGGACGCGCGCCATGTGTTCTTCCGGTGCGGCTTTCAACCAGAGGCACAGGCAGTTGGTGGCGAGGAGATCGTAGGTGCCGGGTTCCGTCACGATGCTGCCCCCGGTGGCGATAACGCAGCGCTCGTGTGCCTCCAGGAGATCGACGAGGCACTGGCGTTCGAGGCGGCGATAGCCGCCCTGGCCATACAACAGGAAGACTTCGGAGAGGCTGGTACCCGCGCGGTGTTCGATTTCCTGATCGAGCTCCAGGAACACGCAGTCGAGTTCGTCGGCGAGGCGCTTGCCCAAGGTCGACTTGCCCGCGCCGCGCAAGCCCGTGAGCGCAATCCGTCCACGGCGCTGGCCTTCGGCCTTGCCGAACTCGCGGGCGAGCTTCTTGTGGAGGGCGCTCAAGGTGGCCGTGGTCTGTTCGCGCAGCAGTCGCACCAGGCGATTGAGCCCGCTGGAGGTATCGGTTTCCGGCTGCAGGAGCTCGGTGATCGGCAGGCCGAGGGCGTCCGCTATCTTCAACAGCACCAGTACCGAGGGATTGGCCTGGCCGCCTTCGAGCTGTGCCAGGTAACGCTCCGACACGTGGGAGCGGGTGGCCAGCAGCTTGCGCGTCATGCCGCGGCCTGCCCGTGCATCACGCAGGCGCACGCCGATCCTTTCGAGCAGGACCGCGTCGACGGCGTCTTCCCGTGGCGATGTCAGGGGCGCAGCGGACATGAATTATATTGCGAGTGAATTAATCGATAGGCAATATAGTGCAACTCCGAGCCACGCCACAACCCACCTGAAAGGCCACCCATGTCGAAGTCCCTCACCATCCTCGTGGGCACTACCACCGGCAACGCGCAGTACTGCGCCGACGAAGCGGCGTTCCGGGCCAAGGCGGCTGACATCAACGCCGACGTGGTGCCGATGGACGGACTGGACGCTTCGGTGTTCGAGCCGGACCGCACCTACCTGCTCTGTGTCTCCACCTACGGGCAGGGCGATGTGTCCGACAACGCACGCGGCGTGTACGAAACGCTGGTCAAGGGCAAGCCGGCGCTGGCCGGCGTGCGCTACGGGCTGGTGTCGCTCGGCGACAGTTCCCACGCACAGACGTTCTGCTTCGCGGGCAAGCGCTTCGATGGCATTCTGGCCAAGCTTGGTGCGGAGCGGATTGGCGAGGTACTGAACCACGATGCGTCTTCCGGCACGATGCCCGAAGAAGCCACCGCCGAGTGGGCGGCGCACTGGTTAGTGCTGGCCTTCGGGGCTCCCGGGCCGGCGGCCTGAGTCGCAACTCAATGGGTGGTGAGCGCTAGATGCCTGAACTTTCCTCAGCGGTGGACACCGCCAACGGTCCACGTGTTTCCGTCCCGCGCGAGTACAACGCGGCTTTCGACCTGATCGAACGCAACCTGCGCGCGGGTCGCGCCGGGAAACTCGCGTATATCGACGACGACGGCGAATACACCTTCGGCGAACTGGCCGGGCGGGTGAATCGCGCTGCCAACATGCTGCGCAAGCTCGGTCTTGGCATGGAAGACCGTGTGATGTTGGCGCTGTACGACAGCATCCATTTCCCCAGCGTGTTCCTCGGTGCGATCAAGGCCGGCATCGTGCCCATCGCCACCAACACGCTCCTCACCACCAGCGATTACGAATACATGCTGTGCGACAGCCGCGCCAAGGTGCTGGTGGTGTCGGCGGCACTACTGCCCGTGTTCGCGCCTGCGATGGCGGCCAGCCCCTTCCTGCAGCACGTGGTGGTGGCAGGTGGCAGCGACTCGGACCTGCCGCGCCTGGAAGCCTTGATGGCCGTCGCGCCACTGGCAGCAGCCACTGCGCCGACCACGGCGGACGACGCCTGTTTCTGGCTGTATTCCTCGGGCTCGACCGGCAGGCCCAAGGGAACTGTCCATCTCCAGGCAAGCATGATCCACACGGCCGAGCTTTACGGCAGGCGGACCCTGGGTCTCGAGGAAGGCGACCGCGTGTTTTCCGCGGCCAAGCTGTTTTTCGCCTACGGCCTTGGCAATGCGCTCAGCTTCCCGCTGGCCGTCGGCGCGACCACGGTGTTGATGGCGGAGCGCCCCACGCCTGACGCCGTCTATCGCCGACTGGTGGAACACCAGCCGAGCGTCTTCTGTGGCGTGCCCACGCTTTACGCGGCGATGCTCGCCCACCATGACAAACCAGCCTCTACCGCGCTCGCGCTACGTCTCTGCACCAGTGCGGGCGAAGCCCTGCCGGCCGACGTCGGGCGTCGCTTTAATGCGCACTACGGCGTGGAAGTCCTCGACGGTATCGGCTCGACCGAGATGCTGCATATCTTCCTTTCCAACCGACCCGGCGATGTACGTTACGGCACGACCGGCAAGCCGGTGGCGGGCTACCGGATTCGCCTCGTCGGCGACGATGGCCACGAGGTGCCCGCGGGAGAGTTGGGCGAGCTGCAGATTGCCGGGCCGACGAGCGCGCTCCACTACTGGAACAACAGCCAGCGCACACGCGAGACCTTCGTGGGCGAATGGACGCGGGCGGGCGACCAATACAGCGTGGACGAGGACGGGTATTACGTTTACCACGGTCGCTCGGACGACATGCTGAAGGTGGGCGGGCAGTACGTGTCGCCGTTCGAAGTGGAAGCCGCGCTGGGAACCCACGAGGCCGTGCTGGAAGTCGCCGTGGTGGGTGCAGAGGACGGCGAAGGCCTGGTCAAACCCAAGGCCTTCGTGGTGCTGAAGCAGGGGGTGGACGCAGGAGACGCGCTGGTTGCGGCGCTCAAGTCCCACGTCAAACACCAGCTGGCACCACACAAGTACCCGCGCTGGATACACTTCATGCCAGAACTCCCCAAGACCGCGACCGGCAAGATCCAGCGCTTCAAGCTGCGCGGCTGACAACCGATCCCCCAGCGCCAGGCCATGTGTCCATGATCTGGCGAGCGGAGTACCCGTGCGCATCCAGCTCCTGACTTTCCTCCTGGTGGGGTTCGCCGGTCCCGTGCCGGCTAGCGGCGACCTGCCAACACCGCTCGAACTTGCCGAATACAACAGCATCAGCACGGCGGCTGCGGTGGGCGACTACCTGCACCTGCTGGCCCGTCGGTACCCGCGGGCGCACGTCGAACAACTGGGCAAGTCCGCACAAGGCCGACCGATCGAGGCCCTTGTCGTCGCGCACGACGGCGCTGCAAGCGAGCGCTTGCGCGTGATGTTGATCGGCTCGCAGCACGGCGGCGCGGAGCCCGCAGGCGGCGAAGCGCTGCTCGAAGTGGCGCGTGATCTGCTGGCGGGGACACTCAAGTCCCTGCAGAAAGACCTGGATTTCGTCCTCATCCCAGACCCGAATCCCGATGGGCGTAATGCCGGTCGTCGGGGCAACGGGGCCGGCATCAACCTTAATACCGACTTTGTGCTGCTGGAATCACCCGAGGCCCAGGCCCTTGCGCAGGCGCTGCGAACTTTCGCGCCACAGGTCGTGCTCGACGCACACGAGTCGGCGGTGCTGAAGCGCAAGAGCCTTGCCCGCGAAGGCTACCTCACGGATTTCAACCTGCAGTTCGAGCGGGCCAACCACCCGGCCCTCCCGGAAGCTGCAGCGGCGCTTAATCAATCGCTGCTGGACGCTGTGCTGGCGAAATTGCAGAAGGCGGGTATCGAGTCCAACCGCTACGTCGGCGAAATCACCACGCTCAAGCAGCCCGTGACCAACGGCGGCCTCGGCCTGCGTAACTTGCGGAACACCGCGGCCATGGGTGGGGCGTTCTCGTTCCTGGTGGAAACCAGGCTCGATTCGCGCGAGGACGTCTTCGACACCTACCGCAACATTGGTCCCCGGGTAGCGCGACAGCTGGTGGGCGTGCATGCCTTCCTGGCCGTCGTCCATGCGCGGCGCGCCGAAATCCTCGCTACTGCGGCAACCGCGCGGTCCGCGACCCGGACGGAAGCGGTCACCCTGTTTGCCGACTACACACTCGACGAATCACATCCCGCGACGTCCATCCGACTCCGGAAGCGTGACGGCGGTCGCGAGGAGACGCGTACCTTCGCCGATCATCGGGCCGTCGCAACGGCAGACCGCATTCCCATGCCTTCCACCTACGTGGTGGTCGAGCACGCGGATGAGATCGCGAGGGTGCTTGAGCGCCATGGCATCGTGTTCGAAGCAACCCCGGATGCACTGGCCAGCGAGGTGACGGTGTCGCGATTCACCGTGATGCCCGATACCCACAGTCGCGCGACACAGGTGTCGAGCGAGGAACGCGAAGTGCTGGCACCACCGGGTTCGCTCGTCATCGATCTTGCCCAGGCGCGCGGACGACTTGCCGTGCTGCTGCTGGATCCGCGCTCGAACAGCAGTATTTTCCGCTTCCCCCGTTTTGCGGCAATGGTGCAGCCGGACCGTGATTTCTTCGTCCACGCGGTCAGCAAGGGCGTGCGCCGGCAGTGACGCGCGCTGACCTTCGCACGCCGCTCGAACGCAACGCAGGGCGGGCGGCCTCGACTTCGGCGGAAGTTGCCGACTACCTCTGCCTGTTGGCGGCGACCAGCGACGAGGCGAGCCTGCATACGCTGGGTCATTCCCACCGTGGCCAGCCCCTGCTGGGCCTGCAGTGCGGCGGGCTGGACGCCGCGAAGCCGCGCCTGCTGCTGGTGGGTTCGCATCACGGTGGCTCGGAACCCGCGGGCGGTGAAGCGCTGTTGGTCATCGCCCGCGAACTTTTGCTGGGTGAGCTTCGTCCGCTGCTCCGAGGGTTCACCGTGATGGTCGTCCCCAACGTCAATCCCGACGGGCGGGATGGCGACACCGCGCAGAATGCCAATCGCATCAATCTCAACCGCGATTACGGGCTGTTGTCCCAGCCCGAGAGCCTGGCGATGAACCAGTTGCTGTTGCGCTGGCGTCCGCGCGTGGTGCTCGATGCGCATGAGTCTGCTGCGTTGAAGCAGCGCACCTTGGGCCGGCAGGGCTACCTCACGGATTTCGAATGCCAGTTCGACATTGCCAACCACCCGGCGATCGAGCCCAGGGTCCAGGCGGACACGCAGGCGCTGCTGCTCCCGTTGCTCGACGAAGTGCGCGCTGCGGGCCTGCGGGCACAGCGCTATGTTCGCGAGATAAGCTCCATCCGCAAGCCGCTAACGCATGGCGGCGTGTCGCTAGGTCGCTTCCGGAACAAAGCCGGCCTCTACGGGGCGCTGTCATTCCTGCTCGAAACACCGATGCCGCCGAAGGACGCGGCATACCCGAGTTTCCGCGACATCAACCTTCGTGTTGCCAAGCAAGTGCTCTGCATGCGGGCGTTCCTGCGGGTGCTGGCAGGGCAGCGGTACAGGCTCGCCAGCGCGGCGTCGATGAATGGCGGCCCCGGCGCTGGCACCCCGATCGCCTTGCACGCGCGGTATCTTCCGGCGGCGGGTAAGCGTGTTCGCTGGGTGCCCATGCGCCGGTATCCCGGCCTGGAGTCGATAGCGCTCCCGTTCGCGGACCACAGCCGGCTCCGGGCGGATTGCAGCGTGGATCTGCCAGTTGCGTATGTGATCACGCGCTATACGGAAACGCTGGGGCCGTTGTTGCGCCAGCACGGCATCGACTGGTCGGTCATCGCACAAGCCCGTGTCGCGATGGGGAGCGTCCCCTGGCTCGGCGAGTGGGACACCGCCGGGGGGTCGCCTGACATCGAGTACCGCCGTGGCGCATTGACACTCCCACCGGGCGCACTGCACGTCCCGGTGGCGCAAGCCAACGGGCGACTTCTGCCGCTGCTGCTCGAACCCGCTGCGCCCAGCGCGTGGTTTCATTACCCGAAGTACCGGCGACTGCTGGTTGCGGGTGAGCACCCGGTGTGGCGAATGGAGCGCGAGCGACTGGAATAGTCGCAACGGAGGTTCCTCGCCTGGGTTCCCCTTGATGCAAGCGCAGCCCCGGCCCTTCGACCGGCCCCGAGGCGAACGTTGAGTGGGCCCCGCGCAAGATCCCGCTGCGAGTCAGTAGTAGCGCTGGTCTCGCGTCACCGCAATGCCGCTGGGCGGGGGGACACTCAGCCGAGGAGCGGGACGCAGTCCGAGCCGCAGCCGCTGGTTGATTGCGCGGAAGGCAGGCCGGGCCGATGCAGGACGCCGTGCGTGGGCGCGATCACGATGAGCCGAGTTTCGCCTTCACCCGTCACGTGACCGTCGCCATCGACAATCAGGCTGTATCCACCGGACTCGACCGGCGGCCACAAGAGGCTTACCAGCGGGTGCGCGCCCACATTTTTTGCACTTCGCGTGCCGCTGCTGGACACGATATCGGTCCCCTGCCAGGCCACCGCGACAGCCACGGCATGCGGCCGGCCATCGTCGCCCTGTGACAGGAGATAGGGGGCATTGCCGAAGCGTGCGGTTTGGGCGCGCAGTTCGGCGAGGGGAACCTTGACTGACATTCAAGCGCCTCCGGTCCAAGTGCGTGCAGCATGCGGTTTACGCGAGCCGACGCCAATGCCTTGACCGCAGTCCCGCAGGTCGGGCCGTCGCGCGTCCCCGATCCGTTGTTCGCCGAGCACGGACGACGGTGGGGCGTACTGCCTGGCCGACGGCTGCCTTGGCCGTGTGTCCACCCTGGACGGCCGGCACCTGCTCGTAGTGGAAGGCCGGACCCTCGAGATTGATCGCCGGGATGGCTTCGCGCTCGCTCCAGTAATCCTGGGTGTGCTGCCACTCCGGCTTTGCCAGTCGCTTCGGCAGCAAGTCCATGCTGCGCATGAGGTCGTTGGGGTTGAAGTTGCCGGGATCCCTCCACGGCAGGCGTTCCATCTTCGCTTCTTCCGGACTCAAGCCCACTTCGACCTTCGTCACGCCCTTCGCCTTCATGTGGTTGAGCAGCCGGCACACAAAGTCGCCGAGCAGATCGGCACGAAGCGTCCAGCTCACGCGGAAGTAACCGAAGATCCAGAGCAAGTTGGGCACACCGGTGAACATCATGCCGTGGTAGGTCACGGTGTCGGCGAAATCGAGCGCCTTGCCGTCGCTACTGAAGGCAATATCACCGAGCACGCTCAGGTTGAATCCCGTGGCGGTCACGATGAGGTCTGCTTCGAGCTCGGGACCTGATTTGAGCACTACACCCCAGGCGGTGAAGCGTTCGATTTCGTCGGTCACCATGGAGGCCTTGCCGGCCTTGATTCCCTTGAATAGATCGCCGTCGGGGACGCACGCGATGCGCTGCTGCCACGGGCGATAACGCGGCGTGAAGTGCGCTTTCACGTAGTCTTCGTCGAGATAGTGGGGCCGGCACCGACGACGCGGACAGCGAAGTGTTCGGTTGAAGTGGCCTTGGGAAGATTGGCGTTTGCTGCGATGCTCATGACCTCGGCCCCCTTTGTCTTCCCGGTTATTGTGAGCTCAGGGGATTGTTTGCGCAGTCGGCCGGGCCGGCGCTTGCTCTGGATCAGGCCGGCGAATGCCGGGGGCGACGGACCTTGACACCGGTAGCGGGGATCTGGGCCGGGCTCGACCTGACGTGGCCGCAGGCGGTCGGGGCGACCTCTGGCGCCGGAGGGCGTATGCAGCCTCGAATGAACTCGATTGCATCGACGGTGACCGCCGACCGGGATGAGCCTGCCGGACAAGTGAAAGGTGCCAGATGATTGATCTTCTACTGCGACGCGAATTGACGCTGCGTGTGCCCCCTCAGCCGGGGCGTCCGGCGCACCTGAGCGCCGCCAGCGGTCTGGTCCGACTGGGCGCCAGCCTGTACGTGGTGGGCGACGATGAGAACCACCTCGGGGTGTTCCCGGACAGCGGCAATGATCCCGGCGAGCTGTTGCGCTTGATCGATGGCGAACTGCCACCCGACCCCCATGACCGGAAGAAATTCAAACGCGACTTCGAGGCCCTGGTGCGACTCCCGCCTGCGGGGGATGCTCCATTCGGTGCGCTGCTGGCGCTGGGTTCCGGTTCCAGGAAGCGGCGCCGGACGGGGATCCTGCTGACACTGGATACCAGGTTGGTGCCGGTGGCCGCGCCGCGTTCGATCGACATGCAGCCCCTGTACGAGGAACTCGCGTCGCACGTGGACGACCTCAACATCGAAGGCGCTGCCGTGCTGGGGGATGACTTCGTGCTGTTTCTTCGCGGCAATGACGGCGCTGCCCGCAACGCCTGCGTCTATTACGCCCTGCAGGACGTCCTCGACGCGCTGGCCCGGAGTTCCACCATGGCCGCACTGCCGCCGCGCGAGATCGTCCTCGTCGACCTGGGCACGCGGCACGGCGTAACGCTGGGGATTACCGATGGCGTTGGCCTGGCAGATGGATCTCTCTTCTTCAGCGCCGCCGCCGAGCGAACCGACAACAGCTATCGCGACGGCGAATGCGTGGGCACCGTGGTCGGACTGCTGGACCGTCATGGCGTGCTTCGGCAGATCGAAGACGTATCGCCGACCGTGAAGCTTGAAGGGGTCGATGCCGAACTCACGCCGGCAGGGGTGCGGTTCCTCGCGGTGACGGACGCGGATGACGCGGCGGTACCGGGGCGGTTGCTGGAGGGGGTGGGGTTTGGGGAGACGCGGGACGTCCATAACCGGGGTGCTGGACGCACCGGCGGTCAGTTCGTCCGATGAACCTTGAGGCCGAGCCTGGCGCGATTGGTTAGCATGGCGCCACCAGCAGACCGGCACTCCGGCGATCAGGAAGTCCCAGCCCATGACTCGCGAGCATGGTGTCTTTTGCCAGTTGTCGTCAGAGCGCATCCAGCCGGCCTCCACGCTGGCGGTAGCTTTCGACGACGGATTTCCGGTCTCGCCCGGACATCTGCTCGTCATTCCACGTCGTCACGTCGCGTCATTTTTCGAGCTGGAAGCCGCCGAGCGCGCGGCAATGTTCGGATTGCTGGACCAGTGTCGCGAGAAGCTGCTGGACCAACGCGCGCCGGATGGCTTCAATATTGGCCTGAACGATGGACCAGCGGCCGGGCAAACGGTGTTGCGTCTATTCCAATCCGGCGCGTAGCTTTCATCCCAAGGCAACCTGGTTTGAACTCGCCGACGGGTCGGGCAGGGCGTCTATCGGTTCCGCAAATTTGTCGCGCTCGGGATTGCCCGAAGGCGTGGAGTGGACGTGGGCGGTGCTTGATATCGACTGTGGCGACCCTATGAATCAACTCGCACGGGCCTTCGATTCGCTGTTCACTGATTCCCACACCTTGCCAGTTACGCCGGACTGGATTGATCGCTACGTGCTTCAACGCAGATCGAGGCCGTGTGAATCACGGCATGAGCTAACCCCTGCACTTGAACCTTTCAGATTTTCAGCTGATGCGTCAGGTGGGTGTTTGGTTGACGGCCCGGGGGCGATGGATAGCGCACGCCCACAAAAAAGCCCGCACTTGGCGGGCTTGTTTGTTCCATTTCTGTTCGAAATGGCTGGGGAACTAGGATTCGAACCTAGACTGACGGAGTCAGAGTCCGTTGTCCTACCGTTAGACGATTCCCCAGTGGTGCCGAGACGCTGGAACGGGCGGCAGAATAGCCCAATTCGATCCCTGTCTCCATCTTGCCGGGCGTTTTGGAGCGCCCGGGACCGCACCGCTAGCGCGGTGCGACGATGGCTTAACGCTTGCTGTACTGCGGACGTTTGCGCGCCTTGCGGAGGCCGACCTTCTTACGTTCGACTTCGCGCGCATCGCGGGTCACGAAGCCGGCGGCACGCATGGTGGGACGCAGGGTTTCGTCGTACACCATCAGCGCGCGGGTGATGCCGAGGCGGAGTGCGCCGGCCTGACCGGAAATGCCACCGCCGATCACGGAGGCGTTGATGTCGAAGCTGTGCTCGTGGCTGGCGGCCACCAGCGGCTGGCGCACGATCATCCGCGAGGTTTCGCGACCGAAGTACTCTTCGATGTCGCGACCATTGATCTTGATGTTGCCGCTGCCGCGCTGGATGAAAACGCGAGCCGTGGAGCTCTTGCGGCGGCCGGTGCTGTAGTAGGTCTCAGTAGCCATGGTGACTTACAGTTCCAGAGGTTGGGGCTGTTGGGCAGCGTGTTCATGGCTGCCGCCGGCGTAAATTTTAAGCTTGCGGGCCATCGCCCGACCCAGCGGGCCTTTTGGCAGCATGCCCTTGACGGCACGCTGGAGTGCGTTGCCCGGGGCTTTTGCCTGCAGCTTCTCGAAGGAGATCTGCTTCATGCCACCCGGATAGCCGGAGTGGTCGTAATAGAATTTATCTTGGGACTTGGCACCGGTGACGCGAATCTTGGCAGCGTTCACGACGATGATGTAGTCGCCGGTATCCATGTGCGGGGTAAAGATGGGCTTATGCTTGCCGCGCAAGCGGCTGGCGATTCCGGTGGCCAGTCGACCCAACACTTTCTCGGAGGCATCGACGACGAACCAGTCGCGCTTGATAGTGGAGGGAGTAGCCGAAAACGTCTTCATGATTGCGCCCGCTCGAAAAGAGCGGCAATGTTACGGATGAGCTTTTTTGATGTCAACGAAAACGACCTGTCTATGCGCCTGTTTTCCTTGGTCTTTGGACATGCCCCACAGGAACGGGGCTAGCGGCTCATGACGCAGCGACATTTTCGGACTGCGGACCGGCTCGTGATTGGCCTCGATGCCCTGCTCAACGGGGGGCGGCACACCCCATCGAGCGGTCGCCCCTCACCTTCACTGAAACTGCCATTTGTCGTCCTGCCGGACGATTCCCGCGAGCGTTCGGCGCGCCTGATGCGGGTGAATCATACCGGGGAAGTGTGTGCACAGGCACTTTATTTGGCGCAGGGTCTGCTGGCCCGGACCGAATCCACCAGAAAATTGATGGACCACGCGGCGCGGGAAGAACAGGACCACCTCAACTGGTGTGCCGAACGCATGGTGGAACTGGAAAGCCACCCCAGCCGTCTCGATGGCCTCTGGTTTGCCGGGGCCTATGCGATCGGGCTCGCGTCGGCGTTGGCGGGCGACCGCTGGAGTCTTGGCTTCCTGGAGGAAACCGAACGCCAGGTCGTTGAACATCTCGAAGATCACCTGGGCAAACTACCTCGGTCCGATCACAGGAGCCGCGCCATCCTGACCCAGATGAGCCGGGACGAAGCGGGACATGCAAAGAATGCCGTACGCCACGGCGCGGCAAAGCTTCCCTTGCCGGCGCGCCTCCTGATGCGCGTCCAGGCCTTCGTCATGAAGAAGGTCTCGGCAAGGATCTAGGCTGGCGGCCTGCGGTTCTCGTCGCCGCCTTCACTTAAAGGAACCTACATGTTGTTGAAAAGCGTGCTTGGAGTGGGCCTGTGGCTGCTGAGTGGGGCGATCCAACCCGTGTTGGCGGCGCTCCCCCCGTCGACCGAGGCCAGTCCCGTGCCCAGCCTGGCCCCGATGCTCGAACATGTGACCCCGGCGGTGGTGAACATCTCCACCGAAGGCCACGTTGCACTCAAGTCCAATCCCCTTTTCAACGATCCATTTTTCCGGCGCTTCTTCAACGTGCCGAACATGCCACGGGAACGCAAAACACAGAGCCTGGGTTCCGGCGTGATCGTCGACGCGGCGCGCGGCCTCGTCCTCACCAACAACCACGTGGTGGCCAATGCAGACCAGATCTCCGTGCGGCTGACCGACGGCCGCCGGTTTTCCGCAAAGCTGGTCGGCACCGATCCGGAAACCGACGTCGCCGTCATCCAGATCAAGGCCAGCGGCCTGATGAGGCTCCCGCTCGCGGATTCCGGACAACTGCGGGTGGGCGACTACGTGGTGGCTATTGGCAATCCGTTCGGGCTGGGTCAAACCGTGACGTCCGGCATCGTGAGCGCGCTCGCCAGGAGCGGGCTTGGCATCACGGGCTACGAGGATCTCATCCAGACCGACGCTTCGATCAACCCCGGGAATTCCGGGGGTGCCCTGGTCAACCTGCGCGGTGAGCTGGTGGGCATCAATACGGCGATTTACTCGCAGAGCGGCGGCAACATCGGCATCGGGTTTGCCATTCCGATGAACATGGCCAACCAGGTGATGGAACAACTGGTCAAGTTCGGCGAGGTGAATCGTGGGTACCTCGGCGCGGAAATGCAGAACCTCGACCCCGACCTTGCCTCTGCCTTCGGTCTCGAAGGCAAGACCGGCGCGGTGCTGGTGAGCATCCTGCCGGGTTCGCCGGCCGAGAAAGCCGGCTTGCGTGCGGGTGACGTGGTGACCAGCGTGAATGCCAAGCGCGTGAGAGATGCGGCCGATCTCCGGAACCACATTGGGCTCATGCGCGTGGACGACGCCGTCGAGCTCGCGATCCTGCGCGACGGCAAGACGCTGACCGTTCGCGCCAAGGTCGGCGCGCGCGCACCAAAAGAAAATGCGTCAGGCTCTGCGGTGAGAAATCCTCGCCTGGCCAGCGTTGGGGTCGCCGATATTCCGGAAGACTCCCCACTTTCCGGCCAGGTGAGTGGTGTGGTGGTGACCCAGGTGGGGCAGGGCAGCCCGGCGTGGCGGGCGGGCCTGCGACCGGATGACCTCATCCTGTCGGTAAATCGGGTCGAAGTGGCCGACGTGAAGTCCTTCGTCGGCATCGTTGGCGGGATCACGGGACAGCTGACGCTTGGCGTCATGCGCGGCAATCGCGCGGCCTACCTTGTCATCAAATAAGCGAACTCAAGGCGCGGTCCTTGCGCCGACCAGGCGCTCGAGCGCCGCCACGGTCACGCACTGCTCCCCGGATAACTCGCCGTGCAGGATCTTGGGTGGATGATCGGGCTCGCCCAGGCCGTCCACGACCAGATCCGCACCCGGAAATGAATGCTCGCGCGTGTACCGATGCGTGGTGACCACCGTGCATAAGCCGGCTGCCCGCGCCGCGTGCAGGCCGTTCTGGGTGTCTTCGATGGCGACGCAGGCCGAGGCCCCGGAGTACGGCCTGGTAAACCGCCGGCGAAGGCTTTTTGTCCGGGACCGAGTCCCCAGTCTCGATCACCGTGAACCAGCGCCGCCAATCGGCATTCAGGTTGAGATCTAGCAGGGTGTCGAAGCAGCCCTCGCCTCGTGCATGAGGCGC
Source organism: Gammaproteobacteria bacterium (assembly GCA_043744805.1). Taxonomy (GTDB): domain Bacteria; phylum Pseudomonadota; class Gammaproteobacteria. The sequence continues at coordinate 28,416 of JAYTTZ010000136.1, forward strand.
ACCGTGCCGGGGCGAAGAGGCACGCGACCGGCCGCCAGCAGCGCGGCGTAGCGGGCCGTTTTCTGGCGGTGGATTTAATGCCTGCCGGTGCACTTCTTCGGTGTCCGCCAAGGTGCCGTCGACGTCGAAAACAATGGCTTTCACGGCAAGATTACCCGTGGACATTGCCTGCTCCCGGGCTGCTGCCCCGCCCTCGACGCATCGCGCGCCAGGAGGACTCCCGGGCGGGCGCAAGCGTGTGCCGAGCGTGTGGAATCATGGTGTCACGAGACTAGCAGCCTGTCGGACTTGGGGCGTCGATAGCGAGAATCGGCCCCAGCCAGGACAGTTGGTGCCGGATTTGCAGGCCCATAGCCCGGCTATGGGG
>JAYTTZ010000137.1:0-2034 GCA_043744805.1 Gammaproteobacteria bacterium
AGGCCCATAGCCCGGCTATGGGGCAAAAAGACGGTGCCGAATGGACGGCTGCGGTCGGTTCGCAGCCGACGCTCCCCAAGTCCGACAGGCTGCTAGAATGCCGGCGATATCCCGGGCGCAATGCATGCGGCCTTCGTCGCCGCGCCGGGACCCGGCACAACCGCCAACGGCGAGGCGCACTCACGATGTCCAGACGGACGCCAACTGATTTACAGGGTTTCGTCGGCTTCATGCGCGAGGCCTCACCCTACCTGCGCGCGCATCGCGACCAGACCTTCGTGGTGTACCTGGGCGGCGAGGCGATAGACGGCCCGGGGTTCCCGCTGGTCATCCAGGACCTGGCGCTCCTGTGCGGCATCGGCGTGAAGCTCGTGCTGGTGCACGGTGCGCGACCGCAGGTGGAAGCCCGCCTGCAGGCCGCCGGCATCGCCACCCACCTGGTGCGCGATCTCCGCGTCACCGACCACGCCGCGCTGATCGAAGTCCGCCAGGCCGTCGCCACCGTGCGCTTTGCGGTTGAAGCACAGTTCGCCCACGAAACACGGCCCACCCGGGCCGGCGCCGCCGGGCTCCGCTTGAGCGGTGGCAACTTCGTGACCGCACGGCCGGTGGGCGTAATCGACGGCGTGGATCTCGAATTTACCGGTGAAGTGCGCAAGCTCGACGTGGCCGCACTGCGCGGCCAGCTTGATCACGCGGACATCGTGCTGCTGTCGCCTCTGGCGCATTCGCCCACCGGCGAGCTCTTCAGCTTGAATGCCCTGGATCTGGCCACCGCGACCGCCATGGCGTTGAACGCCCGCAAGCTCGTGATCTACACGCCGCAGGCCGCTGTCCTCGGTAGCGATGGCCGTGTCCTTCGGGAGCTCACGCCGCACGAACTCCGTTCACCGGGTGCGCGCCAGGGCCCGCCCGCGCCGGTCATGGCCAATGCCGTCAAGGCGAGCGAAGGCGGGGTCGAACGGGTGCACCTCGTCTCCAGCAACGAAGACGGTGCCTTGCTGCTCGAGCTCTTCACTCGCGACGGCGTGGGCACGCTCGTCAGCAGCGTGCCGTTCGACCAGTTGCGGCCTGCGAACATCGAGGACGTGGGTGGGATCCTGGCGCTCATCGAGCCGCTGGAAGCGGGCGGCGTGCTGGTCAAGCGTTCACGCGAAAAACTGGAACGCGAAATCGGGCAGTTCGTGGTGGTGGTCCGGGATGGGCTCACGGTGGCCTGCGGCGCGGTGTATCCCTACGCCGAAGACCAGATGGCAGAGCTTGCCTGCATCGCCGTGCACCCCGACTACCGCCGGGGCGGCTTTGGGGCTCTGCTGCTGGAGGCGCTGGAACGCCAAGCCGAAGCCGCAGGCATGGACAAGGTCTTCGTGCTTACCACGCAGGCCACGCACTGGTTCCAGGAACGCGGCTTCGAACGCTGCGCGATTGAAGATCTGCCGATGGGGCGACTTGCTCTCTACAACTACCAGCGCAACTCGGTGGTGCTGCGCAAGCCAGTGCGCCGCCGCTAGCGGCGGGCTCGGCGGGCCGGTTTCGCGGCCCGCCGGTTCCCTCAGGCCAGATCTTTCACCGGCGCTTCGGATTCCACTTCCACCGCGATGTCGTCGTTGCGCACGCTGACCGACACATGGCCGCCATTGACCAGTTGGCCGAAAAGGAGCTCTTCCGCCAACGGCTTCTTGATCTTCTCCTTGATGAGCCGGGCCATCGGCCGCGCACCCATCAGGCGATCGTAGCCATGCTCGGCCAGCCACGTCCGCGCGTCGGGACCCACGTCCACCGTGACTTTCTTGGCATCGAGCTGGCTCTCGAGTTCGATGATGAACTTGTCGACGACGTGGGCGATGGTGATGGGATCGAGCGCCGCGAAGTGGATGATGGCGTCGAGGCGGTTGCGGAATTCCGGTGAGAACATCCGCTTGATTTCCTCCACCGCATCGCTTGAGTGGTCCGCCTTGGAGAATCCAATGGAAGCCCGGCTCACCCGATCCGCGCCGGCATTGGTGGTCATCACCACGATGACGTTGCGGAAGT
>JAYTTZ010000138.1:0-7800 GCA_043744805.1 Gammaproteobacteria bacterium
CATCGACTTGCCGTTGTCGCTTGAGAATTTGCAGACCAACCATTACTTCCTTCTTTCTGTGAACATGATGAATACCGGCGCCCGCCTGACGCTACAGCATGATTAAGACAATAAAAAAACAATATTGCGAGTTGCACTCAAGCCATTCCTGGGCCCGGAGCTCATCGCATCAGCAGCTTGGGGAGGAATAACACCACCTCAGGCACGTACGTCACCGTAAGCAGGGTCAGGAGCAGCCCCACCAGGAACGGCCAGATCTCGCGGGTGAAGTCGGCGATGCTCACCCTCAGCAGCGAGCAGACCACGTACATCACCAGTCCGAAGGGTGGCGTGACGAGGCCGATCATCAAGTTCAGCACGACCACGACACCCACGTGCACGGGGTCGAGCCCCAGAGCTTCAAAGACCGGCACCAGGACCGGCACGAGGATGATCAGGAGCGCCGTGGCGTCAAGGAACATCCCTAGCACCAGCAGTGCAAGATTCAGCAGCAGCAAGAACACCATCTTGTTATCGCCAAAGATGGCGAGAAGCTGTACCACCGCCGGGCCGACTTGCTCGCGCGCCAGCAACCAGCTGAACGGGGCGGCGGCGGCGATCACCAGCATCACCACGCCTGTCTGCGCACCCGTCTCCAGCAGGATCCTAGGCAGGTCCACCAGCCGCAGGCTGCGGTAGACCAGCAGGCTGAGGGCGAGCGCGTAGACGACCGCCACCGCACCGGCCTCGGTGGGCGTGAACACGCCAGCCAGGATGCCGCCCAGGATGATGACCGGCAGCATCAGCGGCAGACCGGAGGTGCGCAGTGCCAGGGCGAGGCTCCGCAGCGAGGGACGCTCGCCGCGCGGAAAGTTGCGCCGTCGCGCGATGACGTTGACCGCGATCATCAGGTACAACCCCATCAGAACACCGGGCACCGCACCCCCTAGAAAAAGCTGTCCGATGGACACCTCGGCGATGGAGCCATAGATGATGAACGGGATGCTGGGTGGGATGATGGGCGCGATGACTGCGGATGCGCTGCTTAATGCCGCCGCGAATCGCGCGCTGTAGCCGGCCTTCAGCATCACCGGCACCAAAATCTTGCAGTCGGAGACCGCGTCGGCGATCGCCGACCCGGTCATGCCGCCCATGATCATGCTGTTAACCACGTTCACCTGGGCCAAGCCGCCCCGCAGGTGCCCGACCAGCGCCATCGCGAACTGGCTCAGCCGAGCGGTCAAGCCGCCGCCGATCATCAGGTTGCCGGCCAGGAGGAACAGAGGGATGGCCATGAGCGGGAAACTGTCCGCGCCGGTGAGTATCCGCTGCGGCAGCACCATCAGCGGCACGTCGCCGAGCGACAGAAAGGCCACGAACGCGCTCAGCACCATCGCGAACGCCACGGGCACGCCGATCGCGAACAGCGCCAGCATGACCCCGAGCAGCAGGGGCATCATGCGCTACGCCCCTCGTCGCCTGGGAGCACGACCGGCGGCAGCGTGCCGCTTATTCGTCGCAGCGTCCGCTCTACCTGGTACGCCAGCATGATGCCGGCGCTCACCGGCACGGACGCGTAGATCCACGACATAGGCACCTGGAGCATCGTCGCCTCCACATTCGCGGTCGCCTCGACGATGCCGAGCCCCTGCACCAGCAGGACCAGTAGAGCGGTCACCATGAGCGCATCCACGACCCATGCCAACGCCAGCTGCGCACCACGGGGCAGCAGCACCAGGATAGTTTCAACAACGATGTGCGACCCGTGGCGGTAGGCCACTGCCGCGCCCAGAAAAGTGATCCAGACGAATGCATAGCGCGCCAGTTCCTCGGTCCAGGAGAGAGGATCCCCGAGGACGAAGCGGAAGTACACCTGCAGAATCACCGTCGCTACCATGATGGCCATGAGGGCCACGACCAGGCTCTCGGTTCCGTAACGCCAGACGAGGCGGATCGCTTTCACAGGGCTCCCCAGCAGGCCAATGCCGCCAGACGACCGGACAATGCCTGCCGTGGGTGCGCCGTTTGCAGGTTTTTTTTCAAGTCGTGCCGAGGAGAATTTCGATGGTTCATGGTCAGGTCCGGGATTTGGTAAATCTGGGCGTTTGGTTATGCGGGAAACGGCTCGTTCTCCCGCCTGTCATGGGGCACCCTCAGTGCTTGCCAGCTACACAGCGGCGGATGAGGCCAGCTCCAGCGGGCCTCATCCGTTCCCGCACCTACCCTGCCGTCTTCAGGATCTGGTCCAGCAGGCCCGCCTTCCACTTGTCCGCGAACTTTGGTGGCACCTCTCTCAGCACGATGTCGGCGAATGCCTTCGTATCCGGCTCGATGATGATCATGCCCTTGTCCTGGAGCGTTTTCTTTACGTCCGACTCCTGCTTGGCAATCTGCTCGTCGGCGTATGCGGCTGCGTCATTCACCGCCTGTTGAATCAGTTTCCTGTCGTCTTCGCTCAACGACTGCCAGAAGCGTTCGCTGGCGACCATCCAGCCATTGCCGCGCACGTGCGCCGTCAGGATGAGGTACTTCTGCACATCCTGGAAGCTGTTGCCGTGGATGGTGGCTAGCGGGTTTTCCTGGCCGTCGATCGTCCCCTGCTGGAGGGCCGTAAAGACCTCCGGGAAGGCCATGGGCGTCGGGCTTGCCCCGAGCGCCCGCCACGCCGCGACGTAGACCGGAATTTCCGGCACGCGGAGTTTGAGGCCCCTCAAGTCGGCCGGCGTCTTCACCTCGCGGTTCTTGGTGGTCAGGTGGCGGGGCCCACGGTTGACAATCCCCAAGACCCGCACGCCCTTCTTCGAGAGGAACTCCTGGTGCATCGCTTGGCCGATCGGCCCTGACAGCACGTTCCGCAGGTGCTGCTGGCTGCGAAAGACGTACGGCAATTCCATGGCGCCGTACTGGGGGGCGGCGACGCTGATGATCAGCGAGCCGGTACGGCCCATCTCGATGGCCCCGATCTGCATCGAGTCGTACATGTCCTTTTCGGCGCCTAGCTGGGCGGCGTGGAAATTCTGTACGTTGATGCGGCCACCGCTGCGCTCGGCGGCCAGTCCCTTGAACTTCTCGGCGAAGTGGAACCCATCGCCGCTGCGGCCGTCGGTGTGGTTGAACCGGATGGTCAGCTCCTTGCCGATCGCCGGGGTGGCCAGCATGGACCCGCCGACCCCCACGATGCCCATTGAACCGATTCCAGCCAGTACCCGGCGGCGTGTCGTGCGCTGGGATCCGTCGAACGTTGTCTTCATGTCTGTTGTCTCCATAATTTTTCCTCTTTCCTCTTTCCTGTTTACGAAATGTCAGCGATGGGAAGGCAGTCCCGGTCCGCTCCTACGCGCCACGCCGATTTCCAGTGACGCGCTCAACCACTGCCTTGGTAAGCAACTGATGCGGTGGCCTTATGGGTGCGCAACCTGCACTCTGCGCCGCAGCACGACGCACAACTTTGCACCTAAGATTGAAAATAAGCAGTCTTCAAGTTGGTGAAGAACTCCTGGTTGCTGTGACCGATGGAGTACGCTCCAAGGCCAGAGCCTTTCACGCCACCGAAAGGCATGTGAGCTTCGCTGGTGGTGCCATGGTTGACATGGACCATTCCTGTCTCGCTCTCGCGCACAAAGTGCAGTGCCTCGTCGACATCGCGAGTGAAGATGGAAGCGGCCAGACCGTACTCGACCGAGTTTGCAACTTCGAAAGCGCGTTGGGCATCCCGCACGGCGACGATGGCCAGGACGGGGCCGAATACTTCCTGCCGGGCGAGACGGTTGTCTGGCGCCACGCGGTCGATCAGTGCCGGCTCGAGGAAATGACCATGGGCGAGGTCGCCTTGTTCCAGAACGCGACCGCCGAAGCGGATGCGCCCGCCCTCGTCAAGTCCTGCAGCCATGTTGCGCAGCACCGAAGCGCGATGCTGGTCGTTAATCAGCGGGCCCATGTTGCTCTTGGGGTCCCACGCGGGGCCGACCTGGATGGCCGCGAGCTCCGCAACCAAAGCCTCGGTCAGCTCGTCCGCCAGGCTTTCAAGCACAACCACGCGGCTGATCGCGGTGCAGCGTTGTCCGGTAGTAGTGAATGCGGACCCGGATATCTGCTTGGCGACACTGCTGACGTCTTTGTAGCCGAGAACCACTGCCGGGTTCTTGCCACCGAGCTCGAGCTGCGTTCGCACGAAACGGCGAGCGACCTGAGCGTTGATCTCTGCGCCGGTCTTGGTTGATCCTGTGAAGCTGACTCCGCGCACCAGCGGATGACGAACCAAGGCTTCTCCGGTGCCCTGACCCGTGCCCAGGACAAGATTGACTACACCCTTTGGGATTCCGGCTTCCGTGAACACGCCCATCAGCTTCACGGCTGACCAGGGCGTCAAGTTCGAGGGCTTGAACACAATGGTGCAGCCATAGGCGAGCGCCGGGCCGATCTTGCGGACAGGCGTCAGGACAGGGAAGTTCCAGGGCGCAATCGCGGCGATCACACCCACAGGTTCGCGCAAGGTCATCGCCAGCCCGTTGCGCTTCTCGCTGGGGAGCGTATCACCATCGATACGGCTCGCCTCCCCCGCACAGAAGCGCAGCTCTTTGACAGCGCGCATCACCTCACCGCGGGACTCGGCGAGGATTTTTCCCTGCTCTGCGGAGAGCCCAAAGGCAAGCTCGTCGGCGCGTCGCTCGATGATGTCGGCCGCGCGGAACAACATGGCACCGCGCTCCGGCCCGGGCACCTCGCGCCATGTTTTCCAGGCACGATGCGCGGCGCTCACCGCGCGCTCAACCTCTTCCGAGGTGCTCTCGGCGAAATAACCCAGGACCTGATCCTTACGGGCCGCGTTGCGTACCGCGATCGCGTTGGAACCCGCATCCTGCCACTCGCCATCGATAAAGTTTCCGTAGCGGCCGCCAATATTCTTGTCAAGCCAGGCTTGCATGCTCATATAAGTACTTTCTGGAGGCTAGATTAGAGCTCAGCACGCAGAAGATTCTTCATGTCTTCATGGGTCGGCTGGCGGGGGTTCACAGGTACGTTGCCCGAGAGCAGTGCCTCGTCTGCAATGCCGTCGAGATCGGCTTCTGTCATTCCGAACTGGCCGAGTTTCGCGGTAATGCCGACGTCTGCCTTTAGGCTCTCGACAGCGACAACCGAGCGCTCGGCCGCATCGCGCAGGCTGAGTCCGGCAACTGGTTCGCCGAATATCTCCGCGATGCTGGCGAATTTTCCGAGATTGCCGGGCAGGTTGTAGCGCATGACTACCGGCAGCATGATGGCGTTGACCAGGCCGTGCGGTATGTGAAAGCGAGCTCCCAGCGGCATCGCGAAGGCATGGACCAGCCCGAGGCGGGTGCTGTTGAATGCCATGCCCGCGAGTGTGCTCGCGAGCAGCATGTCGGCACGGGCGTGAGCGTTGTCTGGCTGTGCCACCGCCACCCGTAGGCTTCTGGCGATGAGGGTCATTGCCTGTTCTGACATCGCTTCAGAGATCGGCTGGGTCGCCTTGTTGACATAGGACTCGAGCGCATGTGTCAGCGCATCCATACCTGTCGCCGCAGTTATGGCGGGCGGAAGCGAAAGGGTCAACTCCGGATCAAGAAGGGCAACGCGCGCGCAATTCAGGACGCTTCCGACACTGAACTTGACCTTCTTCTCCTTCTCCGAAAGCACGGACCAGATGGTCAATTCACTGCCAGTGCCAGCGGTGGTCGGGATTGCAATCACGGGTGCCCCTGCCCGTTCAACCTTGCCGATGCCGGCGTAGTCGCGGATGTTGCCGGGGTTCGTCAGCATGAGCCCGATCGCCTTGGCGACATCCAGCGCGCTGCCGCCGCCGACGCCGATTACGACATCGCAACCTTCGGCCTTGGCGAGTTGAACGCCGTTATCAACCGAGCGCACCTCCGGGTCGCTTTCGACGTCTGAGAATGTGACGGCTGGTATCCCAGCCGCTGCGAGCGTGCCGACAACGCGTTCGACGAGGCCTGCCTTGACCACGCCCGGATCACCGACCACGATCGCGCGGGTGCCGCCCACGCCATTCACAATGGTGGAAAGCTTGGCAAGCGAGCCCCAGCCGAACTCGATGGCGGTGGGAATATGGTAGCTAAAAGACGGAATAGTGTGGGTCATAATTATCTTGGTTGTCTGACGTTAAACGATCCAGGCTCCGGCTCTGGTACACGCTTCGACGAAGCGGGGTAGCAGGCGTAGCTGTGATGAGAAAGATGAAAGCGATGAACGCGGTGACGCGAGTCCACACCTTCTCCCTCCCCCGCAAGGGGGTGAAGTTAGGTTCGGCGGCAGCGATCATGCTGCTGCTGGTGCGCGCGCACCCTTGGGCGCGAAGGCCAGTTCCATCTCGCGCCGCAGGCGAACCACGTCGTTCTCCTTGATCGCCACATCGTCCCAGGAAACCGTCGCGCCCTGCGCGACCGGGCGCACGAGCTTGACCCCGTGCGCGAGCCCGAGCGGCAGCCCGCGCCGCGCCAGCGAGTCATCAGCGCGCATGATCTTGCCATAGACCGCATAGCCACCTTCGCCGTCGAGCGTGTCGCCGGCCTTCAAGGGCATCTTTGCGGTCGCCACCACGTCGGAGCGGAACTCGTGCGCCGAGCCGGTCGGCTCCTTGCGCAGCGCGGCAGCGGCGATCGAGATGCCGAGCTCCATGCCGACGAGGTGATGCGAGCGATACATGGCGGCGTAACGCGAGGAGGGATCGTGGATCATGCAGTAGTCGCGGAAGCATCCGCGCGTATAGGCCGCGCGCGCGTCGTCGGAGCCCGCCTCGAACACCACATAGACCCCCCAGCGCAGATCGTTATGCACGGGCCGGCCGTCGCGCTCCATGCTGGACACGACTTCGACGATGCCCGATTCCTCGAGCACTCCGCCCTCGGCGCGCGGCCGCAGCACGAGCGGGAGATCGTGATGGCCGCAGGACGGAAACGCGAGCCCGTCGCGCGGCGCGTTGAGGCCGGTGGCGTTGGAGATCGCTGCCATCTCGATCGCCGACTTGGTGCCGTCTACGAACGAGTTGAACATCTGCGGGTTCATACCCGCTTCGCGCGCGTGCTCCGGCATGATGCCGAAATGGGCCCACACCGTCTCGGGCGTCGACTGGTGATAGCCGGGGAGGTATTTCGTACCTTTCCCCGCCGCGACCACGCGGAAGCCGCAAGCCTCGGCCCAGTCCACCATCTCGCAAACCAGCGCCGGCTGGTCGCCATAGGCCAGCGTGTAAACAAGACCGGCCTTTCGAGCGCGCTCCGCGAGTAGTGGGCCGACGAGCACGTCGGCCTCGACCGTGACGTTCACCACGTGCTTGCCGTGCTCGAACGCGCGCAGGATATGCCGCGTGGCCGCCGCCGCGTTGCCGGTGATGTCGACCAGCACCTCGATATCGGCGTCGATCAGCGCATTGGCGTCGTCGGTCACAACGGTCTTGCCGGTCGAAAGCGCTTCGGAGAAATTCTTCACCACCTGCGCCGAAATGTCCCAGCCGGTGTTCTTCAGCGCCTGGCGCGCGCGCTCTGGCACCAGATCGGCAACGCCGACCACATGCAGGCCTTGCGTGGTGCGGGCTTGCGCCAGGAACATGGAGCTGAACTTGCCGGCGCCGATCACGCCGACCCGGACCGGGCGGCCGGCTTCGGCGCGCTGACGCAGCAAGCGGGCGAGGTTCATGGCTTTCTATCCGACATCCGGGACATACAGTCGCCAATGTTTGTTACTTGTTACTGGTATTGAGCGGAAATTTTCGACAACGCGCGCATCGACTTGCCGTTGTCGCTTGAGAATTTGCAGACCAACCATTACTTCCTTCTTTCTGTGAAC
>JAYTTZ010000139.1:0-28720 GCA_043744805.1 Gammaproteobacteria bacterium
CCCCATAGCCGGGCTATGGGCCTGCAAATCCGGCACCAACTGTCCTGGCTGGGGCCGATTCTCGCTATCGACGCCCCAAGTCCGACAGGCTGCTAGGTTGGAAGTCTTGGCAATACCGCGGCGAGCTCCGGCGGGAGCGTTGCCTCCATCCGAACTCGGCCAGCGTGGTCGAACTCAAGGACTGCCGCATGGAGGAACATTCGTCTCAGCCCCAGTGCGCGAAGTTGCTGGTTGGCCAACTCGGCGCCATACCGTGTGTCCCCGGCAACCGGGTACCCCAATGCGGCAGCATGGGCCCTGATCTGGTGGGTCCGACCTGTATCGAGTTCGACATCCGTCAGGGTCCAGCCGGCATACCAGCTGCGGCCCGTGAATTCAGTCCTCGCAGCCACACCCTCGTCGGTAACCACGGCATGTCGCTCGCCCTGCCCGTCCGGCGCCATGGCGAGTGGCAAGTTGCAAGGTATTCGTCCGCCAGGTAGCCGGCCGGCCAGCAGGGTCACGTAGGATTTCCGCATGGCGCCCTCCCGCAACTGGCGATGCAAGTCGCGCAGCGTAATGCTGTCCTTGGCAAACAGCAGACACCCGGACGTCTCGCGATCAAGCCGGTGCACCAGTTCGAGCTTGCTGCACTCTGGACGGATCGCTCGCACCACGTCGATGAGCCCGAAGGCCAGCCCCGTTCCCCCATGGACAGCAAGTCCCGAAGGTTTGTTTAGCACCAGCAGGTGACCGTCCTCGAACATCACCGCAGACTCTACGCCCTGCCTGATGCCTCGCCCAATCTGCACAGTGTCGGTATCAGGCGCGGTGAACGGTGGGATGCGAACCTTATCCTCTGATTCCAGTCGCTGCCCAACTTTGGCGCGTCGTCCGTTCACGCGGACTTCGCCACTGCGGATGATTCGGTAAACCAGCGCCCTGGGCACGCTCCCAAGAACTGTGGTCAGGTAATTATCGAGGCGCCGGCCCGCTTCATCTTCCGTGACGATACGAATCGAGACCTGTGGCCTTTCGGACATCTGAATCCACCTCCGCCGGGCTACATTGCCGATAGACGGTATCACTGTTATATTCGGGCCGACTCTGCGCCGCGCCAGCTGCAATGTCTCTTATGGGCAATCAGTTAGCGCGGATCGCGGTGGCAGTTTATCAAATCGGGAAGCGTGGCCCACCCGGTATCGCATGCGATGCCCGGCTCCACAGTTAAACGCTCCCGCAGGACGCAATGGCCTGGACAGTACCGGCGCAGCATGCGCATCCAGCCCGCGTCCTTCCATCCTGCCTTCCCCCGCCCCGGTGCTTCCGGCGCGAGTCGTAAATTGCCCAAGGGCCATCGGCCTACGGGCCACGTTCAGCACCGCGTCTGCTCACGCCATCCGCTCGTCGGGCGACTGGGCACGGTTGCACAAGACGTCCTCTGACGTCGCAGGCGCTCAAGCCCAGGATTCCTGACAATGAAGAGAATGCTCATCAACGCAACTCAGCCAGAAGAGTTGCGCGTTGCGCTGGTTGACGGCCAGCGCCTTTTCGACCTCGATATCGAAGCTGTCGGCAAGGAACAACGGAAATCAAACATCTACAAGGCGCGCATCATCCGCCTTGAACCCAGTCTGGAAGCTGCCTTCGTCGATTATGGCGCCGACCGGCATGGTTTCCTCCCCCTGAAGGAAGTCTCCCGCCATCTCTTCCGCGAAAAGTTCCGCAACGCTGGTGGGCGGGTGAACATCCGGGACGCGCTGGAAGAAGGCCAGGAACTGATCGTCCAGGTCGAAAAAGACGAGCGCGGGAACAAGGGCGCCGCCCTGACCACCTTCGTGAGCCTTGCTGGACGATATCTGGTTGCCATGCCACACAACCCGAAAGCGGGCGGTGTCTCCCGTCAGATCGAAGGCGATGCCCGCGAGGAAGCCAAGGAAGCCATGGCCTCCTTGACGATTCCAGACGATTTCGGGCTCATCCTGCGCACCGCCGGCATCGGCCAGAGCGCCGAGGAACTCCAGTGGGACCTCGATTACCTCCTCCAACTGTGGCAGGCCGTCGATACCGCTGCCAAGGGCCGCGCTGCGCCGGTCCTGCTGCACAAAGACCAGAACGTCGTTATTCGCGCCATTCGCGACTACCTGCGTGCGGACATCGCCGAAATTCTCGTCGACGATCCGGCGCTTTACCAGGTCGCCGTCGATTTCATGCAGCAGGTGATGCCGCAGAACATCGGTAAATTAAAGCTGTATACCGACAGCGTGCCGCTGTTCACGCGCTACCAGATTGAAGGCCAGATTGACGGCGCGTTCAGTCGCGAAGTCCGCCTCCCCAGCGGCGGTGCACTGGTCATCGAGCCAACCGAAGCGCTGATCACCATCGACATCAACTCGGCGCGCGCAACTCATGGCTCGGACATCGAGGAAACCGCCCTCCTCACTAACCTCGAAGCTGCTGAGGAGATCGCCACCCAGCTACGCCTGCGTGATCTAGGCGGTCTCGTGGTAGTCGACTTCATCGACATGATGTCTGCAAAGAACCAGCGCGCCGTTGAGAACAAGATGCGCGATTGCGTGAAAATGGACCGCGCCCGCGTGCAGATTGGCCGCATTTCGCGCTTCGGCCTGCTTGAAATGTCACGCCAGCGACTGCGCCCTTCGCTGGCGGAATTCAGCCACGAACTCTGCCCACGCTGTAACGGCGTCGGCACCATCCTCAGCCTTCGCTCCACCGCGTTGACTGTCCTGCGCGTGCTGGAAGAAGAAGCCATGAAGGACTCGACCTCCAAGGTCGTCGCCGAAATGCCGGTCGATGTCGCGACCTTCCTGTTCAACGAGAAGCGGCGCGATATTTCCCGAATCGAGGAGCGCCAGGAAGTCGAAATCATCCTGGTCCCCAACCAGAACCTCGAGACGCCTCACTTTAACGTGCAACGGATCCGTGAACAGGATCTGGCCAAGAAGGAACTTGGCGAGAGCTATCAGCTCGTCACCGAAACAGCCGCCGCCCCTGCACTCGATTACACCAAGGCCCCACCGGCCCTGCCGGAGCAGGCGGCAGTGCGGGACATCGTCCGCAATACCCACCAGGTTGCGGCCCCCGAGGCACCAGCGTCGGCCGCCCCCGAGGCGCCGCGTGGCGGGCTGCTACGGCGTGTGTTTGGTTCGCTGTTTGGCGGTGGCGGTCCTGCAGATACTCCAGCGACTCCGCCCACAGTTCGGGCCCAACCGGATACCAGGCCAGCCCGCTCCGAAGGTGTCCTGACGCCTCGGACCTCTGGCCAGACACGCGCCGCCACACCTGGCGGCGAGCGCGGCCGAGATGATCAGCGACGGCGTTCAAGCGAACCACGCCGTGGACGCGGCGGTCGCGGCGGTGAGGGTCAGCGTGGTCGTGGCGAAGGCGAGTCACGAGGCGAAGATCAGACGCGTGCACCCGTTGCTGAACGTCGTGACGCCACCGAACAGCCCTCACGACGTAGCGGCGAACGAGGCGAGCGGCGTGAAACCGGAAACCGTGAAACCGTGAAGCCGGAAACCGGAAACCGTGAAGGTGGCCGCTCCCGTGGCGCTCGCGGTCGGGGAGGTGACGGCCGCGCTCCGCGTGTCGAGGACGAGGCACCCATTGCCAGTTCCGCGCCAGCCAGTATTGCGACCGATGAGACGCAGGCCCAGGGGTTTGCGCCCTTGCCGATTCCATCGCGCGCCGCGATAGCCAGCGTCTTACCCGCAGCCCCGCTTGCGAACGAAGACCTCGTTGCCGCAAGGCCAGTCGTTGCAGCCCGGGACACCGATGCTGGCGCCACTTCGCCCGCCTCCGGCACCATCCATGACGCAAGCAAAATCCCATCGCTGCCCGCAACGCCGACCGCCAGCATGGCTGTACCAAGCTTTGCCACGGCGCCACACGTGAGCGAAATCCCCGTCCTGCAGGCGGTCCCGCCGAGCCTGACCGAGCAGGTAGCCCCAAGCGTCATGGCGCCCGCAGGGCAAGGGCTGATTCCAGCCGCTGCGCCGGCCCGCTTCGAGTTGCCCACTGCTGCTGGCCACCTCACGGAAGTACGTTCCACGCCAGTCGAGGCAGAAGTTGCGTCAGCGACACCCGTCTCGGAAGTGACGCCCGTATCCGTCGTCGTGGCCCAGGGCGAACCCCCCACGGAAGCCCGCGCAGCGACGGGCGACAACGTGAATCCTGTGGCGTGACTGAACACGTGCGCCCCTTGTGGGGCGCACGTGTTCAGTACGTGGAAGCGTCGCCGCGCAGGCTGAACTCACGCGTAGCATGGAACCGGACGTCTGGCCACCGCTCCATCGTCAGTTGCAGGTTCACGCGCGTGGGCGCGAGGTAAGCCGTCAGGCCACCACCGTCCAGCGCAATATTCTCCGCGAGCTGGCGGGTAAGCTTTTCCAATTCCCCTGGTTTATCGCTTGTGACCCAGCGCGCCAAGGTCGTGCCGACCGATTCGAAAATGCAGTCGACGCCGTACTCGTACTTCAGCCGAAAAGCCACGACGTCGAACTGCAGGATCCCAATGGCACCGAGTACGAGCTCGTTCCTCTGCGTCAGCCGGAAAACCTGTGCTGCGCCCTCCTCGCATAATTGCGTCAGTCCCTTGAGCAGCGCTTTGTTCTTCATCGGATCTCCCGCCCGAACGCGCTTGAAGAGTTCGGGCGCAAAGCTCGGGATCCCCGTGAAGCTCAGGCTTTCACCGCTGGTGAAGGTATCGCCAATCTGGATCGTGCCGTGGTTGTGCATGCCGATGATGTCCCCGGCCCACGCTTCTTCCACCTGCTCCCGCCCCCGCGCCATGAACGTGAGCGCATTGGAAACGCCTATTTCCCGCCCGATGCGCACGTGACGCATGCGGTTACCCGGCGCGAACTTGCCCGAACAGATGCGCAGGAACGCAATGCGATCGCGATGCTGGGGGTCCATGTTTGCCTGGATCTTGAATACGAAGCCGGAAAAATTCTCCTCGTCGGGCTCCACCACGCGCTCGCGCGCCGCGCGCGGCAACGGTGGTGGAGCTATGTCCACGAAGCAGTCGAGGAGTTCGCGGATCCCGAAATTGCGCAACGCGGTACCAAAGAATACCGGGGTGGTTTGTCCGGCAAGGTAGGCATCAAGCTCGAAATCAGCGCCGGCGCCTTCGATCAGTTCAATTTCGTCCCGCAGGCCTGGCAGCGCCTCTTCGAATATGGCTGCTGCAGCGGGCGAATCGAGCGGATAGGACTCGCTCTCGAGCAGTTCCTCGTTTGCATCCTTCTCGCGTGCGAAACGGATGAGTTCACGAGTCCCGAAATGGTAGACCCCGAGGAATCCCTGCCCTGACCCTAGGGGCCATGTCATGGGGGCACATTTGATCTTCAGCACGCGCTCGATTTCATCCAGCAGCTCGAGCGGTTCGCGAGCGTGCCGGTCTAGCTTGTTGATGAGCGTCATCACCGGCGTATTCCTGAGCCGGCATATCTCGAGCAGTTTGACGGTCCGGTCTTCCACGCCTTTTGCCGCGTCGATCACCATCAGTGCCGAGTCAACCGCAGACAATACCCGGTAGGTATCTTCCGAAAAGTCCTCGTGGCCCGGGGTATCGAGCAGGTTGACGATGCAGTCACCATATTCGAACTGCATCACGGAGGACGTGACGCTGATACCGCGCTGCTTTTCGATTTCCATCCAGTCCGATGCGGCATAGCGACTGTTCTTGCGCGCCTTGACCGTGCCCGCTGCGTTGATCGCGCCACCAAGGAAAAGGAGTTTTTCGGTAACCGTGGTCTTGCCGGCGTCAGGGTGGGAGATGATGGCGAAGGTGCGTCGCCGGGCGACTTCTGGGGGAAGGGACAAGGCAAATCCTCAAAGGCGTTCGAACACGACGACCGCGGCCGCATATTCATATTCATCGGTGAGGCTGACGTGGCTGGCCGTCACGCCCTGTTCGGCCGCGATTTCCGCCACGACACCATGGAACCTGAGCGACGGCTTTCCAGCCGCGTTGTGTTCCACTTCGATCAGGCGAGGGGATACGCCGCGGCGAAAGCCTGTACCCAGGGCCTTCGACGTAGCTTCCTTGGCCGCAAAGCGCATCGCGAGGAAGCTCACCGGCTTCCGGCTCCGCGCGAAGTGCAACAGTTCCCCGGGTGCCAGGATGCGTCTGGCGAACTTCAATCCAAAGCGCTCGTAGACTTCGCGGATCCGTGAAGTCTTGCAGATATCGATGCCCAGCCCAGTGATCACCGGCGCGCCTCGGTCATCAGTCGCTTCATTTCCCTCACGGCTTCGGCAAGCCCCGTCATGACGGCTCGAGACACTATGGCGTGGCCGATGTTCAGCTCGACGATAGCCGGGATTCGGGCGATGGCCTGGACGTTGTGGTAGTGGAGTCCGTGCCCGGCATTGACCCGCAGCCCCATCGCATGCGCCCGCGCACTGGCGACCTCGATGCGGCGGAGTTCCAGTTGCCGCGCCACGTCGTCCGGGGCGTCGGCGTAACTGCCCGTATGTAGTTCGACGGCAGGCGTCCCACTGGCATGGGCAGCTTCCACCTGCGCCACGTCCGGATCGATGAACAGCGAAACCTCGATGCCTACCGCATTGAGACGTCCAACCGCAGCCGTCAGACGCGCGAGATCTCCCGCCACGTCGAGCCCGCCCTCGGTTGTCAGCTCCTCGCGACTTTCGGGGACCAGGCAGCAGTTCGAGGGACGGAAGCGTTCGGCAATGGCCAGCATCTCGTTCGATGCGGCCATTTCCAGATTGAGTCGCCCACGTACCGTACGGATGAGTAGTTCGAGATCCCGGTCCTGGATGTGCCTGCGGTCCTCGCGAAGGTGAACGGTGATCCCTGCGGCGCCCGACTCCTCTGCAATGAATGCGGCTTGCACCGGATCTGGGTAGACAGTACCGCGAGCCTGCCGCAACGTCGCGACATGGTCGATGTTCACCCCGAGTTCAATGGTGGTCCAGGCAGTCATCAATAGGTTCCGGGAGGGCTATCAAGTCCTCGAGTTTAGCGCCTTGGGCCAGGCTTCGGCACACCAATTACGGATGGGAGAAGAGACTTCTCGCATGCAGGGGTTTGTCGCCTAGATAGTATTTGAGCACGGCCCGCATGAAGCGCTTGGATTCGGCCAGGGTTTCCGGGGTGAAGGAATGGCCACCCGACAGGGCCAGCAGCATTGCGCCACTCGTCGGAAAACTTCGGGCCAGGGGTACGGCACGATAGGGTCCCTCCTCCAGCACGTAGTGATACTGCTGCCCAGCTTCTACCGCGCTTGCACTGTCCAGGCACTCACGGAGCGGCAAGCCATAACCACAGGTATCCAGGAGGCAGACTTCGAAATGACGAAGCAGGGGCTCGAGTGGTTGGCCGCCTGCCAGGGCCTCGAGGCTGGATTCGTAGAGTGGAAACAGTGCCTGTTCGGCCTCGCCTCGAGTCGTCAGGCGAACCACGAGTTCGTTGAGGTAAAGCCCGCTGAGCAGGCGATCGCCGCCCAGTAAACGCAGCGGTTGGGTGTGCTCCACCCGCACCAGGCTCAGCAAATCACTGCGACCACTGAAGGCGAGCGCCACCTTGCGAAACGGTTGCAAGCTTTCGCTCAGGCGGGAGGTCCCTCTGGTCGGTGCCCGGGCAACCAGCGAGATGCGGCCAGCATGCTCCGCGAGGGCGTCCACCAGCAGGCTGTTTTCACGAAAGCGCCTGGTGTGCAGGATGAACGCGAGATCTTCGTGGATGGCGCTTTTCATGGCGCGGGGAGGAAGGCCGAATCCCCCCGTGCCCTCAACCGCCGCCGAGTTCGATTTGCGCCAGCGCAAACGGGTCCTGGGTCCAGGAGTCCCGCTGCCGGACATGGGTCTGCAGGAATACCGGGCGCCCCAGCATTTGTTCCAGGGCTGTGCGGGCGGCGATGCCGAGTTCCTTCAGCCGGGCACCCTGGCGCCCGATGACGATCGCCTTCTGGCCTGCCTTCTCGACCCAGATTTCCGCCTCGATGTAGGTCACGGTGGGCCGATCCTCGAACGTGGTGATCGCGACGTGGGCTGCATAGGGCAGCTCCTCGCCAAGCTGGCGCATGAGTTGCTCACGCAGGAGTTCAGCAGCTAGTGCCCGTTCGGATTGATCGGTGACTTGATCATCGGGATACAGGTGCTCCCCTGCAGGCATGACGCGGGCGAGGCTTCGGAGCAAATCCGGAAGACCGCGCCCCTTGAGCGCGCTGATCGGCACGAATTCCACTTCCGGGAGTCGCCCTGCGAGCTTTTCCATCAGGGGCAACAGCTCGCCAGGACTCGAGAGCCGGTCGATTTTGTTCAAGGCCAGGAACCGCGGGCATTTGGCGGCGAGCAGCCACTCGGCCACGGGATCGTCATCCTCACGCCATGCCCGCGCGTCGACTACCATCAGGACGGCATCCATGTCGATCAACGCCAGATCAATCTGGCGGTTCATGAGCTTGTCCATCGCCGTGCGGGGTCTCGGCTGCCAGCCCGGAGTGTCGGAAAACACCAACTGGGTCGTACCGACATTGGTCATGCCGAGCACCCGCTGGCGGGTGGTTTGCGGGCGTCGGGAGGTGATGGCTATCTTCTGCCCAACGACCCGGTTGATGAGGGTTGATTTGCCCACATTGGGTCGACCGATGATGGCCACCCTGCCACAACGGGATTCTTCGGCAGCAGCATCTACGGGCGTCGTCATGGGGTTTTACCTATGAGTTGTTGCAGGGCAATACGTGCGGCGGCCTGCTCGCCGCGCCGGCGGCTGTCGGCACTCACCAAGATGGGTAAGAGGCCGTGAACGACACATTCGATCGTGAAAACACGCTGGTGCTGGGGGCCTTCTTCTTCCAGAGTCCGGTAAACCGGCAGGTTCCACTGTCGACCTTGCAGGAATTCCTGCAGCTCGGTCTTGGGATCCTTCGAGGCCGTTGCGGGGCTCGTCGCCGCCAAACGGACTTCGAACCATTCAAGGACCTGGGCCCGGCAAGCGTCGATGCCACCGTCAAGGTAAATCGCCGCGACGATGGCTTCGAGTGTGTTGGCAAGGATCGACGACCGGCGCCAGCCGCCGCTTTTCCGCTCGCCCTCTCCAAGCCTGAGGTAGGTCCCAAGATCGAGTTCGCGAGCAATTTCAGCGAGCGTATCGCGATTGACCAGCGAGGCTCGCAAGCGGGTCAACGGGCCTTCGGCCGCCGACCCATGTCGGTCGCAGAGTTCGTCGGCAATGATGAAGCCCAGGAGGGCGTCACCCAGGAATTCGAGTCGTTCGTTGTTGTTGGGCGCTGCACTACGATGGGTCAAGGCCGCGTCCAGCAGTGCAGGATCGCGGAAGGCATAACGAAGGGTTTTCAATGGCAGTCGTCGATGCGCCCTATTCGGCAACGTTTCCGGGGAGGTTCTCGACGTGGCGGTACTTCATCACCAGGTCGAACTCGCCGAAGAACGGCCCGCGGATCTCGTACTCGACGAGCATCGCACGTCCCTTGCTGTCGCCCAGGCGACCCACCTTGAGCAGGCTCGCGAACTCCGCGTCGCTCCAGCGATCAACATCCGTGATTTCGAACTGCTTGCTGATTGCCCTCGCAATATCGGTCTTGTTCCATTCGGCGCTGGCCTGGCTCGCAACGGTGGTCATTGCTGCGTCGACGTTCCACTTTTCCTTGTAAAGGGGGAAGAACTTCATGCCGACCAGCGCGGAGCCGCCAATCATGGCGCTCCAGAACAACAATCCGCTCAGCGTTACGCCAGCCTGGCGCTTCTTGCTAATGGTCATCTTGTCTCCTCCCGGTGGTTCAACGAAGGAAAGTGCCGATGCGGCCCAAATCGGGGCCGCGATCCCAGTTCATCCAAATCATAAAAGCTTTGCCGATCAAATTCTCATCCGGCACGAAACCCCAGAAACGGGAGTCGCGACTGTTGTCACGATTGTCACCCATGACGAAGTACTGGCCTGCCGGCACCGTGCCCTCCCAGTCATACCCACGGGTTTCCGGCGAGTTGATGATGTCGTGGGCTTTCCCGGGAAGTTGTTCCACGAGCCGGTTTGCGCCGGTGTGCTGGGTCGCCGATTTCACGCCGATGTAGGCGCCTCCGTCTTCGGTCTTGATCGGTGCGTCGTTCAGGAACAGTTGATGGTTCTTGTAGAGCACTTTGTCGCCCGGAATGCCAATGATGCGCTTGATGTAGGGCGTCGACGGATCGTTGGGATAGCGGAACACCACGATGTCGCCGCGCGTGGGCGAGCCGATCTCGATCACCTTGAGGTTGATTGCCGGCAGGCGGATCCCGTACGTGAATTTGTTGACCAGGATGAAATCGCCCACCAGCAGGGTGGGCACCATCGAGCCTGAGGGAATCCTGAACGGCTCCGCCAGGAAGGAACGCAGCAGCAGGACCACGAAGAACACGGGGAAGAAGGACTGCGCGTACTCGACCAGCATCGGCGGCGGGCGGTCGGGCGATCGCCCCTTGCTGAGCAGCAGGCTATCAAGCAGCCAGATGAGGCCGGACACCGCGCACAACAGGACGAGGATGGTTGCGAAATCGAAGATCACTTCTGCTTCCTCACGCTGAGCACCGCCATGAACGCTTCTTGCGGAATTTCCACCGAACCTACCTGTTTCATGCGCTTCTTGCCTTCCTTCTGCTTCTCGAGGAGTTTGCGCTTGCGCGAGATGTCGCCACCGTAGCACTTGGCAATAACGTTCTTGCGCATAGCCTTGACGGACTCACGGGCGATGACCTTGGCACCAATGGCGGCCTGGATCGCCACTTCGAACATCTGGCGCGGGATGATTTCGCGCATCTTGCCCACCAGATCGCGGCCGCGGCGCTCGGCTTCCGTGCGATGGACAATGATGGACAACGCATCGACCTTGTCCCCGTTGATCAGCACGTCCACCTTCACCATGTCCGTCGGCTCGTAACGCAGGAAGCTGTAGTCCATCGAAGCATAGCCGCGGGACAGGGATTTCAGGCGGTCGAAGAAATCGAGCACCATTTCGCTCATGGGAATGGCGTAGCTCACTGCAGCCTGTCCGCCGGCGAAGTTGAGCTTCATTTGGACGCCACGCTTCTCGATGGCCAGGGTCATGACCGCACCGAGGTACTCTTGCGGAGTGAGGATGTCCGCCTGGATCACGGGTTCGCGGATCTCGGCGATTTCAGTTGGCCCGGGCAGCCGCGAAGGGTTGTCGATGTTGATGACATCGCCATTGCGGAGCAGCACCTGGTAGACCACGGTTGGCGCCGTGGTGATGAGCTCCATGTCGTATTCGCGCTCTAGCCGCTCCTGGATGATTTCCATGTGGAGCATGCCCAGAAAGCCGCAGCGGAAGCCAAATCCGAGCGCTTCGGACGTTTCGGGCTCGTACTGGAGCGCAGCATCGTTCAGACGGAGCTTTCCCAGTGCGTCCCTGAAGGCTTCGTACTGGGAAGAATCAATCGGGTACATCCCCGCGAAGACATTCGGCTTTGATTTCTGGAAACCAGGCAGCGCACCCGTCGCACCGTTGTGCGCGGTGGTAATGGTGTCACCGACGGGCGCACCATCGATTTCCTTGATGCCGGCGACCAGGAAACCAACCTCCCCGGTGGAGAGCTTGTCCTTACGAACCCGCTTGGGCGTGAAAATCCCCACCTGGTCGGCGGTCGCGTCGCGCCCGGACGACATGATCCGGATCTTCGCACCAGCGACGAGTTCGCCCTCGAAGATGCGTACCAAGGACACCACGCCAAGGTAGTTGTCGAACCAGGAATCGATGATGAGGGCCTTGAGGGGCGCCTCTGGTGACCCGGCAGGGGCGGGAATCCGCTGGACCAGTTGTTCCAGCAAATCGGTGATGCCGAGCCCGGTCTTGGCACTGATGTGCAGGGCGTCAGTAGCATCGATGCCAATAATGTTCTCGATTTCCACCGCGACGCGATCCGGATTAGCCGACGGCAGGTCGATCTTGTTCAGGACCGGAAGCACTTCCAGGCCCTGGTCAATCGCCTTGTGGCAGTTCGCCACGGATTGGGCTTCCACGCCCTGCGCGGCGTCCACCACCAGTAGCGCGCCCTCGCACGCCGCCAGTGAGCGCGACACTTCGTAACTGAAGTCAACGTGGCCGGGTGTGTCGATGAAGTTCAGGTGATAGGTCTGCCCGTCCTTCGACTTGAAATCGAGGCTCACGCTCTGGGCCTTGATGGTTATTCCACGTTCACGCTCCAGGTCCATCGAGTCCAGGACCTGATGCTCCATTTCGCGATCCGACAAGCCACCGCAGGTCTGGATGAAGCGATCTGCCAGCGTGGACTTGCCGTGATCGATGTGGGCAATGATGGAAAAATTGCGGATGTTTTTCATGCGAAAGCCTGGCAGCGGCGCAGTCGGGCCGATCAGCCTGAAGGGTTTGGGTTTAGGTTGGCGCCGGCAGTGGCGCCGAAGGCTGCCGTGATTTCCGCGGGCTCGATGCGCCCCCACAGGAGTTCATGTCCACCTTCCAGGACCACCGGCACCCGGAAAGAATAAAGTGCATGGAGCGCAGCATCAGCGTCGACGTCCCGCTCCTCGATCGAGGCCCGGCCTGCGTCCACCAGCGGCTGCAACAGCACCATGAGCTCACTGCACAGGTCGCACCCCTGTCGGGTGACGATCGTGAGTTGCCTTGCAGTGGTCAAGTTTTAGGGATCTCCAGCGCGAGAAACATCGGGTTGCCTTCGCGCTGGACCAGCAACGGCACTTTGGTCCCCGGAGGAATCTCCTTGAGCATGGCTTGCAGTTCCGCCACCGTCTTGATGTCCCGGAAGTTGATTTGGACGATGACGTCGCCCACTTGCACGCCTGCCTGGAGGGCCGGGCCCGGTTTGAGCTTCTCCACGAGCACGCCAGCAGACTTGAGCTTGAGTTCTGGCAACTCATCGGGTTTCAGATCACGCACGTGGGCCTTGATTCGAGAATCCAGGACCCCCTTCTCGGCGTTAGCCGGGGCGTCCTTGTGCCCTGCCAGTTGCTCGGACTCCGGCAACTTGCCGATGACCACCGTCAGTCGCCTGGCGCTCCCGTCGCGCAGGATTTCGACGGGGATGCTCTGCCCGACCGACGTGGTGCCGACCATGGGTGGGAGGTCTGAAGACAAGGAGATCTCTGCGCCGTTAAAGCTAGTGATGACGTCTCCAGCCTTGATACCCGCTTTGCCCGCCGGGCTTTCGGGCAGGACCTTGGAAACCAGTGCACCGTGGGGAGTCGGCATCTTGAAGGACTCAGCCAGTTCGCCCGTCACGTCCTGGATCAACACGCCCAGCCAGCCGCGGCTGACGGCGCCGTGTTCGCGGATCTGCTGGTAGACGTTCATCACCACGTCGATGGGGATGGCGAACGAAAGTCCCATGAAGCCGCCGGTCCGGCTGTAAATCTGCGAATTGACGCCCACGACCTCGCCCGCCAGGTTGAACAGTGGGCCACCTGAATTGCCAGGGTTGATCGCGACGTCGGTCTGGATGAACGGCACGTAGTTCTCATTGGGCAGACTGCGACCCTTGGCGCTCACAATGCCGGCGGTCACGGAATGATCGAAGCCAAATGGGGAGCCAATCGCCAGCACCCATTCCCCAACCTTCAACGCCTCGGACTTGCCAAGCTTGACCGTGGGCAGGTTGCCGTCGGCTTTCACCTTGAGGACAGCGATATCGCTGCGCGGGTCACTGCCAACGAGTTCCGCCTTCAATTCGCGGCGATCGGAAAGGCGGACCATGATTTCGGTCGCACCTTTGACGACGTGCGAGTTTGAGATCACATAGCCATCCTTGGAGATGATGAACCCGGAACCCAGCGAAGCCGGACCTTCCGGACGCTCGTCCTCGCCCGGGGGCATCTGGTCACCGAAGAATTTCTTGAAGAGTTCGTTGAGTGGCGGCGCGTTCGGCATTTCAGGCAGTTTGCCGGGGACCTCGCCCTCGGGGGCATCTGCCTCATCGACCACGCGTCCATTGCTCGAGATATTGACCACGGCGGGACTGTACTGGCTCACCATCTCGGTGAAGTCAGGCAGCGCCCCCAGGTTGAGCGCGCTGGCCGCGCCAGACCCGACAAGCGCACAAAGGGCGGCCACGGCGCCCACCAGGATTCGTGGGAGACCCACTCGCAGACTCTTAAGCATCAAGTGATTTTACTCGGTAGCGCGCGGCGCAACCGAACCTGCAATTCGCCGCACTGTGACCTGGGGGATTTCGCCCACTACGGTGACCTGATGACTATGGGCCACCAAACTGTACGCATTGACGACCCCCACCAACGTGTACCCACGAAGTGGAGACGCTTCGTCGAGCAGTTTTTCGATGAAGACGGAGACCGTCGCGAGGCCGTCAGAATACACGAAATGCCTGACGGGCTGCTTGCTGGTGGAGAGGTGCTGGGTCTTGTCATTGCGCATCTGGAACCCCTGGGGAAGCCAGTTCACCTGCCACGGGGTCACGTCGTCCTGCACCGCGTCCGCAGCCCCTTGACTGGCGTCGTGGGCATACCACTGGAAATCGGTACCGGCCAACTCCGACTCAAAGCGTTCGTCGGGCAGAGGCAGGCCAATGGAGATCTCGGCAAACTGCTCCTGCTCAAGAGGGTGGTCATGTTCATCGAGGATGACCGACTTGAGCAGCAGGCCGCTTTGCTCGTCCATCCACAGGCGATAGGCATAACGGTCAGGGGTGCGGGGCGTCACGCGCAGGCTGAGGGTATTGCGGCCGGCGACGCGGTCCGGCCCTTCGAGGACGATGCGGTAGGTTGCGCCCATCGACTCCACTGGCCCCGTAATGCCAAAGGTCCGGTAACTGCGGGGCTGCCGGGCCTCCACCATGACAGCACGTTTGTCGGCGAACTTGCAGGTGACCTTCTGGCCGTCCCGGATGACTTCGCGTGCGGGACCGGTTAACGAGATCAACCGTTCCATCTCGGCCTGGCCGCTGCCGCGATGGATGACCCGCATGGTGTCGAGTTCGCCGCCTCGCTGGTAGACAAAGACACCTTCATAATCAAGCGTCCGGGAGGCGGTCATCATCCGGCGGATCATCGACTCCGCCGTTTCTGCCGCAGCGACGACGCCAACCACACCGCAAAACGCGAGCAGGACGAACAGGCGTCCCCGGAAACCCGTCAACGCAGTGGCTCTTTCTCGAAGCCGACAATCCGAACGTAGGGGTGCACATTGGGCACGGCCAGGTTGTCGCGTTGTTCGTTGAAGTTGACGATGTAGCTGTTAAGCCTGCGCCGCAGCTCGGCTGTGTCGGCCGTCGTGGCCTGGACCGGCTGTTGGCGCCAGTCGGCGACAGCGCTACCGGCATTGTCGATGTGGGCGAACTCTTGAAGCGCCTCGCGTTCTGGCGCATTCGACACCAGCAGCACGCCGAAGATCCCGAGTGCGGCGATACTCGCTGCCAGTGCGGGCGCCAACCTCGGCGCGCGGTGCGGGCCGTGGAAGGGAACCCGGGGCACCAGTAAGTGCGGCTCGTGGACAAGGGCCATCCGGATCCGCTCATCCAGGCCGCTGATGCTGGCTTTGGCGTCACCACCTCGCAGGATCTCCCCAATCAGGTGGTAACGCGACCATTGCGCCCGCGCATCCGGGTCGCCGGACAGCATTCCGTCAATTGCGGCCCCCGGCGAGCCCAGTTCACCGTCCACCAGCGCCGAAAGCGATTCTCGAGTTGAATCCATGGGGATGCTCCTAATTTTCGATGAGGGGCTTCAATTGCGCATCCAGCGCTTCGCGCGCCCGGAAGATTCGGGACCGCACGGTACCAATAGGGCAATCCATGGCCTGTGCGATTTCTTCATAGCTCAGGCCGTCGATTTCGCGAAGGCTGATCGCCGTACGCAGGTCTTCCGGCAACGCGGCCATCGTGCGCAAGATGGTCGACTTGATTTCCTCGACCAGGAGGATCTTTTCCGGTGTTGCATAATCTGCCTGCAAATCTTCTATCGCTATTGCTTCGCCGTCCGAGTCGACGAGGTTAACCTCGCGCGGGCGTCGGCCGAGTGCGGCCAGGTGGTTCTTGGCCGTGTTGATCGCAATGCGATACAACCACGTATAAAAAGCACTCTCGCCACGGAAATTGCCCAAGGCGCGGTAAGCCTTGATGAAAGCCTCCTGCGCGACATCCGACGCATCGGCGGAATTCCTGACGTAGCGTGAGACAAGTTTGACGATGCGGTGCTGGTAACGGAGTACCAGCAGATCGAATGCGCTCTTGTCCCCACGTTGAACCCGGGCAATGAGTTCTTCGTCAGTCCGCGTCTCCCCCATCAGGGAATCCTCCCTGATATGATTAAGCGGCATACCTGCGACGTGTCTGGCGAATGGACCATGTTCAATGCATTTGGTTCGGAAGACAGGACAAAATTGAGCCGGATTTCAAGTATACAAGCGCCCCGCCCATGACACACCAGCAAGACTACGACCTGCTCGTCATCGGCAGCGGCGCGGCCGGCCTCGCGCTGGCCCTCGATCTCGCGGACGAACTCCGAATCTGCGTCCTCGCCAAGGCCGAATTGAGCGAATCCAACACGCGCTACGCCCAGGGCGGCGTGTCTGCCGTGATGGATCCGGGCGACAGTGTCGAATCCCACATCGAAGACACCCTCAAGGCCGGCGCAGGCTTGTGCCAACGAACCGCCGTCGAACACATCGTTCGCCACGGCCAGGCCGCCATTAACTGGCTGCAATCGGTCGGTGTCCCGTTCACCACGGTAAAGGACGAACATGGGGTCGAGGTCGTCCACCTGACCCAGGAAGGCGGCCACAGTCGGCGCCGGGTGGTCCATGCGGACGACGCCACTGGCCTTGCGATCGAAACCACCCTGCTCGAACGGGTGAAGGCGCATCCCAACATCCAGTTGCTCGACTGGCATATCGCCATCGACCTCATCACCATGGGCAAGCTCGGCACCACCCCTGACCGCTGCGTGGGTGCCTATGTCCTCGACCGCCACACCAATACAGTGGTCACCCTGCGGGCGCACTGGTGCGTGCTTGCCACCGGCGGGGCCGGCAAGGTTTATTTGTATACGAGCAACCCCGACATCGCGACCGGCGACGGTGTTGCCATGGCCTGGCGCGCGGGTTGCGCGGTCGCCAACATGGAATTCGTGCAGTTCCACCCCACATGCCTTTACCACCCCAAGGCCAAGTCCTTCCTGGTGACGGAAGCCCTGCGGGGCGAAGGTGCGCGCCTCCTGCTGCCAAATGGCGAACCCTTCATGGAGCGCTTCGATTCGCGTGGCGAACTGGCCCCCCGTGACATCGTCGCGAGGGCCATCGACCACGAGATGAAGCGCCTTGGTGCTGATTGCGTGTACCTCGACATTTCCCACAAACCTGCGGACTTCATCCTTAACCACTTCCCGACCATCTCTCAGCACTGCAAGACCTTTGGCTTCGACCTCACCAGCGAGCCCTTGCCGGTAGTGCCCGCAGCCCACTATTTCTGCGGTGGCGTGCTGACGGATCTCCTGGGGCGCACCTCACTTCCCGGCCTTTTCGCGATTGGCGAGGTGGCCTGCACGGGATTACACGGCGCCAACCGCATGGCCAGCAACTCGTTGCTGGAATGCCTCGTCACGGCACGTTCGACCGCCGAGGCCATCCGCGCGCAGATCAACGACCGCCCTCCGCTGCCAATCATCCCCGCCTGGGACGAAAGCCAGGTCACCGATGCCGACGAGGAAGTGGTGGTCGCCCACAACTGGGACGAACTGCGGCGTTTCATGTGGGACTACGTCGGCATCGTACGCACCACCAAGCGACTGGAACGCGCCAGGCGACGCGTCCACCTGCTGCGCAACGAGATTGGCGAGTTCTATGCGAATTTCAGGGTGACCAGCGACCTCATCGAACTCCGCAACCTGGTACAGGTGGCAGAACTCGTCATTCGTTGCGCCTTGAAGCGAAAGGAAAGCCGGGGCCTCCATTTCACGCTCGATTACCCTGAAACCGACGACCGGAACTACCAGCGGGATACTATCCTGCGGGCCGGCGACTTTGGCTGAGGTGACTATGACAACCGCCCCGGAACGCCTGCTGCTGCCTGCTGGTTTCAACCCTGCCGGCGCGCTGTCGGGTCGGAACATCCTCATCACCGGCGCCTCCCGGGGCCTTGGCCTCGCCATGGCCAGGGACTGCGCCGCCGCCGGGGCCCAGACCATCCTCCTGGCCCGCGAAGTCCGTGCGCTCGAAAGCCTTGCCGACGAGATCGAGGCCGCAGGCCACCTCGAACCCGTGCTAGTCCCTTGTAACCTGGAGGCCGCGACCCACGAGCATTACGAGGACATCGCCAAGCTCCTGCGCGACCGCTTTGGGCACCTGGACGGCCTGGTGCTGAATGCCGGCATGCTCGGGGAACTCTCGCCAATCGCCAATTACGACCCCACGGTCTGGGCGCGCGTCTTCCAGGTCAACCTGCACAGCCCTTTCCTGCTGACCCGATGCTGCCTGCCCCTCCTGCACGCTGCAGGCCGCTCACGCGTGCTGTTCGTCTCCTCGGCGGTTGGCCGGCAGGGCCGCGCCTATTGGGGCGCCTATGCAGCGTCCAAGTTTGCCGTCGAGGGATTGATGCAGGTGCTGGCGGACGAAGTAGCCAACGAGGGGCGCATCACAGTGAATTCGGTCAATCCCGGCCGCTGCCGGACCCGCATGCGGGCGCAGGCCTACCCTGCGGAAAACGCTGAATTGCTCCCACCGCCTGAAACCCTCGCGCCGTTTTTCACCTTTCTAATGAGTGCGGCGGCCAACGACCTCCACGGGCGGCAATTCGATCTCCAGTAGGCGGAAAAAACCTGCCGCGCGGCAATCCCTGCCGGGTGGCAGTCGGCTCCTGTAGCGTGACGATTTCTTGACGAGACCCGATCGCGAGCGAGTCCCGGTGCCCATGGCGCCAATGAACCGACGCCAAGTCGGGCCATTTCGCGTCAATGCTTGCTTCGTACCTCCCGCACGACTCGATTTCTCAGGCTGGCACACAAATCGCTTATAGCGGTTCACCATCGCCAGAGGATATTCCCATGACCAACCACGCCGAACTCGCGCTTGCGACAGAGCGTAGTTTCGATGCCGCAACGAGCCGCGAGTCTGCAGCGTTTTCCCCTGAGGCTCGACTGCTCTCCGACCAGAGTCGGTTGCGCATCAGTAACGCGATGCAAGCCAGCCTGCTGGTCCAGGATGTCCTCCAGTTGTTCGTCGCCGAGGGCCGACGAATCGTTCGGCGATTCAACCTTCGTTACCAGAACGACAAGGATGGGCACGCCTACAGCGAAGGTCGGGTGCATCCTAATTGCGTGACCTATCACCTCGATCTGCATGGCACGCAGTTGGGGCGGGTGACGTTCAGCCGGGCCACTGCCTTCAGCGACGATGAGGTCGCGCTGTTTGAACTCATGCTGTGCCTGCTCGTCTATCCGTTGCGCAATGCACTGATGTACGAACGCGCGCTCAAGTCGGCGACCATCGATCCGCTCACCGGGGTCCAGAACCGGACCGGGATGTACCAGCACCTCGAGCACCAGGTGCTGCTGTCCACCCGCCACGGCACACCGTTGTCATTCATGATGATCGACATCGACTTCTTCAAATCTATCAATGACACGCATGGCCATCTGGTCGGGGATCACGTGCTTACGCAAACCGCTGGCAATATCTGCCGGGCTACCCGCACCAGCGATGTCGTGTTCCGCTATGGCGGCGAGGAGTTCTCGGTGGTCCTCAACAACACGCCGCTGGACGGTGCGAAACGACTCGCCGACCGGGTCTGCAATGCCGTGAGGCAGTCGGTGATCAAGCATACTGGTCACGACATCACCGTCACGGTGAGCATCGGGGTAAGCCAGTGGAAGGAAGAAGAGACCGTCAGCGACCTGCTCGCCCGGGCTGATCGCCATCTGTACCTCGCCAAGACGAGCGGCCGGAACCGCGTCGTCACGGGTGGGGAGGTGTAACCAGCCCGTCGAGGAAGCTCCGGGCTTCCGCGGGCGCGGCAAACAGGCGGGCAAGGCCCGCCTCATCAGTAGTCGGAATACCGAGTTCCTGGGCCTTGCGCGCCTTCGATCCCGCGTCGCCGCCGACGACCACCAGGGTCGTCCTCTTCGAGACACTGCTGCCGGGCCTGGCCCCGAGCGCGGCAAGCCATTCTGCAGCTTCTTCCCGGGTATAGCCTTCCAGGCTGCCGGTGAGGACGACCGTCCAACCCTTGAGCGGAAGTTCGGCCACGGATGTCCGCTTAACCGCCGGCCAGACCACGCCGCCTTGCCTCAGGCGTGCGATGAGGTCCCGGTTTTCCGTTTCCCCGAAAAAAGCCGCGATGCGACCTGCCACGACGGGGCCGACGTCGGGCACTTCCTGCAAAGCCTCGACCGAGGCCGTCGCCAGCGGTTCGAGATCGCCGAAATGTGCGGTCAACTGCCGCGCCGTGGCCTCGCCCACTTCGCCGATGCCCAATGCATGCAGGAGTCTAGGCAGCGTCGTCTGCCGGCTTCGCGCGATGGAAGCCAGGAGGTTTTTCGCTGACTTCTCGCCAAGTCGCTCTAGCGCAAGCAGCTGGGGCAGGTCCAGGCAGTACAAGTCCGCCGCGTCCCCCACCAGTCCGCTCGCCACCAGTTGTTCGGCCAATTTGTCGCCGAGTCCCTCAATGTCCAGCGCGCGACGTGATGCGAAGTGGATCAACGCCTGCACCCGCTGCTGCAGCGCCTGATCGGGCACGGCCTCCGGCATGACGAAGGCTTCGGTGCCCTCCGGCCGCTTTTCCAGCACCACGCGCACGACCTCCGGAATCACATCGCCGGCACGCCGCACCAGCACCAGATCGCCGACACGGACGTCTTTCCTCGCGATTTCATCCGCGTTGTGCAGGGTCGCGTTCGTCACGGTCACACCGCCGACGAACACCGGTTCCAGCCTGGCCACCGGGGTAAGCGCCCCGGTACGGCCAACCTGCACGTCGATTGCCAGCACCCGCGTCTCGCGTTCCTCGGGCTTGAACTTGAAAGCCACCGCCCAGCGCGGCGCGCGCGCCACCTGGCCAAGCTGGGCCTGCCAGTCGAGGCGATCCACCTTGAACACCACGCCGTCGATGTCGTAATCGAGCGTGGGGCGGCGGGCTTCCATCCGGTGGTAGTACTCAAGGGCTGCCGCAATGCCTGCAACACGCCGGGTTTCGGGGGACACCCTACAGCCCAGCGCCTGCAGCCAAGCCAGCAATTCACACTGGCTTGGCGGCAGTTCGCCACCCTCGCAGGCACCGATGCCGTAACAATAAAGCGTGAGCGGTCGGGACCGCGTGATGGCCGGATCAAGCTGTCGCAGGCTGCCAGCGGCCGCGTTCCGGGGATTCGCGAAAGGCTTGCCGCCGACTTCCAGCTGCGATCGGTTGAGCGCCTCGAAGCCACTCCGGCTGAGATACACCTCACCCCTTATTTCAAGCAGGGGTGGCGCGCCCTGCAAGCGCAAGGGCACGGCGCGGAGGGTGCGGATATTAGCCGTGACATCTTCGCCCACTTCACCGTCGCCGCGCGTCGCCGCGCTGGCCAGCAGGCCATCGACGTAGGTGAGGTTGATGGCCAGGCCATCGAGCTTGGTTTCCGCGACGAAAACCACCTCCTCGGCCGCGAGATCCTTGCAGATGCGGCGATTGAAATCCGCGAAGTCCTCGGCGGAAAACGCATTCGCCAGGGACAGCATCGGGCGCCCGTGCCGAAGTGGCGTGAATCCAGCGGAAGGCTTGCCGGCCACCCGCTGGCTTGGTGAATCGGAACTTTCGAGGGCCGGAAATCCCGCTTCGAGCGCCAGCAGTTCACGCATCAGTTCATCGTAGGCCGCGTCTGAAATGTCCGGATCATCCAGCACGTAATAGCGCTGGTCGTGCCCTGCAATCGTTGCCCGCAAGGCGGCGAGCCGGGCGGCGGCCCCGGCTTCAGTGGTGGGGAGCATAGCGGGCGGCAATGCGGCGCATGCGTTCGATGGCAGTGCTGTCGAGCGGTCTGCGCGGTTCGCTCCGAAGGTCGGCCTGCAATGCTTCGGCAAGCCGTTGCGCCACGTTGAGGAACATCTCGAAGGCCACGGAGCCATCAAGCGCCGCGGGGAACTGGATGAAAAGCGCGACCCCCTGCGTGGTGAACACGTCCATGTTCGCAAGTTCAAAATGGCCGGGCTCGAGCATGTTGGCGAGGCTGAAAAGGGCTTTCTCGGTGCGCAGGTCACCCGCCCCGAAGTGGTGGTAGATGTCCATCTCGCCGTACACGAGTCCGACCGCCTTGAAGGCGCGCTGCAATTCGGGGCCACTGAACGTCCCGTCGTGCCTGGGCCGGACATACAGCGCCAGCACTTCGGGCGGCGGCAGAGGCGGTAGTGCCGGCGCCGCCGGACCATCGGGTTCGTCGTCGTCGCCAAAGCCTAACGACAGCTGGTTGGTGCGCCGGCGGCGGCGGGATTTTGGCGTAGGCGGCGAAGTGTGCCCTGCGTCAGCTTCCGGCGTAGGGCGCATAACGGGTTCGGGAACCATGGTGGGCTCGGGTGGTGGCGTATCCAGCTTCGCCACTGGCCGGTGCTTGGGTGTCCGTTCGACGCCGTGTGTCACTGCGGGGAGGTCCGGCATTTTTTCCCGCGGCTTCAGGACGACGATTTCAAAGTCATCTTCCGCCGGCGGCTGGTCGCCGTCCCCAGCGTCTTCCCGCTCGAATTCGCCACGGCGCCCCGACCTGCCATCGCGCAGGCGACCATAGCGGCGATTGGTCTCGCGCCGCCGTCGCCACTGCGCCAGCACGTAGACCCCCCCCAGCACCAGGATCCCGATGAGCAGCAGGGCGATGCGCAGTGACCAGGAGGGCGCCTCCATCAGTGTGTCCCTGCTGGGTCGTGCTGACGCATCCGGCCCCGGGCCTCAGGCCGTCCCGGCAAGTTTGACGGCTTCATCCATGTTCACCGCCACGAGCCTCGACACACCGGGTTCGTGCATCGTTACGCCAATCAACTGTTCGGCGATTTCCATCGTGAGTTTGTTGTGCGAGATGAACAGGAACTGCACGCGCGCCGACATTTGCCGGAGCATCGCCGTGAGGCGCACCACGTTGGCGTCGTCGAGCGGCGCGTCCACTTCGTCCAGGAGGCAGAACGGTGCCGGATTGAGCTCGAAAAGTGCGAAAACAAAGGACAACGCGGACAATGCCTTCTCGCCACCCGAAAGCAGGTGGATGCTGCTGTTCCGCTTGCCCGGCGGGCGCGCCATCACCGTGACACCGGTCTCCAGCAGGTCGTCGCCGGCAAGTTCCAGGTAAGCGTGGCCACCCCCGAACAGGACCGGGAACAGCCGCTGCAGACCGGCATTGACCTGATCGAAGGTTTCGCGGAAACGGGTGCGGGTTTCCTTGTCGATCTTGCGCATCGCCTCGCCAAGCGTCGACAGTGCTTGCGTCAGGTCGTTGAACTGCGCGTCGAGGTAGGTCTTGCGTTCCGAAGTCTGGTTGAACTCGTCGATGGCGGCGAGGTTGATGGGACCCAGGCGCGAGATCCGGTTGGCAAGGCCCGTGAGTTTCTCGCGAATCAATGCTTCGGTCGCCTCGACGTCGAGCGTTTCAAGCACGGCTTCCAGGACATGGCCGCCGTGCCGGAGGCGGTCTGCCTGCTCCTCCGCGCGGACCTGAAGCGCCCGTTCCTCCAGCCGTGCGGTCTCCAGGGCGCGCTGCCGCTCGGCAGTTTCGCGTTCCAGGCGCGCGCGGATTTCGCCATGGCCACGCAGCTGCTGGTCGATGTCGTCGAGCTGCTGGCGGGCGTCCTTCAGCGCCTGCTCGGCGCTGATGCGCTGGGCTAACGCCGCAGCGCGCTCCGCCCGCAAGAGCTCCTGCGGCGCCTGTGCGTTGCCTGCGTCTTCGGCCAGGCTGGCGCAGCGGTGCGCGAGTTCCTCGCTGAGGCGCAGGTTGCGCTCGATCGCATGCTCCACCGAGCCGCGTCCCGACTTCAGGCTTTCAAGCTGCAGCGCCAGCGCATGCCGCGCGTCGCGCGCCTGCTTCCAGTCGTTACGCGCCTGCTCCAGCCCCAGCTGGACTTCGCGCCGCGCCACACCGAGGGATTCCCGGCGCAATTCAAGATCCTTCAGGCTCGCCTGCAGGCGGTCGGCTTCCTCGCGGAGCCCGGACAGTTCGCGCCCGCTGGTTTCCTCGCGCTGCGTGAGTTCCGACGTCTGGCGCGCCAGTTCCTGCAGTCGATTGCGGGTCTGCGCCAACTCGCCTTCGCAGCGCTGGGCTTGTCCGCGCAGATCGGCGAGTTCACCGTTTCGCGCGTTGGTTTGCGCCGACAGCTCGCTATCGCGCTTTTCCAGCAGCAGCTGCTGTTCCTGCGCTTCACGCAGCTCGACTTCAAGACCAGCGATGGATTCGGCCGCCACGTGATCGTCACGCCGGAGTTCTTCCAGGCGACGTTCGCGCATCAATACGCTGTCGTCCTGCTGGCGCCGCCCAGGTACCTGCACCCAATTCGGTCCCAACCAGATCCCTTGCTTCGTGACGATGGACTCGCCGGCACCCAGCACCGCGCGCGCGGACTCCGCGCCTTCCAGGTTGGGCGCCACGTACACGCCGGCTACCAAGGCAAAAACGTCGAACTCGCTGCGAATCATTTCCGACAGGAGGGGCAGTCCGGGCCTGTCCGCACGCGCCGTCGTTGGCGCCTTCGCGCCCCGGCCGAGGGCCGTCAGGCTCGCCGCTGGCGCACTTTCAAGCGGGGTTGCGAGCAGGGCCTGGTCGGCGCCTGGCGCGCAAAGCGCCGTCAATCTCCCGCCCAGAACGACTTCGGCCGCTTGTTCCCAACCCGCTTCGATGGTCATCGATTCGGCCAGTGCCTTGCCGTCACCCAGCCCGTTGGTGGCCAGCCAGTTCATGAGGTTGCGTTGATCGCGCCCAAGGGCGGCTTCCTGCAGGGCACGCAGCGACGCAAGCTTGCCGCGCAGTTCCTGCGACTCACCGCGGCGCGCGTGCAACTGGCGACCCAGGCCCTGGGCCGCTTCGCGCGCGGACGCGAGCGACTGGCGGGCTTCCTGTTGCGCCGTTCGCAGGGTTTCGAGTTCGACAGTCTTGGTTTCCTGCGCGGCGCGGAAGGTCGCGATCCGCGCGTCCAGGCTGTCGGGATCCAGTCGCGCACGCTCCGTCCCAAGGCCTTCGAGGCGGCGGGCGGCCTCACCCTGGTTGCGGGCGAGCAGCTCGATGCGTGCCTGGGTCGCATGCTCGGAACGCGAGGCTTCGGTGAATTCCTGGTTGAACTGATCCCAGGCTTGCTGCCAGCCTTCGGCCGCCTGCTCGGCCCGGCGGAGTGCATCAGCCTTCAGTTCTTCCTCGCCGGCACTGCCCTCGAAGCCTGGCGCCAGCGTGGCGATCGACTGGTCGATCTGGGCCAGGCGCTCGCGGTCTCCACCGAGCATCTGCGCAGCTTCCTGCTGGCTCAGGTGTGCGCGGGCAAGCTCCTGCTCCAGCCCACGCTGGCGTTCCTCGTTCAGCTGGAGGGCTTGTTCAATTCGGGAGATGTCGGCGCTGCGTGCGTAGAAGGCACTTTGGACCGTATTGAAAGCGTTCTGCGCCACGGTCTGTTCTTCGCGTCGTGCGCTTTGCGCGTTTTCAATGCGTCGAAGCTCGGCAAGCGTCCCTTCGTAGTCGGTTTCGCGCTGGCCGATGAGTCGGTGCTGCGCCTCGCGCTCAACTTCAATGACTCGCCAACGCATCGCGAGGTGTGCCGCCTCGAACTGACGCTCCTCGGCTTTCATTTCCTGGTACTTCTCCGCAGCCTTCGCCTGGCGTTGGAGGTGGTTGATCTGCTTTTCGAGCTCCTGCCGGATGTCGGTGACGCGTTCAAGGTTCTCGTTGGTGTGGCGGATTCGTGTTTCCGTCTCTCGCCGCCGGTCCTTGTAGCGCGAAATGCCAGCGGCCTCTTCGAGGAAGTTCCGAAGCTCCTCCGGTTTGGCCTCGATCACGCGGGAGATCATGCCCTGACCGATGACCGAATAGCCGCCATGGGAACCGAGGCCGGTCCCGAGGAAAACATCCAGG
Source organism: Gammaproteobacteria bacterium (assembly GCA_043744805.1). Lineage (GTDB taxonomy): Bacteria > Pseudomonadota > Gammaproteobacteria. The sequence continues at coordinate 26,027 of JAYTTZ010000139.1, forward strand.
ATGTCCTTGCGGCGGCAGCGCGTGCCATTCAGGAAATAGTTAGAGTTCCCATCGCGTCCCACGGTCCGCCGAATTGCGATTTCGGCGAAGCTCGCGTAGGGCCCGCCGACGGTACCGTCCGTGTTGTCGAAAACGAGCTCGACGGACGCCTGTCCCACGGGCTTGCGGGTGTTGGACCCGCTGAAAATGACGTCCGCCATGGACTCGCCGCGCAGCTGTTTGGCCGAGCTTTCTCCCATGACCCAGAGCATGGCGTCGATGATGTTGGACTTGCCACAGCCGTTCGGACCCACCACGCCCGTGAGGTTACCGGGCAGATGGAGGGTGGTGGGATCGACGAAGGACTTGAAGCCGGCGAGCTTGATTCGGGCGATTCGCATAGGCGGGCAGCATACCCGACCGGATGCTGCCCGCACAAACTCGAGAGCCGTCTGGCGCCATTTCGCAGGCTTTTGTTTTCACGAAATAAATTGACTTCTCGACGCAGCATCACCGCAGTGCGGAGCAGGCTTTAACGCGCGCTGATCCGGCGTGTACGATGCCTCTCCTTCAGCAGCCTGAGATTCGCCCCATGAGCACCTTCCCCCAGCGCACCCTGGACACTTTTCCCAACCCGGCCCCGCAGCGTGACTATACCGTCCGGATTGAAATCCCCGAGTTCACCTGTCTTTGCCCCAAGACCGGCCAGCCCGACTTCGCGTTGATGGACCTCGCCTACGTGCCGGATGGCGCCTGCGTCGAACTGAAGTCACTGAAGCTTTACATCTGGTCGTTCCGTGACGAGGGCGCCTTCCATGAGGCGGTCACCAATTCGATACTCGACGACATCGTTGCCGCCTGCCAACCCCGCTACGCCCGCTTGTCGGCGCGATTCAACGTGCGCGGGGGTACCTATCCCACCATCACCGTCGAACACCGCAAGGTCGGCTGGGCACCCGCGGCGCCCGTCACCTTGCCGTGAAACCGGCTGCCGAGGTTCGCCCGGGCTTCCTCGATGGCGTGCGGGCCTTCCGCCGAGGGCTCTTGTTGCTGCGCGAACCCTCCATCCGACCCTGGGCCATGGGCCCGGTCGCGCTGGCGGCCGTTGTTTTCATTCTGGCCGTCAGTTTCGGGATCAACGTGATTGATGCCAGCCTGGCCCCGTTGCTCAGCACCCAATGGGATTTCCTGCGCTGGCTGCTTTGGCCGGTACTGGGCCTGGCGATGCTGTTCGCGGTGTCCATCGGCATGGTCGTGGTTTCCGGGCTCCTGGCCGCGCCCTTGACCGGCAAACTCAGCAACGCTGTTGCCCGGCACCTCGCGCCGGGCTCGTCCCTCCCGGTGGCAGGACCCTGGTGGCCAACGGTGCGGCGGGATCTGGCCTGCGAACTCCACAAACTGCGTTATTTCGGATTGCTTACCCTGGTCCTCCTGCTGGGACTCCTGGTGCCCTTGGTGAACCTCACGAGCGTCGCATGGTGGTTCGCCGGCGGGGCGTGGATGCTTGCGCTGGAATTCCTGGACGGCGCCTTTGGCCATTTTGGGCGCCCCTTTCCCGCCGCCCTGGAAGTCCTCCGCCAGCACCGCAGGATGGCCTTCGGATTCGGTGGCGCAGTGGCGTTGTGGAGTCTCATCCCCGTCCTCAATTGCCTCGCGATGCCGGCGGCCGTGGCCGGGGCAATGGTGCTCTACCACGAGCATTTCCGCCGGGATGCTCGCTGAAAGTCCATGACGGCTGGCACCGTCCCCGCCTACCGTGGGCGCTTCGCGCCCTCGCCAAGTGGAACCCTGCACTTCGGCTCCGTAGTCGCGGCCCTCGGCAGCTACCTGCAGGCGCGCAGCCACCAGGGCCAGTGGCTATTGCGCATCGAGAACATCGATCCGCCACGCGAGGTTCCTGGCGCGGCCGCTGCAATCCTGCGCGAACTCGACCGCCTGGGTTTGTGCTGGGACGGCGAAGTCTGCTTGCAGGGCGCTCGACGGGACGCGCATCTCGCCGCGCTGGAAATCCTGTCCAGCAAGCGGCTTGTCTATCGCTGTCGTTGTTCGCGCCGGATGACCGGTTCCGGACCTTACCCCGGCACCTGCCGCCACCTTGCGTGTGGTGCCCCGGGCGCGCTGCGCCTGCAAGTAGCGGACACCCCCATTGGTTTCACCGACACCCTGTTGGGCCCAGTCACGGAAAACCTGCGCGAAACCTGCGGCGACTTCATCGTATGGCGGGTAGAAGACTGGCCCGCCTACCACCTGGCGGTGGTGGTTGACGATGCGGCGATGGGCATTACAGAGGTGGCGCGCGGCGCGGATCTGCTCGACTCGACGCCGCGCCAGATTTACCTCCAGCAGTGCCTGGGCTTGCCGACGCCACGCTATTGCCACTTGCCGCTCGCGCTGGATCCGGATGGCGCCAAGCTCAGCAAGCAGACCCGGGCCTGCCCGGTCAGTGCACGACCGGCCGCCGAAGTCCTGGCAACCGCGCTGCGCTTCCTGGGCCAGCCGCTGCCGCCCGGCGCGGAGCGCGAATCGGTGGCATCCTTGCTTGAATGGGCCGTCCCGCACTGGACCCTGGCGCGCATTCCCCCGCACGCCAGGCAGCCAGGGGCCTAGCAGGCAGGTGAAAAACTACTGCGGCGGCCGTCTGCGGCGTTGCGTATCCGCCTGCGGTGCTCATTTACCCCCTTGTAAACTGCGCTCCTCGGCGGACACGCGCCTTGC
>JAYTTZ010000140.1:0-7756 GCA_043744805.1 Gammaproteobacteria bacterium
GCCGGCCTCGGTGCGCAGGCAAGTTTCCTCCCGCTCGACGTCCGTGAGGAAAGCGCGTTCGAAAACGCCATGGCCGAGGCGCTCCGCCTGCATGGACGCCTCGACTGCCTGGTCAACAACGCCGCAATCGTGGGCACCCTGGGCCCCATCAGCGAAATCCCGCTGGAAGAATTCGAATACACCACGGCCATCATCCTGCGCAGCGTGTTCCTCGGCGTGAAGCACGCCGCCCGCGTGATGGGTCCGCAGGGCAGCGGCAACATCGTCAACGTGGCGAGTGTCGCCGGCCTGATCGCTGGCTATGGCCCCCACCTCTACAACACCGCGAAGGCCGCAGTGGTCCAGTTCACCCGTTCGACGTCGCTGGAACTGATTGAACAGGGGATCCGCGTGAATGCGGTGTGTCCGGGCAATGTTGAAACCCCCATCCACACGGGCGTGACCGACGATCGCTGGATGCGGCGCATGGAGAAGATCAGGGTGGAGCGGGCAGACGACCAGCCGATTGGCCGCATGGCGCAGCCCGGGGAAATCGCCGAGGCCGTGCTATGGCTGGCGAGCGAGCGCTCAAGCTACGTGACGGGCCATGCGATGGTGGTGGATGGCGGCCTGATGGCAGGACCGAGCTGGCGCCACCAACCGCCCTACCTGCGCGAGTTCCACGCCGCCAGGCGCTGAGGACTTTCCACCCACGGAGCCGGGGCCCGGTCAGGGCAACCAGAGCTCGAAGCAGCCGCCGCCGCGGTTGCTCAGCACCACCTGCCCAATCCGATCGCGGTGCTGGTGGAGTTCCGCCACACGGCGGGCAAAGAAAAGACCAAGACCGGTTGATCGATGGCTGTGCTCGGTGGGCTCCTGCGGCGCGTTGCCGAGCATCTTCGGGCCGTAGCCCTCGCCGTCATCTGCAACCCGGAACACGAGGTAACCTTCCTGCACGTCGCAGCCCAGGGTGACCTTCGAGCGCGCATGGCGGTAGGTGTTGTTGATGACGGCATTGAGCACTCCGGCCACCAGCCCGCGGTCGACATAGCCTTCCTGCGCCAGGCACTCGCCCTGGGCCAGCGTGATGCCGCGACTGGCGAGGAGATCGGTGTTGTACGCCACCAGCTCCGCCAGCAGTTCCTCGCAGTCCACCACCGACGGATGCACCAGCGCAGCGCCGCGCTCGATCTTGAACAAGCCCAGGAGACCCATCAGATCCGCGTTGGCCCGGCGCGCCTCGTGCTGCAGGAGCAGTAGCGAGTCGCGGGCCCCTGGGGGTACGCCGTCGAGATCCGCCACTTGCTCGGCGCAGTTGAGCACCAGCGCGAGGGAGTTCTTGACGTCATGCACCGCGCTCGCCACGAGGTCGGTGAAAACCTCCTCGTCGTCCAGCGGCATCGCCATCAGACCGCTGCCTTGTGCGGCGCGGGCGTCAGCAGTGACTGGAGTTTGTTCCGGAGTTGCATGACTTTCTCCGACTTCGGCGCGATCTTTTCGGCGCGCGCCAGGTGTTCGCGAACCTGGTAGCTCGTCGGGTTGGTGGGGCCTTCAACCCGGATCTGCAGGAGGAGCGCCTGCACCACGTTGAGCGTGACCGTCAGGTTGTTGGGCAGATCCTGGGCGACCTGCGCGAGCGCGGCGATGGCTTCTTTGTAGCGTCCTGCCTTGGCCAGCATCACGCCTTCGTTGTTGATCTTGATGAGAGCCTGTTGCGCGCTTTCGATCAGCGCCGCCCCTTCGTCGGCCATCCCGAGATCCTTGAACATGGCCTGCACGGATTCCACCACGTCCGTGCGGTCGTGGTTCTCGCGCACCAGCTTGTCGATGATGCCCCGGGCGTCCCCGTCGAGCCCGGCCGCAAAGCAGACCCGGGCGAGATCCACGGTCGGGCCGGCCGGCGTGGCGCCCAGATCACTGACGAATCCATCGAGGGCCCGGGATGCAGCGGCAGCCGCTTCCGTCGTCCTGCCCGCTTCGTTCAGCATGGACGCCTCCACGGTGCTGAGGCGCCAGTGCGGGCCGCGGTTGTTCTTCTTGCGTGCAGCGCGCTTGGCAAGGTCGCCCACGAGTTTCAAGCCGGCCTCCGTCCCTTTGGTTGCGCGGACGGCGGAAACCAGCCCGACCTGATCGTCCGGGCGCGCGAACACCGAGTCTTCGGTCATCTGCAACACTTTGTCGTACACGCGCTCGGCAGTGGGAAAATCCTTGTTCTCGGTCGCCAGGTCACCCAGGGTTTGCTGGCGCCGGATCGACCGGGACGAAATGCCCAACGCGTTGGTCAGGATGCGCTGCGCGGTGCGGGCGTTGTCCTGCTCGCGCTCGATGCGCGCGAGGTGGTCGTAGGCTTCGACGATGCTCGGCTGTTGCTCGATCACTTTCTGGAAAGCCTGGCGTGCCTGGCTGACGTCACCCAGTGCATAACGCGCCCGGCCGAGTGCCAGCAATGCCCAGCTGGGACCATGGTCCCCCGGGGCGTGCTCGCGCTCTTCCAGGACTCTGGTGCAGGTTTCGGCGGCGGCCTCGAAGTCCCCCATGCGCAGCAGGGCTTCGGTCTTGAGGCGGGTCAGTTCGCCGGCGGCGTTAGGAAAGCGCTTGGCGAGGTCCTCGGCGCTGGCGATGGCCCTGGCGTAGTCGGTGTTGCGCATCGCGACCTCGACGTCCTTGACGATCATCTTGCGGGCCATGGCGCGCTCGATGCGGACCTGCAGGGACGCCTTGTTGATGGGTTTGACGAGGTACCCGTCGGGATGGTTCTCCACCACGCCCATGACCATCGCCATCGATTGTTCTGCCGTGATCATGAGCCAGGCGGCGTGGGGTACCAACAGGTTGCGCCCCCGGGCTTCCTCGAACAGCTGCTGGCCGTCGCGTGCTTCGCCGAGGTTGTAGTCGCAGAGCACGATGTCGACGGGATTCAGCCTCAGGGCTTCCAGCGCTTCATCGGCGTTCTTCGCCTCGAGGACTTGCCCCACGCGCATCGATTCGAGCATGGATCGCAAAGTCATGCGCATCTCGCGCAAGTCATCGACGACGAGGAAGCGGAATTCTTGGAGGTTCAGGGCCATGACGCGACGCGCATTCCTCTTGGCAGGTTGATCGGGTGGCACCTCGCGTAGCGGCGAGGCAGTGCCCAACTTGAGCCAGCCGGAGGCTGGATGTCACCCCCCTGTAATGCTTCAAATCCAGCAAGGGTCACGCATGGAAAAGAGACCCCTGGCCCTGCAGGAAGCCAACGCGGTGGCCTGCGTGGACATCGGCGCCGCCACCGTCACCGCCATCAGGGCGCTGGGCCTGAAGGTTCGCCGCAAGGCCTGAGCTCGCGGGATTGCCGGCAGGAAAAAGGCCGCGCGGGTTCGCTTGCGCGGCCTTTTTTTAGGCTCGCGCTGGAGACTCGTCGACGAGGAACAACAGCTGGACGTCGCTCAGAAAGCGGAAGCCGAGGTCCGTGGGATACACGCCATCGTTGGTCTGAGCCAGCCAGCCCCGCGCTTCTGCCGCAGCCAGCGGGCCCTCCAGCGCGCCCCAGGGCAGGCCTGTACGCTCGGTGAAGACGCTTCGGCTGAAGCCGCCTGCGAGACGCAGGGCATTGAGGGCGAATTCCGTAATGAGGTCGGAGGTTGGCACGATCCGCCGCGCGTCGGCCGCGGACTTCATGTAGGCCTGCGGGTGCCGACGCTTCAGGGTGCGTTCGATGCCGTGGGTACGGGTGAGCTTCCCGTGCGCACCGGCGCCGAGGCCAAGGTAGTCACCGAAAGTCCAGTAGTTGAGGTTGTGGCGCGACGCTCGCCCCGGCCGCGCCCACGCCGACACCTCGTAACGCGTGAACCCTGCCGCGGCCAGCAGCGTGGTGCCCGCTTCGACATCCTCACCCGTGACGTCTTCTGCCGGCAGCTCGGGCGGTCTTCGCGCGAAAGGCGTGCCTTCCTCGAGGGTCAGTTGATACCACGAGAGATGCGTCGGCTCGAAGGCCAGCGCAGCCCGGAGATCTGAAAGCGCGTCGCCCGGACCGTCACCCGGCAGCCCGTGCATGAGATCGAGGTTGAAGTTCTCGAAGCCCGCGGCCCGGGCCGTCGCCACGGCGCGCTCGACATCGCCCGGATCGTGGCTGCGGCCCAGGGCCTTCAGTTGCGCAGCGCGCAGGCTTTGTACACCGATCGACAGGCGGTTAATTCCGGCTTGCCGGTACCGCGCGAAGTGGGCTTCGTCCACTGCGCCGGGGTTCGCTTCCAGGGTGATCTCTGCCTCGGGTACGAACGGCAACCGTTGGCGCACGCCGTCCATCAGGCGCGCGATGGCTGCGCCGGAAAAAAGGCTCGGCGTGCCGCCCCCGATGAACATCGCGGACAGCGGCCGGGTCTCGCCACGGGTGAGTTCGTCGTCCAGATCGCGCAACAGGGCTTCGACGTAAGCGTCTTCGGGCAACGCACCGTTGGCCGCGTGAGAGTTGAAGTCGCAGTAGGGGCATTTGCGCACGCACCAGGGCAGGTGCACGTACAGCGCGAGGGGAACACGCGCCGGGGACAGTCCGCTCACCCGAGCGTGTCGAGGCGAGTCACCAGCGCACGCAGCGCCTGGCCGCGATGACTCAGCGCATGCTTGCGCGCCGGCGCCAGCGCAGCGGCGCTGCAGGCGTGTTCCGGCACCCAGAAGATGGGGTCGTACCCGAAGCCACCACTGCCACTGGGCGTGCGGGCGAGCCAGCCTTCCCAGGTGCCTTCGGCAAGCATCGGGCAGGGATCCTGGGCGTGGCGCAAGAAGGCGAGCACGCACACGTAGCGGCAGCGCCGCGCCGCATCGGGGACGGCGGCCATGGTGTCCAGCAGCTTCATCGCGTTCGCCTCGTCGTTGGCACCAATGCCAGCAAACCGTGCGGAGTAGATGCCAGGCGCGCCACCCAGCGCATCGCAGACGATGCCCGAGTCGTCCGCCACGGCAGGCAGGCCGGAGGCTGCGGCCGCGTGCCGGGCCTTGAGCAGGGCGTTCTCCACGAAGGAAAGCCCGGTCTCCTCGACTTCACCTGCGTTGAACTCCGACTGCAGACGCAGCGTCCAGCCCGTGCCGTGGAGGAGTTCGGCGAATTCGCGCTGCTTGCCGCGATTGCCGGTGGCGAGCACCAGGGTGCGCATCTGGCGACTAGCCCTCGGCGAGGCAGGCTTCCTGCGCGGCGAAGAGTTCCTGGATGCCCTTGCTGGCGAGTTCGAGCATGGCGTTCAACTCGTCGCGGCGGAACGCGTGGCCTTCGGCGGTGCCCTGGAGTTCGACGAAATGCCCGGCGTTGTTCATCACCACGTTCATGTCGGTCTCGGCGGTGGAGTCTTCGGCGTAGTCGAGATCGAGCACCGGCATGCCCTGGCTGATGCCCACCGAGACCGAGGCAATCGCGCCGTGGATCGGGTTGCGGGTGATGATTTTCTGCTTCATCAAATGGCGGACCGCATCGACCAGCGCCACGTAACCGCCGGTGATGGCCGCCGTGCGGGTGCCACCATCGGCCTGCAGGACGTCGCAGTCGATGAGGATTGAACGTTCGCCGAGCGCTGCGCGGTCGATCACCGCACGCAGCGCGCGGCCGATGAGGCGCTGGATTTCCTGGGTGCGACCGCCCTGCTTGCCGTCGGCCGCCTCGCGCCGGGAACGCGTGTGCGTGGCTCGCGGCAGCATGCCGTATTCGGCCGTGACCCAGCCGAGTCCCCGGCCCTTCATCCACGCCGGTGGCTTCTCGTCGACGGAAGCGGTGCACAGGACGCGCGTGTTGCCGAACTCGACCAGCACCGAACCTTCGGCGTGCATGGTGAAGCGACGAGTGAAACGCACGGTGCGCATTTGATCGGGCGCGCGGCCGCTGGGGCGAATGCTCATGGGGATTTCCGGATCGATGGGGTGCCGGGAGTATAGCCGCGTCGCATGGCGCTGGCCCGTGGTGGTCGCTAAGATGCCGCCTCGATTCCGCGCCTCGAGGAGAGTTTCATGGCTCGCAGCATGACCGCATTCGCCCGCCTTGAAGCCTCCACGGCGACCGGCCGCCTGGTGTGGGAGCTGCGCTCCGTCAACCATCGCTTCCTCGAAACCAGCCTGCGCCTGCCCGAAGAATTCCGCGGCCTCGACCACGAAGTCCGCAGCCGCATCTCGGCCCGCTGCAATCGCGGCAAGATCGACTGCACGCTCCGCTTCGAAGCCATTGCCCGTGAACGCAGCGAGCTCAAGCTCAACCTCGAGGTCGCCCGGCAGGTGATCAAGGCCGCCGGCACCATCGCCGAACTCCTCCCGCAGGCCGCCCCCATCAATCCGCTGGAAGTGCTGCGTTGGCCGCAGGTCCTCGAAGCCGCCCCCGTCGATTTCGAGGCCCAGGCCGCCAGCCTGCTCGCGGGCCTCGACAACGCCTTGGCCCAACTGCTCGAAAATCGCGATCGCGAGGGCGCGAAGCTGAAGGCCCTGGTGCTCGAACGCATCGATGGAATGACCGCGCTGACCGCCACGATGCGCCTCCGGGTGCCCGCAATCCTCGCTTCGCTCCGTAGTCGCCAGATGGCGCGCCTCGCGGAGCTTTCCGGCACCCTCGATCCGGCGCGCGTCGAACAGGAGGCTGCGCTGTTGATCCAGCGCCTCGACGTGGCCGAGGAACTCGACCGCCTGGAAACCCACCTGCAGGAGGTCGGGCGGGTCATGCAGCAGGACCAGCCGATCGGGCGCAGGCTGGATTTCCTCATGCAGGAACTCAATCGCGAGGCCAACACGCTGGGCTCGAAGTCAGCCCACATCGACACTTCCAGTGCCGCGGTGGAAATGAAAGTCCTCATCGAGCAGATCCGCGAACAAATCCAGAACCTCGAATGAGTGGCCGCCTGTTCATCGTCTCGGCGCCGTCCGGCGCCGGCAAGACCTCGCTCCTGCAGGTGCTCCTGCACGACGTGCCCGGCCTGGCGATGTCCATTTCGCACACCACGCGCCCCGCCCGGCCAGGCGAGGTGGATGGCGTGAACTATCACTTCACCACCCCCGCCCGCTTCCACGACATGGTCGCGGCCGGTGAATTCCTCGAGCATGCGGTGGTCTTCGACAATCTTTACGGCACGGCGCGTTCCAGCGTCGAAGCCATGCTGGCGGCTGGCCACGACGCGGTGCTCGAAATCGACTGGCAGGGCGCGCGCCGGATCCGCGAACTCTTCCCCGGGGCTGTCAGCATCTTCATCCTCCCGCCCTCGGTAGCCGCCCTCCGGGAGCGACTGGAAGCGCGCGGGCAGGACGACCCGGCCACCATCGAACGGCGCATGCGGGCGGCAACGGACGAAATCGCACACCAGGCGGAGTACGACTTCCGGGTGCTGAACGACCACTTCGAACGGGCGCTCGCCGCGCTCCGCGCCATTGTTTTCGAAGCCCGGAGTCGGCCGGGCGCCTGAGACTCCGGCGATGACACCGGCGAGGGCCGTCTGTTATCCTCCGGGGCCCGCAGAACGCTCGAGCGAATACCGATGGCCCGCATCACCATAGAAGACTGCCTCAGTCACGTTGATAACCGCTTTGACCTCGTCATCGTCGCCAGCCGACGTGCCCGCCAGGTCGCCCGCGGCGCGCAGCCCCTGGTGCCGGAAGAAGGCGACAAGCCGACGGTCGTTGCCCTGCGCGAAATCGCCACTGGCCTCATCACGCGCGCAGTGCTCGACGAACTCGACGCCAAGCAGCGTGCGGCGGAGGAATACGAACTGGCCGAGCGCGCCTACCTCGAGCAGGAAATTGCGCCGCCGCCCGAGTACCCCTGAACCTGCCGGCCCTG
>JAYTTZ010000141.1:0-7740 GCA_043744805.1 Gammaproteobacteria bacterium
ACGACGCGCGGCGGCTCGATGAACACCACCGGACGCATCGGATCGCCACCCCGGAAAATCGAGTAGACCTGGACGCCTGCGGGCAGCTTGAGCTCGCCAAGGTGCAGGATCTGCCCGAGGCCAACGGCGTGCATATCGACGTTGATGTATTCCGGCAGGTCCTTCGGCAGGCACGTGATTTCCACTTCGTTGATGTAGTGGATGACCGTGCCACCACCGGATTTCACCGCCGGGCAGGTGTCCTGGTTGATGAAATGCACCGGGATGCGCATGACCAGCATTTCGCTCTCGCTGATGCGCACGAAGTCGACGTGGAGGATTTGCGGGCGCACGGGGTGGCGCTGCATGTCCTTGATGATCACTTCCTGGCGGGTTTCACCAATCTTCAGCAAGAGGATCGAGGAATAGAACGCCTCGTGTTCCGACTGCAGCATCAGGTGGTTGTGCCCGATCTGGATCGGGGCGGGCTCACCGCCGCCACCGTAAAGGATGCCCGGCACTTTGCCGTCGTGGCGCAGGCGGCGGCTCGCGCTCTTGCCCTGCACGGTACGCGGCTCAGCCGTGACCTCGAATTTAGTTTGCATGGAATTTCTCCTGGAGTTATGAACTAACCGCCCGTCATCGCCCGCGACCAGGGGATGGGGGCTTCTTGATGTCAATCAATGAACATCGAACTCAGCGACTGGCCCGAGCTCATTCGATTGATGCTCTCACCGATCAGGCCGGCCACCGAAAGCTGGCGGATCCGGTTGCTGGCCATCGCCGCGTCAGTCAGCGGGATGGTGTCGGTCACCACGAGCTCGTCGAGCTCGGAGTTGTTGATGTTGTCGAGCGCATTGCCCGAGAGCACGGCGTGCGTGCAGTAAGCGGTGACCGAGAGGGCACCGCGCGCCTTCAGCGCCTTGGCGGCCTGGCACAGGGTGCCGGCGGTGTCGACCATGTCGTCCACCAACACGCAGGAGCGGCCGGACACGTCACCGATGATGTTCATGATCTCGGCGACATTCGCCTTGGGACGGCGCTTGTCGATGATGGCGAGATCTGCGTTGTCGAGCCGGCGGGCCACGGCGCGCGCGCGCACCACGCCACCCACGTCGGGCGAGACCACCATGAGGTTGCGGTATTCGTTTTTCCAGATATCGCCGAGCAGCACCGGGGAGGCGTACACGTTATCCATGGGGATGTCGTAGAAGCCCTGGATCTGGTCGGCGTGGAGATCGAGCGTAAGGACGCGATCGGTGCCGACGCTCGCGATCATGTTGGCGACCACCTTGGCGGTGATCGGCACGCGGGCGGAGCGCGGACGGCGGTCCTGGCGGGAATATCCCAGGTAGGGCAGGACGGCGGTGATGCTGGAAGCCGACGCGCGGTGCAGGGCGTCGATCAGCACCAGCAGTTCCATGAGGTTGTCGTTGGTGGGCGCGGAGATCGACTGGATGACGAAGCAGTCGCGGGCGCGGACGTTCTCCGCGATCTCGACCATCACTTCGCCATCGCTGAAGCGACTCACGTTCGCCTTGCCCAGCGGGATCTGCAGGTGGGTCGCGATCGAGCGGGCCAACGCCGGATTGGAGTTGCCCGAGAAAAGCATCATGGCCGATCGGCTGGGAATCATGTCCGCTGTCGCCTGCTGTCGTTTGGCTGGGGAGCCAGGATTCGAACCTGGGAATGCCGAGATCAAAACCCGGTGCCTTACCGCTTGGCGACTCCCCAATAAATCAATGTGCTCGCCCGCCTTCGCCCAGGCGGGCGAGTAGCGGGGAGCGATTGGCGCGCCGGGCTGCGAACCAGCGCCAGCCCCGGGGCACTTGTCGGCCAACTCCGAGGGCCTCCGCGTAGGTCTCGAAACTGGCAAAAATGCAGGCGCCGGTGCCACTCATCCTGGCGGGCGCGAAGTTGTCGAGCCAGGCCAAGGCCTCGTCCACCACAGGAAAGAGCCGTCGCGTCACGGGCTCGCAGTCATTGTGGGTCCGGAAGGACGAAAGGCCGTGGATTTTGATTGGGGGCGTATTGCGTGTCAACGCGGGATCGCCAAAGACCTTGCCCGTCGGCACTTCGCAACCCGGATGGATCACCAAGGCCCAGGTTTCTTCAGCGTCGAGCGGCACCAGGTGTTCGCCCACGCCCTCGGCCCAGGCCGCCACCCCGCGCACGAATACCGGGACGTCAGCACCCAGCACGAGACCCAGGCCGGCAAGGCGCTCCACGCCGAGATTGGTCTGCCAGAGCTGGTCCAGGGCACGCAGCACCGTCGCCGCGTTGGAGCTCCCCCCGCCCAGTCCGCCGCCCATCGGGATGCGCTTCAGCACGCCGATGTCGGCGCCGAACGGGCTGCCGCTGGACTCTTTCAGCGCGCGGGCGGCCCGCACCACCAGATCCTGCTCGGGCGGCACCCCGGCGAGCGCGCTGGTGCGGGTGATCTGCCCGTCGTCGCGTACCTCGATCTGGAGCTCGTCCCCGTATTCAAGGAACTGGAACTGCGTCTGCAGCAGGTGGTAGCCGTCGGGCCGGCGGCCCGTCACGTGCAGGAACAGGTTGATCTTGGCCGGCGCAGGCCAGGGGGCAAGGCTCATGGGTGGGGGAGTTCCCATTTGTCGATAACCAAGCGGATTTTGACCTCGCCGGCGGCAAGGAGCAGTCGATTGGGCAGATCCACCGCGCCCACCCGGACATAGCCAAGCGCGCTGATTCGCCAGCCTGACTGGGCAAGCTCGGCCAGCAGGCCGGCAGGATCGAGCTTGAGCTTGTCGACGGGGGCGGACGGATCCGGTATCCCGCGCACCCAGTAACGCGCGCCTTCTACCGGGAAGGACCACTGCAGGTGCTGCTGCATGAGGGTTTCGAGATTGCCTGCGACGTGGCGCAAGCCGTCCTTCCCGGTCAGCGCGACGCTGCTGTCGGTGCGCTCGATCCGGAAACTCCCCTGGCCCAACGGCGCCATGAGGCGGAGATCGGTGTCGTGCCCGACCTGCGTCCAGTGGAATTTCAGGCTGCCGCCCTCGCTGCCGCCCTCGCTGCCGCGCTGGATGGCCGCACGGCCGTCGAGGGTGTAGTTCTCGAGGTGGGCCACGGCGTCGCGATGCGCTTCCCAGCCACCGACGAGCGGTTTTGGCGCAGGCGCCGGCGCTGGCTTGAAAACTGCGCAGCCACCCAGCATGAGGCAAAGCGCCAGCAGCCGGGACGTGCGCATCAGGGATCGAGACGCTTGACCGTCTCGAGCACCTTGGGCTGCTGCGGATGCTGGGCCAGGGCCTTGCGCCAGACCGCGCGTGCCTCGTCCTTGCGTCCCAGGGTCCACAGGGCTTCGCCGAGATGGGCGGCCACTTCAGGGTCATCCTTGCGGGCGCGGGCTTTTTCGAAATAGGCGATGGATGCCTTCACCTGCCCCTGCTTGAACAGCACCCAGCCCATGCTGTCGAGCACGTAGAAGTCGTCGGGCCCCACGCGGAGCGCTTTTTCAACGTACTCGCGGGCTTCCGTATAACGGGTCGTGCGGTCGGCCAGGGTGAAGCCCAGCGCGTTCAGGGCCTGGGCGTTGTCCGGCTCGCGGGCGAGGATGGTCTTGAGGTCGGCCTCCAGCACGTCCAGCTTGCCCATGCGCTCGGCGAGCATCGCCCGGTTATAGAGCAGGGGCATGTCGTAGACCCCGTCCAGGGCCTTGTCGTAGACGGCCATCGCCTCGTCCATGCGGTCATTGCTGGCGAGGATTTCGGCTTCGATGAGCTTGAGCTGGGATCGCTCCTCGGTGGACTCTGGATTGGCCCCGGCCAGCACCTTGCGGGCTTCATCCACCCGCTTGCTATTGCCGAGCAGCACGGCGGTACGCAATTTGGCGGACAGCACGTTGGGTCCGGTGGTGACGTCGGCATAACGCTTCAACGCGAGCTCGGTCTTGCCGCGGGATTCTTCGATCTGGGCCAGGTAGAACGCCGCGTCGGCCTGGCGGTCGGCGGACTTGGCGAGCTGGAGGAAGTTCTTCTCGGCGTCGCCCACCTTGTTGGCTTGCAGGTTGAGGAGCCCCAGCGCATACAGGACGTCGTCGTTGTCCGGGGCATCCTTGCGCAAGATATTGAACTCACCGCGGGCGTCCTCGAAGCGCCTGGCGTCCGCCAGCAGGCGCGCCCGCAGCAACCGGAGGCCGAAATCGTGCGGTTTGCGCCTGAGTGCGCGTTCGAGGAAGCCGATGCCGTCAGCCGCCGCGCCTTTCTTCTGGAGCAGCGCGACGTAGGCCAGGGCCAGGCTCGGGTTGACGTCGACGCGGGTCACCAGCCGGTCCATCGCCGCCCGCGCCTTGGGCAGGTCCTCGGCCCGCATCGCGAGCAGCGCATAGGCCACCTGGGCTTCGTTGTCGTCCGGCCGGTGGGCCACCAGCGCTTCCATCACGGTCAGCGCGGTCTGGCGGTCCTGCTCGCGGCCCAGCAGACCGGCGATGGCATGGAAGCGGTTGCTGTCGCTGCTGCGGTCGTTCGCCATCACGTACTTGAGGTGGACCAGTGCCTCCTCGGCCATGCCCTTGCGGATGAGGATGGCGGCACAGAGCTGGCGGGCATCGAGGCTGGCCGGGGCAAGGATCACCCAGCGTTCGGCAGCGCGGAGCGCGGCATCGCCGTCGTCGGCGTAGACGGCAATGCGGGTCGCACGTTCGGCGATTTCGGGATCGGTCGAATGTTCGGCAAGGGAAAGGTACTGCGTGACGGCCAGCGGCAGCTGGTCGCGCTTGCCGGCGAATTCGGCGATGAGCACCTTGAGCAGTGGGTCGTCGTCCGGGACCGGAGTCGGCGTCAGCTTGCTGACGGAAGTTGCCGAGGATTCGGGTTGGAAGCTCTCCGACGGGCGTGAAACACCTCCGGTCTTGACCACCTCGAGCGAGCATCCTGACAGCACCAGCAGGACGCAGAGCCCAAGACCGGCGGAAGATCCGCGACGGCGTTCAGACATGGCTTGGCAGGGTGGTGCGGAACCGGGCAATCACGGCGTGGGGATTCATGGTTAAACTATCAACGACTCAAGATCTTCTGTTCAGCCCGGCGGCATGCTGGCCGCGTCCACTTTGCAGCGCGGCAGCCGACTTGCCGCATATCAGGTGTCACCCTAGCACGCGCATGGCCATTCTTGTTTTTGGCGTTAACCACCGCACCGCACCGATCGACGTGCGCGAGCAGGTGGCGCTCGACGCAGAACAATTGCCGGCCGCGCTCGAAGGCGCGCTCACTACCGATGGCACGCGGGAAGCCGTCATCCTCTCCACCTGCAACCGCACCGAACTGTATCTGTCCGGCGACATGCTTTCCGAGACCGCGGTCGCCGAATGGCTGGTCCGCTTCAAGTCGCTCGACCCCAGCACCGTGCAGGGACATTTCTATGCGCTGCAGGACGAAGCCGCAGTCCGCCACGCGCTGCGGGTGGCCTGCGGGCTCGACTCGATGGTGCTGGGCGAGCCCCAGATCCTTGGCCAGTTGAAGCAGGCCTACCAGGCTTCAGTCAGCGGCAAGGCCGTGGGCAAGACGCTGGGCAAGCTCATGCAATACGCTTTCACGGTGGCCAAGAAAGTGCGCACGGAGACCGCCATCGGCCAGACGCCGGTGTCCGTCGCCTACGCCGCCGTGCGCCTGGCCCGCCAGATCCACGGCGATCTCGGTGCGCGGACGGCGCTCCTCATCGGCGCCGGCGACACCATCGAACTGGTGGCAAGCCACCTGCGCCGGCAGGGCATCGGCAGGATGATCATTGCCAACCGCACCTTTTCCCGCGCCGAGGAACTCGCCCGCGAAGTAGGCGCCACCGCCGTGCCTTTCACCGATCTCACACGGCATCTGGCGGAGGCCGATATCCTCGTCACCTCCACCGCCAGCCGCCAGCCCATCATCACCCACGCAGCGATCAAGGCCGCCGTGAAGGCACGCCGGCATGCATCGGTGTTCATCATCGATCTTGCGGTGCCTCGCGACGTCGAGCCCGACGTGGCCAAGCTCGACGACGTCTACCTCTACACCGTGGACGACCTCAACAACGTCATCACCGAGAACATGGAACTGCGCGTGGCCGCCGCCGCCCAGGCCGAAGAAATCGTCAACCTCCACGCCCAGGGCTTCCTCAACTGGATGCATTCCCTGGACGGCAACGAGACCATCATCAGCTATCGCCGCCAGGCAGAAGCCATCCGCGACGAACTCCTCGAAAAGGCGCGCAAACGACTCAGCGCCGGCGAAGACGCGGACAAGGTCCTGCAGGCGCTCGCCTCGGGCCTGACCAATCGACTCATCCACCAGCCCACTGCCCGCATCCGCGAGGCGAGCAGCGAAGGACGCCAGGAACTGGTGCTCGCCGCCCGCGAACTGCTGGGGCTGGACGCGCCCGAGGCTCCCAAGGACCCTGCATGAAAGACTCCCTGCGCCGCCGCCTTGAACAACTGGTGGAGCGACGCGAAGAAATTGACGGCCTGCTGGCCACCCCTGAAGTCATCAACGTGCAGGATCGATTCCGCGCGCTGTCGCGTGAACGCGCCGAAATCGATCCCCTGGTGGACGTCTTCGAGGATTACCGGCAGGCGGAATCGGCGTTGTCCCAGGCGCTGGCGATACAGGAGGACGAGGACCCGGAACTGCGCGAGATGGCGGCGGACGAGGTTGCTTCCAGCCGCGCACGGCTGGAAGTCCTCGAACAGCACATCAACCTCCTGCTGCTCCCGCGCGATCCGGCCGACAACGCCAACATCTTCCTGGAAGTCCGCGCCGGCACCGGTGGCGACGAGGCGGCGCTGTTCGCCGCGGATCTGTTCCGTATGTACGGCAAGTACGCCGAACGGCGCGGCTGGCAGGTGGAAGTCATCAGCACCAGCGAGAGCGAGCTGGGCGGCTACAAGGAAATCATCGCCCGCATCATCGGCCACGGGGCCTACTCCCTGCTCAAGTTCGAATCAGGCGCCCACCGGGTGCAGCGGGTACCGGCGACCGAGTCCCAGGGGCGCATCCACACGTCGGCCTGCACGGTGGCGATCCTCCCCGAGGCCGACGAAATCACTGATTACGATCTCAACCCGGCGGACCTGCGGGTGGACACCTTCCGCGCCTCCGGCGCCGGCGGCCAGCACGTGAACAAGACCGACTCCGCGATCCGCATCACCCATATCCCCACCGGGGTGGTGGTGGAATGCCAGGACGAACGCTCACAGCACAAGAACCGCGCCCGCGCGCTCAGCCTGCTCAAGTCCCGGCTGCTCCAGGCCGAACGCGACAAGCAGAGCTCCGAGCAGGCCCAGACCCGGCGGCGGCTGGTGGGCTCGGGTGACCGTTCGGAGCGCATCCGCACCTACAACTATCCGCAGGGCCGCGTCACCGACCATCGCATCAACCTCACCGTCTACAAGCTCGACGGCGTGCTGGAAGGCGAACTCGATCTCGTCATCCAGCCGCTGGTTTCGGAGCACCAGGCGGATCTCATGGCCCAGCTGGGTACGGATGCCTGAAGCGCCGCCCACGGTGCGGCAGGTGCTGGCGACGGCGCAGGCCGCCTGCGGAATCGACGCGCGACTGGATCTGGAGCTCCTGCTCGGCGAAGTGCTGGGACTGACCCGCGCCGGCCTTATCCGGGAAGGCACCAGTCCCGTGTCGACGGCAACGCTCGCGCGCTTCGAGCAAAGCCTTGCCGCCTATCGCGAAGGCCGGCCGGTGGCCCAGCTGCTGGGGCGGCGCGAGTTCTGGTCACGGGAACTCCTCGTCAACGAGCACGTGCTGGTGCCCC
>JAYTTZ010000142.1:0-28512 GCA_043744805.1 Gammaproteobacteria bacterium
CGCCAAAAAGCGGGCGGTCTCGGACTCCAGCCGATCGGCCGGCGGCGCCTCGAAATGCACGCGTTGGCGCTCAAGTGGGCCCGACACCACCTGCATCGCACCGGTGGCGTCACTGCGCCAGCTGCCCACATTGATCGGGGCCAGGCCCGAGTAGCCCGTGGGAAACAGGGCGGCGTGCCACCCGAACAATCGATCTCGGGTGAGCAGGGCGCTGCAGTTGGCGGTGGCGTCGAGCACCATTTCGACCACGCCTTCGACGTTGCGATCCACTGGGGCCAGCGCACCGAGGTCGACGCCGAGGCGGCGCGCGATGGATGACCGCACAGACTCGACGTTGAGCTGCTCGCCCTCGATCTCGCTCGTCTTGATCACGTCCTCGGTCAGCACAGACAGGCTGGCCTGGTCACGCAGAGCCATGCCGACATCGGCCAGTCGGCCCATCAACAGACCCTGAGCACGGCTGGTGTCGGCCAGTGGCTGGGCCAGGGCAGCCAGGTCAAAGCGCCAGGTTGGCCAGTCGCTGGCTTGCCAGATGTAGGTGTAATCGCCGCTGTTCATGCGGAGATTATGCGGTGCATTCTCCGCATGCGCAAGTTATTCGCCGCAAATGGTGCGTCGATTGAATGCGGCATTCACCGCAGAGGTGAAGTCGTAGGATGCCATGCCGACCCTGCGACGGGATTGGATCGGGTGCGATTCTGGGTGTCACTTGGAACTGGACCTGGACCGATCGGCCTTCCTTGCGGACGCGGGTTCGATTGCCACATACGGAATCGAACTGGCAACCTTCCTGGCGGTCATGACGAAGGGCGTCATGGGGTTTGAACTGCTACGATCTACCCCGTTGGCGGCTGTTTTCGTACCTTTCCGCAGCGGTACGCTCCGGTTGTAAAGCGCTCAGTTGGCGAGGTTTGGCGCGGGTCTCTGCCCCACCACCAATACCAAGGGCCTGGATAGTCTCCCGGCCCTTTTTCTTTGCGCGAATCCCCGCGTGGCGCAGGGTTCAGGGCGTTCGCCCTGCGGATGCCATTGGGTCCACACTCCAAGCTGGTATTGGGCTCTGTAGGTGCGCTGCCATAATGCTGCGATTCGTCTTGCGACGGATTTCCGCATGCGCTGTACAGCGGCGTCGATGTTGAATCGCCAGCGCGCCGATGCCGGCAAAGACCATATGGGGCTGGCCACCAGGAAGGATGCGCCCAGCGGCAAGATCCAGAAATTCGATGTGGTGGCCGCCAAGAACTACCTGACCGAGCCGGAAATGGCGCAACTCTTGCGCCTGGTCAACGCCTATCTGGAGGTGGCCGAGAACATGGCACAGCGCAAGATCCCCATGACCATGCAGGACTGGGAAACCCGCCTGCACCGCTTCGCGGAATGATTGAAATGGCTACGAAAAAATCCACGCCCACTTGGAGCGACGTCAAAACCAAACTGGCCGACTTCGACCGTGCTGGCCTGACGGGCCTGGTGCAGGACCTGTACGCGGCCAGCAAGGATAATCAGGCCTTCCTGCACGCGCGCTTCGCGCTGGGCGGCGACGTGCTGAAGCCATACAAGGTCATGATAGACCGCTGGCTCTGGCCGGATGTGTTCAAGAACCAGGACACCTCGGTGGCCAAGGCCAAAAAGGCCATTTCGGACTACAAGAAGGCAATCAGCCAGCCGGAAGGCTTGGCCGAGATCATGGTGTTCTATTGCGAGCGCGCAGCCGGTTTCAGTAACGCTATCGGCCTGCAGGACGAGGGTTACTTTGATGCGCTCGTGCGGATGTTCGAGCAGGCGCTGAAGGCAATTGCGGCCTTGCCCGACGCGGCGCGACCGGCCCTCTTGGCGCGTCTGGACGAGGTTCGACGTATCAGCCACAACTTTGGTTATGGCGTCGGCGACGACATGGATGAATTGCTGGTTGAGCATGACATCGACGGCTGACCCATCCGTTGCTTCAACTCTTCAGGCCGAAAACGCCCGCCTGATCGCGCTGCTCGAAGCCCACGGCATTGAGTGGCGGCAGCCACAGCCCACTGCCTTTTTAGTCCGAGAACAAGAGCCCCCCCGGCTGTCGGCCGCTGAGAAGGTGGCGCTGTTCCGACGTCTGTTTCGTGGTCGATCGGATGTTTATCCGGTCCGCTGGGAGGGTAAGACCTCGGGCAAATCAGGCTACGCGCCGGCCTGCGCCAACGAGTGGCGCGCCGGGATCTGCGAGAAGCCGCGCATCAAGTGCGGCGATTGCAGCAATCGCCTCCTGATCCCGCTGTCCGATGCGGTGATCTACAACCACCTGGCTGGTGAGCACACAGTCGGTGTCTATCCGCTGCTGGAGGACGACAGCTGCCACTTCGTGGCCGTCGACTTCGACGAGGCGGAATGGCGGGACGATGCCCGAGCGTTCATGCAGTCCTGCGACGAGCTCGGTGTACCAGCGGCGCTGGAAGTTTCGCGCTCCGGGAAAGGCGCGCACGCATGGGTATTCTTCGCCGGCCGAGTCCCGGCCCGTGATGCGCGACGGTTGGGGACGGCCATCATCAGCCATACGTGTACCCGCACGCGCCAGCTCCAACTCACCTCCTACGACCGGCTGTTCCCCAATCAAGACACGATGCCCAAGGGTGGGTTCGGCAACCTGATTGCCTTGCCGCTACAGAAGGCGCCGAGGGAGATGGGCTACAGTGTGTTCGTCGATGCCGAGCTGCGCCCGCACCCTGATCAATGGGCGTTTTTGGCTTCCATCCAACCGCTGGCAACAATCGATATCGAGTCGACTATCCTGCGGGCAACTGGTGGTGTCGATCCCTTGGACGTCACTTTCATCGACGACGAAGACTTGGCCACACCCTGGAGACGCGAAAGCACTCCCACCGGGAAGCTGGCGGGGCCAATGCCGAAGTCACTGACCGTGACGCTGGCCAACCTGATCTACTTCGAGAAATCGCAGCTCCCGCAGGCACTGGCCAACCGCCTGATCCGCCTGGCTACCTTCCAGAATCCCGAGTTCTACAAAGCCCAGGCCATGCGAATGTCGGTGTGGGACAAGCCGCGCGTCATCGGCTGCGCCGAGAACTACCCGAAGCACATCGCGCTGCCCCGTGGGTGCCTGGATGCCGCCCTGTCATTGCTCCGTGACAACGGCATCGTCTGCGATCTGAAAGACGAGCGTTTCGCCGGTGTGCGCCTGAACGTGGCCTTCGTCGGCACCCTACGCATTGACCAGGAGACCGCCGTCTCGGCGATGCTCCAACACGATACCGGCGTGCTCTGCGCTCCGACAGCATTTGGCAAGACGGTCACCGCCGCCGCGATGATTGCGCGGCGGGGAATCAACACCTTGGTGCTCGTGCACCGCACGGAGTTGTCCAAGCAGTGGCAGGAACGCCTGCAAACCTTTCTTGGCGCGGGCAAGGGGGTGGTCGGCACCATCGGCGGCGGCAAGGCCAAGCCTACCGGCAAGATCGACATCGCCGTGATGCAGTCCTTGTCCCGTCAGGGCCAGGTGAACCCGCTGGTTGAAGACTACGGACAGGTGATCATCGACGAGTGTCACCACGTCGGCGCGGTGTCCTTCGACGCCATCCTGAAGAGAACCAGAGCGAAATATGTGCTCGGCCTGACGGCGACGCCGATCCGCCGCGATGGCCAACAGCCAATCGTCTTCATGCAATGCGGGCCGATCCGCCACACGGCGGCTACGCCCGCCGGCGCTCCCCAGGATTTGGAGGTCGTGCCACGGTCACGCTTCGCACGGATCGATCTGCCATCCGCAGCCGGGATTCAGGATGTGTTCCGTCACTTGGCCAATGATCAGGACCGCACCGGCGCTATCGCAGCTGAAATCGAGGGTGCTTTCGCGCAGGGCCGCAAGATATTGGTGCTGACCGAGCGGACCAAGCACCTCGACGCCATCCGCGCCGCACTCGATGGGCCTGAGTCGGTCCTGTTCGTTTTGCACGGCCGAATGTCGAAGAAACAGCGCGGCGCGCTCATTGCTCAGCTGGATGCCTTGCCGCCCGAAGCACCGCGCATCCTGCTGGCGACTGGCAAGCTTGTCGGTGAGGGCTTCGATCATCCCCCTCTCGACACCCTGGTTCTGGCCATGCCGGTGTCCTGGAAGGGAACGCTGCAGCAGTACGCCGGCCGCCTGCACCGGGAGCAAGCATGCAAGACCGGCGTTCGGATCATCGATTTCGTCGACACAGGCCACCCGGCATTGCTCAGAATGTGGGAGAAGCGCCAGCGCGGGTACCGGGCGATGGGTTACCGGATTGGCGCAGAGAGGGTTGATGCATGCGCCGTATGACCCAAAGCGTCGGGACCGCCAGGCGATCGGACAGGCAGTGCCCTTTTCTTCCCGCCGGGTTAGGACTTCTTGACTGCGCAGCCTAACCCAACGGCGAGACGAACTGGTTTGCCCACGCGGCTAAGCATCTCGACCAGCGTATCGATCGTGAACTTTGACGTCTTCTGGTTGACGACGTCTGACACGCGCGGCCGGGACACCATCAGGATCTGCGCCGCATCGGCCTGGCGAAGCTGATGCTCGGTGATCCAGTTCGCCAGTTCGGCCATCAACTGCTGCTTGAGCAGTCGTGTGTCGTTGATCTGCTTGCGCGACGCGGCTTGCAGCTTCTTGGCCTCTGCAGCCGAGAATCCCAGCTCCAGGAACAGGTTGGCGCCAGGCTTGGTGACGTGGCGGATTTCGGTGTCGATCGTCATCGCTTGCTCCTTCTTGCATTCACCAAGGCGCGATAGCGCGTCGAGGCGATGTCCTTGTCCTGCTTCGAGGTCGCCTGCGTCTTTTTCTGGAAGCAGTGCAGGACGTAGACCGCTTCCTCGAACTTGGCGACATACATCACTCGGAAGATGTCCTTGGCATCCGCGATGCGGATCTCCCGCGTGCCCGCGCCGATTTCCTCGAACGGCTTCCAATCTGTAGGCTCTAGACTGGCTTGTACCCTGCCCAGCTGAAAGCCCGCCTCCTTACGAGGCGCCTTCGGGAACGCGAGAAGATCGTCGTACGACGAGCCGACCCAGCGGATCTCTTTGTCGTCTTCCATCGAGGTCATTGGTATAAAACTTTATACGCGCCGCGCACCCGGGTCAACGGACCGCCGCTGCGCGGCGACAAGAAGCGAGCGGACGCAGAAAGTTGAAACTGTGCGTGACTGCGACGGGACTTCTGGAGACGGGCTGGGTTCAGGTGGGTCATCGCGGGACGACGCGAGGGCACTGAGCGAGTCTTGACCGCAACCTCCGCACCCCCTTCGGCCGCGGCACGATCCACTCATGCGCCTGCCGTGGAACAAGTCGAAAGAGGTCCAGCTCCATCTGCTCGAAGCGGAACCGGGGACGACCGCGCTGCATCGGGCCGCAGATTCGGCGCCTCGATCAGTCGTGCCGCGGCCAGACCCAGGAAGGATCACACCCGCCGTCGTCTACGGGTGTGAACTGCCGGATCGGCCGCCGGGCCGACGATCCGAATAGTGAGGTAGCGGCGGAACACCGTTTGGCGCCCGAGTTCGGGTTAGCGGGGTGGTCATCGAGATCGTTTCAGGGCGGACGGGCAGCAGCGTTGCCGCGCTGCTGACAGCACGGCTCAGACTTGGTTTTCGTCGCCTTAGCCCGTCTCGTCGAACAAGCCTCGCGGCGGCGGCGCGCGGACCGGCGGACCGGCGGACGCCGGGTGGCGGGTGGCGGGTGGCGGGTGGCGGGTGGCGGGTGGCGGAAATACTCACCCTCAATTTGGATCGGTTTCCTTGAGGCGGATCAATAGCCCCGTTCCCCGGCTATTTAGGTTGGCGATTTTGGCGAATAAAAATAATAACTCTATCGAAGTTACTGATTTTAAATAATTATATGTTGATTCAGGCTTTATATTCGATTCTGGTGTATATCGTAAAATATTGAAATATAAAATATTATTACTCCTTTGCATTCGATTGTGGATAATTTATGATAGCTCCACTTTCCAACTTAAGGAGTACGACCATGTCTGAGGACACCTTTGACACCTTCCATCCTGCGGAGGGACGGCCAGAGTCCCTGGAGGTCGATGTGAGTTCGCTTTCAAGCGTCACGCTTGCACGACTTGTGGATGAAGTACGCAACGACGAGCCAGCCTCTGCGCATTCGTACGACCGCACACACAATCGCCACAACCGCTAGGCGGCGATGCAGATCGACACCCTGTTGGTGAAGGTGGCGAGCAGGTGCAACATCAACTGCACCTACTGCTACGTCTACAACATGGGTGACGACGGGTGGAAGGACATGCCTGCGCTCATGTCTAAAGACACCCTGGCGGCGTTGACAGACGCCGTGGGCCATCTGGTCGCGGATCAGGCAAGACCGTTCGCGACAGTGCTTCACGGTGGCGAACCGTTGATGCTCGGTAAAAGGCGTCTTGATTTCTTGCTTCGCTCATTGCGGGCGAGGTTGCCCCTGTCGCATTCCTTGTGCATGCAAACCAATGGCATGCTTTTGACCCGCGAGATTGCGGACATCTGTGCGGAACACAGGGTATCCATCTCCGTCAGTCTTGACGGACCCCGGGAGATCAACGATCGATTCCGCCTGGGCAAACAGGGCGAGAGCACGCATGCAAGAGTGATTGCCGGCATCGACTTGCTTCGCAAACATCCTGAATCCGAGTTCCTCTACTCGGGGCTGCTTTCTGTAATTGACCCGTGCACCCGCCCGGCATACGTTTACGAGTACTTCAAATCCTTGGGGGCTAAATCCGTTGATTTCTTGTACCGAGACGGCAACCACTCCAATATGCCATTCGGAAAAGACTCGTTCGAGTCTACGGAATATGGCAATTGGCTCTGCGAGTTGCTGGATATCTACTTAGCGGACAACCATCCTCCTCGGGTACGATTTCTTGATGACGTGATCAAACTCTCCTTGGGCGGAAGAGGTGTAAAGGAGGGCCTTGGAGACACCGACTACGGTATAGCGATTATTGAGACCGATGGAACGATCAGCAAAAACGATACCTTGAAGAGTTCATTCGATGGCGCTGACCGGTTTTCCGAAGTTTGGTCAGTGCGCACGCATAGGCTGTCAAGTGTCTTCGAGACAGCAGAGTTCTCGCAGTACCACGCACTTCAACGACCAACCGCGGCGACATGCAAGGCGTGCAATCATCTGCGCGTGTGCGGTGGAGGCATGCCACTACATCGGTGGAGCACCGCGACCGAGTTCAACAACCCGTCTGTCTATTGCAATGATCAGAAGGTGCTCATAAGCAAGGTTGTCTTGCGCCTGAAAAACGAAGGAATCCCCGTTGATCCTCACCTTACCGGTCAATCAGCTTCAACTGAAGCCATTTCGGTATAGCCTCATTCCAAGAGCGCTAGAGCCGGATGTCGGCAACGCGTTGTTGGAGTGGCTCGAGACGGATGCTCCATGGTCGCTTCAGATTGCGGAGTTCTACGAGCAGCACGAGTTCACTGTTAGCGGCAAAGTCCTGCCAACACATCTTCACGAAGTCTTCTCGGCAGAAGCGCTCGACGCACTGCGTGAACATGTGGCGAACCTGTTCGATGTTCGGCTTGGGGAACGAATCGATTTCACGGCGCACAGACTGACCAAAGGGCAACGGATCCGAATTCACAACGACTACATTCCGGGGCGTGAGTCCCACCGTTTGCTGATTCAGCTCAATCGTGGGTGGTCGGACGAGAACGGGGGTGCACTGATGCTGTTCGGCGGTGGTGGCCCGGCCGACGTGCATCAGATTCTGCGACCTGTCCACAATTCCGGCGTCCTGTTCGAGATCTCACAGAACTCGCTACATGCGGTAACGCCGATTCATCATGGCGAGCGCTTTACCCTCGTGATGTCGTTCTTTCGTGCAACGGCGTGACCGTTTCGCGAGCGCGCTTCGCGACAGCGTTCGAAGAAGCATCCAACAGCCTTCCGGCGTCCTTTGGTGGCCAGGCCTGGCGCAAACGCTCAGGCAGGAGCGCCAGTCAAGACTTCCGTTCGACCCGGCGCAATATTCCACGTCCCGATATCTCGGGGCAGACTGGCCTCAACGGGTCTTGACCCTCGACCCGGACCCGGCGCGTGACGGGTTGGCTTTGCGGCTGGAAGTCATAGAGACATCGGTCGCGCGTCACTTTTCTGACCGAGGAATAGAGCTCCTCGCTGACGCGGAAATCACGCCCGAAATGGGTCAGGCCATCGCCGAAGCAACTTCGCTCATTTGCCTCGTGCCATCTCTCGCGAATACGGTCAGCGCGCTTGTGCAAAGCGTCCATGTCTTGCGGACAGCGGATCCATGCATCGACATCAGTTTCAGCGAACCCGCCATTCCGTTCTCGATCTTCCTCTCCGTGTCAGAAGGTGCCGCGGCGGATCTACGTATTGCAGAGGCCATCATTCACGAGTCGATGCACCTTCAACTTTCACTCGTGGAAGAAATTGTCCCACTGGTAATGGACAATCGCGTCACGCTTTACTCGCCGTGGAAACACGGCAAGCGCCCTCTCTCCGGAGTCATTCACGCACTATATGTCTTCCGAGTGATCGACCAGTGGTTGGCGAGCATCGCGACTTTGCATTCTTGTTCGCAGTTCATCGGTCGACGGCGTGCGCAGATTGCATACGAAATCCGGCAACTGGATCTGGGCCAAGGCGAATTTGGCTTCACGAGCGAGGGGCGCAGCCTACTGCTGCACCTGCACTCTGCTACCGATAGTTCTTTTCAGACATGCTGACTTTGCAGGTGCCAGACCAGTTCTGGCGGGCGAGACGATGCTGCAAGTCGATCTTCACTGCTTCTCGCTCCTCGACTTTCGGCCCTATGATGATTGCGGAACCTGGTTCTTGAAATAGGAGCGCACCCGTCTCCAGATAGAGCTTTGAATACTGCTTATTGCCTGGCCTGAACTCCTTGAGTTCGGGATCCCCCAACGTTCTTGCCTCCGCAGCTCGAACCTCCTTCTCCTCAGAATATTGGGTGTCTTTGTAGAGGTAGAGAAGTTCGCTAATCACGGCGATGGCAACGCTACGAACACGCTTTCCCAAGTCGACACCCAGCGATTTGGCAATTTTCAGAACTGGCTTGAGCGCTTTCGCAAGCTCGGCGAGTGCATCTTCAACATCGTCGTCCTTGTAGAGAACCGTGTACAGCGCCAACTTGGAAGGCGTCTTACCGCGTTTTGCCCACGGTCCGCGAATCATACCTTCCGTCGATGCAGCGTTGAAGGCCGACGGCGGACTCACAATGCTGTATCCCTTGCCATCTGTCCCATAAAACCGCCAGAGGTTAAGGCTGTCGCATTGCAACGAGAAGCATGCAATGAACACATGGAATTCTTTGTCCAACCAAGAGATCGTGCCTGCTTCTCCCATGCCGTCAAACAACGCAGTGAGGGGATTGGTTTTCTTCCCTCGAACAAAGTCTCTCAGCCGCTTGCCTTCCGTTGGATCATTAACGTACACGGTGCTTGAGAGTCGAACGCCATTCTTGCCGTCTGCCGGAGATCCGCCGAGCATGCTCGCTAACGCGTCGGCGTTCGTGTAGTGCGCGATGCCAGCGCTCGCGAGCGTACCGTCTACCATGTGCTTCTGATTCCGGAACTGAACGACGGTTTTTCGTAGCTCCTGCAAGGCCGTGAGCGCGGGCTGAAGCCTCTTCCATGTCAAACCGCCCGATACCAACTGCTGGGCGATCATGGCATCCATGTCGTTCGCGTTCGCGGCCAACGAAATAAACTGGTTGAACTCAAGGAGCTCTCCCTTTCGCAAGTGCTCCATCGCACACAGGAACGCCGCTTTGCCATGCCCAGCGTCAGCCGCCTCGCGCAAGAATCGCAGATAAGCGCGTGAATTTTTGACAGTACCGATTCCGTCGTTATACGCAATCGCAAGATCGTAGATTGCTTCGACCAGGTCGGTAGGAATTTCCTTCGCATCCTTGGACAAGTAGACGTGCCCGACAGCAGTCTGAATGTTGACCAACCATTTCAGGTACTTTGCGTGATGCTTCTTCAAGATCTCTCCACTGAGACCCTTGAGCTGCGGAATGAGCCTCAGCATGATCTCCGGCAGGAGTTGACCGACCCGGACTTTCCTCTCCTTTGCCTCTTCAAGAGCCTTCCACGCTTCCCGTGCTGCCTCTGCGTTCCGAGAAATTGCCTCGCCAGATCTATTGTTTCGACTCAGAGCATCCGCCAACACTGACAAGGCCTCCGGGAGGTCTTCGTATGTCCAGTCATTTACGGCCAACCGCTTGTCCCACCGACGACGGGCAGCGTCGACCGCGGCGGTTGCGTACTTCATGAACTTCCCAGGGTCCCGGTCAACTCCCTTTCCATCATCGTACTTGCGCGCCAACTGAATCAGTGCGCCTGGCTCTTTCTTGTCAGCCATCCTGCTGGTCCATTCGTCGGCGCGTTCAATGGAAGGTTCACCCAAATCCGAATTCAGGTGCGCCTTCGCCAACTGGAACATCGCCTCTGTGTCGCCGGTCTCTGCCGCCTTTGTCATCCAAAGCCAGAATTTCCCCGTATCCCGCGTGGTGCCATCGCCGTCGCGAAAGCAGCACGCAAGCTCGAAGGCGAAGCTGTCATCATTAAGCGCAGCTTTCCTCATCCACTCGAAGGCCCTCACACGATCAGGCTCTGTCCCTTTCCCTTCCTGGTAACCCTCAACGACAATATGCACCGCATCTGGCAAACCAAGGATTGCCGCCTGCCTGGCGAACTCAAACCTTGCGACAGGGTCGTCGTCGAGCCGCCGTAGTTGGTTTGAAAAGAAATTTTTGGCTTTGGCCAAGTCCGAACTGATGAGCGCGCGTAGCTTGTCAAGAATCGAATCTGCCATGTTGCTCCGTGGCCGCCGAGACACTCTGGGCATAAAGTCGGCTTTCTCGGTCAGGTGTTGGCGGAATCGCAGATGTATTGATTGAGCGGAAGGCTGAATTTGGCAACTCAAACATCGACGATCGGTTGAAGGTAGGCCGCGCGTTAGCGCCGCAAGTTAGCTCTGTGCCTCAGGATGGTCGGCATATCTCGGGAACTGCCTATACTCATGACCATCAATTGCCGGCGATATCCTGAAGTGTGTTGAATCGTGAAGTCTCGATGCCAGCTTGGCAATCGCGTTACGCGACCTTGCGCAGATCCTTGAGCTTGTCACCATGAGAAAGCGGGTTCGAAGCAGGAACAGGAAGCATAAAGCGCCTATTCGGTGCTCGCCAGTACGGGTGTGAACCGCCGGATCGGCCGCCGGGCCGACGATCCGAATAGTCAGGTAGCGGCGGAACACCGTTTGGCGCCCGAGTTCGGGTTAGCGGGGTGTGGTCGTCGGATCACAGTGACCGCGCCGGCCTGGGCCGTGCGACGGCAGAACCCCGCCTTCTTGATCAGGTGCGTGGCGATGCAGCGGCAAACAATACCGAGCACACCGCCCATGATCTCGGGGCGGCTGGCAAACAGGAAGCGCAACGGAAACGGCACGCTCAACACCCACTGGCTCACCGGCTGTTCGGGAAACACCTCGTCGACCAGCAGCGCGGCGCTCTCCGCCATGCGTCGGGCGCCGCAGCTCGGACAGAAGCCCCGGCGTTTGCAGCTGAACGCCACCAGGTGCTCGGCGCGGCAACTGTCGCAGCGCACGCGCAGATAAATACGTCAGGAACGCATTTGAACAGCCGAAGGCTGGCCCCGAAGGGGCGCAGGGCAGGATGCCCGGAATCAAACCGTGCTCGAGACGCCCGCACTTGAGGAAGTCCTCGAACTCCTGCTCGACATTGCCCGGCAACGCCGCACCCTGCGCCGCCAGATGCGCCTTGAACGCCGGGTAGTAGTCCCGAACGAGTTGATAAAGGAGCGTGCGCTCGGGGCGATGGCGCGCATACGGCGGCACGCCGCCACCAGCACTGGCGTCCCTGCCTGCCGGCAATGGCTCCATGCTCGCGTCCTTGCGAGAGTGGTCTTGTTCCCAACGTTGCAGCCGGGGATTGCGCCCGCACTGCAAGTCGCTCAGTCCCTATCAGCTCAGAGCGGGGGTATTCCTGGGGGCATTTTCGCCTCAGGGCTTTCTAATCTATTGTTCTGCATTGCGATGGATTCCCGCCACCTCCACTAATCCAATCAAAGGGCCACCTCCGGGTGGCCCTTCTTTATATCGGGTCGCCGACGATGTTTCCTGGTAGGTGAGTACCCCCTCACTAATCCGTCCCACCGACGCTCACTGGTACTGGGAAGCACCGGTCGCCGGTGGTTCTTCGTTCCACCATTCGCGGAACACCTCGCAGAGTCCGTCTTTATCGAGCGTGACGAGGAAGATGCCTTCCATGCGGACCGGCTGACCGGTCGCGTTGACTCTCATCGAGGCCCACCAGCGCGCAATGCCGCGTCCGTCGGTTACCGCCAGCACTTCGTAACCGAAGCGGATATCGGACTGCTGTCCCCGGGTCGCATAGTCCCAGGCTTCCCGGATCGCCTCGCGTCCTCGCACAGGTTCATTGAATGGACCCCACGCATAAGTGCCCGAGGGTGTGAAGATCGAAGCGGCGGCATCGGGGTCCTGGGCTTCCCAAGCCGCTCCGTAGCGATCCAGCCAGTGACGAAAGTCGGCTTCGTTCATAGGACGCTCCTGTGCGTTGAAGGAATCGCGGCTCCCCCCGCGCATTGCATGACGGCGGCGATGGACGCACCTCGGCGAAGTGTCAGGGCAACGTTAAGCGTGCGTCGCACCAAACTCCAGAGCGGCGGGTGCTGGGCCTCGAGGAGGCCGTCGTCCGGGTCGCGGATCCGCGTTACGCCTTCAATCCGGCCTGAAGGCTGGCGAAGCAAGCACGGAGGCCAGAATTCCCGCCGCCGGCATCAACCTGACAAAAGGCCACCTCCGGGTGACCCAAAGCTTCGCCGGCCATCGCAAACCCGTTTCCGGCCCTTTGCGCCACGTCATCCGGGTGCTTGGCATTCGAGGGCACATTGGCCATCCTCGGTATGCGTAACGCATCGGACGGCCGTCTGGGCCTCGCCAGGGTGCGAACCCGGACCGATCCCCGAAACACCTGCCAGTACACTGGCCGGGCCTTCAATCGGCCCGGCGCAGGAGAAACACCATGAAAGAGAACTCGACGCGCTCAGGTATCAAGCTGTCACCGGTCTACCGGCCTGCCGACACCAATGGCGACTACAGCAAGAACTTCGGCAATCCCGGCGAGTACCCGTTCACCCGGGGCACCCGCGCGTACTCGGGCCAGGGCTGGATCCAGCGCGAGTTGTCCGGCGAGGGTGACGCCAAACGCTCCAACGAGCAGTTCAAGTACCTGATGGGCCTCGGCCAGACCGGCCTCGACGTGATCGGCGACAGCCCGACGATGTCGCTGATGGATCCCGACCACCCACTGGCCCGCTACACCGTGGGCACGCAGGGCGTCTCGCTGTGCCGCCACGACGACTATCGCGAACTGCTGGACGACATCCCGCTCGACAAGATGTCGGTGTCGAGTTCCGCCCCGTCGATGTTCGTGGTGGCCAGCCTCTACCTCGTGGCCAGGGAACGCGGCATTTCCCCCGGCGCCTTGCGGGGCTCGGTCATCGAATGGCCGTTCTACGCGGAGCACTGCTCCTACGCCTACAAGATGCCCTTCGACCTGCACCTGCGGATGTCCTGCGACGTCATCGAGTTCTGCAGCAAGGAGATGCCCCGCTTCCACGGCTACCTCGAAGACACCTACTTCTTCAGCGAGGCTGGCCTTAACGCCGTGGAAGAAGCCGCGCTCGGCTTCGTGGAAATCCGCCACATCGTCCGCACCCTGCTGGCCCGTGGCCTCGACATCGACAGCTTCGCGCCGCGCATCGCCATCCTCACCAACTGCTCGATGGATTTCTACGAAGAGATTGCCAAGATCCGCGCGATGCGCCGCATCTTCGCGCGGATGATGAAAGAAGAATTCGGATCGAAGGATCCACGGTCGCAGGCGGTCAACATCGCCGTGCACACGTCGGGGCTTTCGCTCACCACCGAACAACCGGCCAACAACATCGTCCGCGGCGCCGTGCAGACGGTCGCGCTCGGCCTCGCCGGGGTCAGCGCACTGGAGATTTCCACTTTCGACGAAGGCTACCGGACGCCGAGCAAGGAAGCGCACCTCGTTGGCTTGCGCACCCAGCAGGTCATCGATCTGGAAACCAACATCAACAGCGTGCAGGATCCCTTCGGCGGGTCGTGGTTCATGGAGTCCCTGACCGACGAAGTCGAGGCCAAGATCCTCGCGATGGTCACCGACATCGAATCCCGCGGAGATCCGGCGGAGCTGGTGAGCAGCGGCTTCTTCAAGCAGTTCTTCCACGGCACGATGGGCCGCTACCACCACCAGGTCCAGGACGGCGAAGTGGTGAAGGTGGGCATGAACGTCCACCAGATGCCGTCCAATGAAGACACCCTGCTCCGCGACATCAGCGAAGAAAAAATCGCGCCCCTGTTCGATCGCATCGAAGAAATCAAAGCCTGGCGCGACGGCCGGGACCAGCAGGCGCTGCTCCATA
The DNA here is from genome assembly GCA_043744805.1 of Gammaproteobacteria bacterium. Classification (GTDB taxonomy): domain Bacteria; phylum Pseudomonadota; class Gammaproteobacteria. The sequence continues at coordinate 14,511 of JAYTTZ010000142.1, forward strand.
CCCTGGCCCGTCTTCACGACGTCGTGCAGTCCGAGGAGAACATGATGGAAGCAGTGCTGGCCTGCACGGAGGCCGGCGCCACGATGGGCGAGATCTCGGGCATCCTGCGCCAGGCTTGGGGCAGCCCTTACGACCCCTACGGTTACCTCACGTCACCGCTGGTCGGTGATCTATGAGCCCCATCCGGGTGCTGGTGGGCGTGCTGGGCATGGACCAGCATGAGATCGGCGCGGTGGGCCTCGCCAGGACCTTGCGCGACGAAGGCATGGAAGTCATCTACACCGGTTGCTTCAACACGCCCGAGACCATCGTGCGCACCGCCATCGAGGAAGATGCCGACGTCATCGGCATCAGCAGCCACTCCTGGGAATACCTGTATTACATGCCGGAACTCATCGATCTGCTCAAACAGAACGATCTGCAGATCCCCGTGGTGCTGGGCGGTTCGGTAATCACGGAAAACGACGCCGCCACGATGCGCAGCAAGGGCGTTGCGGCCGTGTTCGGATCCGGCAGCCTGATGCCCGACGTGGTGGGCGCAATCAGGCAACTGGTGGCTGGTGAAGCGGCGCAGTGAGTCGCCGGACGCGCTGGTCGCCGGCACGCTGCAAGGTGATCTCCGTTCGGCCTCGCGCCTGATCCGGCTCATCGACGACGGCAGCCCGGAAGCCTGGGACGCCCTCAAGCGGCTTTTCCCCCACACCGGTTCGGCGCTTGTCATCGGCATCACCGGACCGCCGGGCGCCGGCAAGAGCACGCTCACCGATTGCCTCATCCAGCGCGCGCGGCGCGCAGGCAAAACCGTCGGTGTCCTTGCCGTCGATCCCAGCAGCCCGCTGTCGGGCGGCGCAATCCTCGGTGATCGCATTCGCATGAACCGCTTTGCGCTGGACGACGCCGTGTTCGTCCGTTCGCTGGCGAGCCGCGGTCATTTTGGCGGCATCACGCCGGCCACCCGTGGCGCCATCCGCGTGATGGATGCGATGGGGAAGGACGTGGTGCTGGTGGAGACTGTGGGCGTGGGTCAGGACGAAGTGGATATCGCCCGCCTGGCCCACACCACGATCGTCGTTGCCGTGCCTGGCCTCGGCGACGACGTGCAGGCCATGAAGGCGGGGATCCTCGAAGTGGGCGATGTCTTCGTCGTCAACAAGGCCGACCGTCCCGACGCCGATAAAACCGTGGGCTACCTCGCGAACATCTTCCGCAGGACACCCGCAGGTGAATGGCCGCGTCCGGTCCAGAAGGCCCAGGCGCTGCACCACAAAGGCATCGACGAGCTCTGGCAAACCATCCTCCGGCACCAGGCATACCGCCAAGGCGGGAGCCCCTCACTGCTCGCGAGGCAGCGCGCCAATTGCGCTGTCGAGTTGAAGGCGTTCCTGCGGCAAGGCCTGCAGCAGGCGCTGGATCGACGGATCGACGCCGATCCCGAATTGCTGGCGTCGGTGGAAGACATCGTCGCCGGCACGGCCGACATCTACGCAACGACGGAGCACATCCTCGGGCGGCTCCAGCTTCCCTGAAGGTCGGGAGCGGCACGCGGCAGTGACGCCCACCACGTTAATCCCCCATTCACCCCTCATCTCCAAGCATAGGGTCCAGCGCACCGACAGGATCGTTGGCAGCTGGCATAGGTGCGGTAAGCGCTTCGGCCAGTGCGTTCAAGCGGGCTGCTGATTCATCGCGGCCGATGACCGCGTAGCGACACAGCACTTCGCGCGCTGCGCCTGCATCGTCCTTGCACTGACCCAATGCCTGCGCGCATTTTCGCAGGTGGGCCGCGCGCGCTGCGGCGCGACTGTTGGAATGACCCGCGCCGTGCCTGGCGTCTTCGTCCCGGGCCCAGCGGTGGATCTGGACGATGGCCTGCTGGATGAAAGCGTTCATGCGCCAAATCTAGCAGCAAGAGCCGGTGGTGGCAGCAGCGTGCCAGGGAAACCAACGCGATTGCGCCACCTTTGCCCACGTGATCAGGCCCCTTGTGGGTCGGAGGGAAACCCATGGCAGAGCAATCGAACACACCCTTGAAGCCGCAGCCCATGCGACCGTTGGCGCTACTCATGGCGGCACTGCTCTCAGGCGCAAACCCGTGGACCACCTACGCGCAAACCGTCGTGCCCGATGTCAACGAAGCCGCTGCGGCGCTTGCCGAATCCGCGCCGCCCGCAGGCCCGGACGCGATGGCGCCCGCCACCCTGGAAGAACTGCTCGCACCCATCGCGATCTACCCGGACTCCCTGCTGGGGGCAATGTTTTCCGCCGCGTCGAATCCGCAGGAAGTGATGGATGCCGGCAACTGGCGGCTGCAGAACAAGGGACTCGTAGGACGTGAACTCGATGCCGCGGCACTCAAGGCGGGCTTCGGCCCGAGCGCCCGCACGCTGCTCGCCTTCCCCAAAGTGCTGGACATGATGTGCCAGAACTTCGATTGGACGAAGCGCCTGGGCGCCGCCTTCAACGCCGATCAAGGCGCGCTGATGGCTGCCGTGCAGCGCCTGCGCGCGCAGGCGGTAGAGGCCGGCAACCTGGGCTCGACGCCGGAGCAGAAGGTCAGTCAGCGCAACGTCGATGGCCAGCAGGTGCTGGAGATCGTCCCGACCAATCCGCGCGTGGTCTACGTGCCGCAATACGATCCGGTCGCGGTCTACACCGCGCCTGCGCCCGTCCAGGTCCAGTACGTGCCGGTGCCTGCGCAGCTTGGCGTGACCGAGGTCTACCTTGAACCCCGGCCGGACACGAGCGATCTGGTGGTGGCCGGGCTCATTGGTTTCGCGGCGGGCATCGTACTCGTGAACACGTTTGTCGATACTCGGCCCACCTACGTGGATCCGTGGTATGACCCTTGGCCTTGCCCGCAGCCGCGCTGGGGACGTGGCTACCTTTACTACGATGACCAGCCGTGGGTGGCCTACGACCACGACTACCGGCCCCGCTACGAGTCTGGCTTCCCGCGCGGCTACCACGGTGGCGACGATTACCGACCGCCGCCGGACTATCCCTACGGCTGGCACCGCCCCGGTGGCTGGGATGGCCCGACGGAGCTGCGCCAGCGCCACATGTTGGGCAACGTACACGGCAGGCAGGCGGACTACTTCGACCGCTTCAACGACCGCCGCGGCCAGGACACGAACCACCAACCGGCCCCGCCGGTTCTGGTGAAGCCAGTGGTGCGGCAACGGGTGGATGCGGGCTATCGACCGCCTCGGCAGCCGCCCGTGGTGCGCCCGGTAACGGCATCCGGGGGGCCCCGGCAGTCCTCGCCAGACTGGCGTGGCCACGGCAGTTATGACGGCCCGCGATCGCCCGAAGATCCTCGGGCCAAGCCCGGACGCGACCCCCGCGCAGTGCCGTCCACGGGGGTGGGTGCGCCGACCGATGCGCGCGGCCAGTCGCTGTATCGGGGCCCACAACCAGGCTTCGGCGGCCGCATGCCGCCCGACGCGGGCCCGGGCGTGGACGTGAGGGGACGCAACGTCGCCCCCATCCCGTCCGGCGCTCAAACAGGCCCGGCCTCTGCGCGTTCCAATGGCCTGGGGCCTCACCCCCAAGCCCCGGCATTGCGTCCAGAGACGCGTCCATTGAACCAGCCCTATGACTCACCGTTGCCGCGTGGGGCCCTGGGCACCGGCTTTGCGCCCGACGCAGGCACGGGCGAGGACGTAGGCACCAGGGCGCGCAATGGCGTTCCGGCGGTTCCCGACCCACGCACCTACCCCGCGGCGGAGCGTTCCAATGGCGTGGTGCCCCGTCCCCAGGCGCCCGCGTCGCGAGCGGACCCACGTCCATTCAACAAGCCTTACGACTCACCTTTGCCGCGTGGGGCCTTGGGCACCGGCTTTGCGCCCGACAACGTCACTGCGCCACGTTCGATCGTGCGACTCAGCCCGCCGCCAGTGGCCAATCCGGCCCCGCGCCCGGAGCCCCGGCTGCAGTCACCACCGCCGTCGATGCCAATGCCAATGCCGCGGCAACCGGAGGCTCGCCCCGTCTACGCGGCACCGCAGTTCCGTCCTCCGACGGCCATGGCGGCGCCCCCCAGGGAGCGCGCCGAACCCCGGCCCGCCCCGCGCATGTTTGCCGCGCCGCCAGCACCGATGACGCCGAGATCAGACCAAGCACCGCGTGCGGTGGTGGGTGCGAGCCCACGCCAGGAAGCAGCGCCACGGAATGCGCGGGGACGCGGCCAGGACGACAATTGAGGCTCACGCGGCGGTCGTTCGCCGCGCGTCGAACTGCACGCGTCGCGGGATCACCTGAAACCCGGTCGGCTCGGCCGATCAGTCTCCCAGCAAGTCCCGGATGGCGCTTTCAATGAAGGCCATCTCGGCGGGGAACCGTCCCGGCGCCCCGGCGCAGTGGCCGTACACGGAAACCAGGGGCCGCAGTTCGGCGCCGGGGATGAGCGCGGCCTCCTCGGCGTTATCGTCCAGGGTGAAGTAAAGATCCCGATCCCCGGGCATCACGATGGTCTTGGCGCGAATGGCGCCCAGGGCTGCGGCCAGATCACCGTTGAACGGCGCACTCGCCGCCACGTCAGCGGTTTCCCAGGTAGCGATTTTCGCCAGCAGATCGTTGGCGTCCCAGCCAAGGTGATCGTTTTCCCACCAGGTGAGGAGGGCTTCCACCGAAGCGAAGCCCAGATCGCGATAACGTCCTTCCTTGTAGAACCGCTGCGAATACGCCCAGCCCGCGTAGACGCGCCCGAAGGCCTTGAGCCCCGCTTTTGGCGGCTCGGAGTAGCGTCCGCCATTGAAGCTGCCATCTGCCGCCAGGGTGGCGCGCAGTCCTGCCAGGAACACCGCGTTGTGGGGCGCGCACCGCGCCGCGCCGCAAATCGGGAGCAGCGCGTGCACCAGATCCGGGTACGCCACGGCCCACTGGTAAGCCTGCATGGCGCCCATGGACCAGCCGAGCGCCAGCGCCACGTGCGAGACACCCAGGTGATCGACCACCAGCCGATGCTGGCAGCGCACGTTGTCCAGCGCCGAACAGTGCGGGAAATCGACGCCGCGCTGCACAGGCGCCGCGTTGGACGGCGACGACGACACGCCGTTGCCGAAGAGGTTGGGCACGACGATGAACCACTTGCCAGGGTCCAGCGCCCTGCCCGGCCCAATCATCCGCGCGTTGGAATCATGCGTGCCGGTGTAGTACGTGGGAAAGACCACGCAATTGTCACCGGCGGCGTTGAGCTTGCCGTGGGTCTGGTAGGCGAGACGCGCATCCTTGAGCGTCCCGCCGCGTTCAAGCACCACGTCGCCCAGTTCGAGCACCTGGGGATCAGACATTTGCGGGCCTCTAGAACATCTTCAGGTAGCGGGCTTTCTCCCAATCCGCGACGTGGTTGAGGTAGCCCGTCCACTCGTCCATCTTGTAGTCCGCCCAGGTCTTGAACATGGCGGGCCCGAACACGGCTTCGCTCAAGGGATCGGCGACAAAGCCGGCCACGGCGTCGGCCAGGGTCTGCGGCAAGGTGCGAATGCCGAGCGCGGCGAGTTCTTCCGGCGTCTTCAGGTACATATTGTCGCGGTGCGGCTCGCCCGGATCGAGATCCTGCTCGATGCCTTCAAGCCCCGCCGCCAGCACCATCGCCGCGCCAAGGTAGGGATTGCAGGCGCTGTCGGCCGCCCGCAGTTCCATGCGTCCGCCACCCAGCGGAATGCGGATGGTGTTGGTACGGTTGTTGTCGCCGTAGCAGCCGAACACCGGCGCCCAGGTGAAGCCCGACATGCTGCCCCTCATCACCAGTCGCTTGTAGCTGTTGACCGTGGGCGCCACCACCGCGCAAATCGCCGGCAGATGCCGCAGCACGCCGGCGATGAACTGGTAGCCCATCTTGGTCAGCCCGCAGCCGCGCGCGTCGTTGCTGCTGGCGAACAGGTTGGCGCCCGTGTCGAGGTCGGCCAGCGAGACATTGAAGTGCGCACCGCTGCCGGCGCGATCGCCGAAGGGCTTGGGCATGAAGCTCGCGAAGCCGCCGTGCCTGCGCGCGATTTCATGCGCCATCCAGCGGAAGAACACGAAGTTGTCCGCCATCGTGAGGCAGTCGAAATAGCGGAAGTCGATTTCGAACTGCCCGATGCCGTCTTCGTGGTCGAAGGAATACACACCCCAGTCAAGCTGGTTCATCGCGGACACGAGTTCGTCCAGCCACGGCAGGTTGTCCATCAAGCGGGCCACGTCATAGGCGGGCTTATCGAGGTGGTGGCGGCTCGACAGTGGCACGTAGCCGCCGTCCGGGGTGTCCCTGAGCACGAAGAATTCCGCTTCAATGCCGAGGTTCATCTTCAATCCCAGCGCCGCCGCGCGCGCCACCTGGCGCTTGAGGATATTGCGGCTGCAGGCCTCGAACGGCGCGCCGCGGCACCAGAGGTCGGAGGCATACCAGGCCACCGAAGGCGCCCAGGGCAGCACCCTGCAGCTCGCGGCGTCGGGATGCGCCGCCACTTCCTCTTCGCTCACTTCCTGGGGCACACCATCGAGCGCCGCACCGGTGCACAGTTCTGAGCCGGCCATCATGCGATCGTGGTGATCGAGCGGCACCATCTTGCTCTTCGACACCCCGTGGAGGTCGACATAGCTTGGCAGCAGGTAGCGGACGCCGCGCGCGGCGAGGGCTTCCATCGAGGCGAGGTCTTGCGTGGGCACGCCTGCGGTAATTTCCATGCTTGAAGTCCTCGCTTACTGCTTGGTCAGGGCGGCGACGTAGCTGGCATCGAAGGTGTTGGCAACCATCGGCGCCGTCTTGATCTGCCCGCGTTTCACCAGCATGTCGCTGATGATGTCACCCACCTTGAACAGCGACTGAGAATCGTCGCGCCGCTCGAAGTACTGGCCCATTTCCGCCACCGGGATGTTGTGCACGCCGGCGTACTGCGCCTTGGCTTCTGCCGGCGTCACGCCCAGGTGTTTGGCGATGATGGCAAAGGCTTCCTCGGGCTTTTCCTGCATGAAGGCGAGGCCTTCGACGTAGGCGTCGATGGTGCCCTTGATGACGGCGGGATTGGCCTTGATGTAGTCCTCCTTGAAATACAGGACGTCGGTGATGAGCCCCGGTGCTTCCTTGCTGGTGAACAGCACCTTGAACTTCTTGCCACCGCCAAGCTTCAGCGCGCTCGACACATTGGGTTCGTAGGTGGCGCCGGCGGCAACCCCGGCCAGCAGTGCGGGGGGCACGTTCTCCGGCGTGGTGTCCACGCCTTCGATGTCGCTTTCCTTGAGCCCGGCCTGGTTGAGGGCAAACACCACCAGCAAGTTGTCGCAGGTGGCGAAGGGATAGGCGACCTTCTTGCCCTTGAGATCGGCCACGGTCTTGATCGAGACATCGGACACGATGGCATCCGCGCCGTTGGAGTAGTCGATGGGCATCACCACCCGGTGGTTGCGCCCGTTGGCCACGGAGGTGATGACCTGATCATAGGTATACATCGTGCCCTGGATGCCGCCGCTCTCGAGCGCCGTCGGCATGAGCGCGGGATCGGGGAAGTCCAGCAGTTCCACCTTGAAGCCGTGCTTGCTGAAGAAATCCTTGTCGGTCGCCACGTAGAAGGGGGCATAACCCACCCACGCCGCGGTACCGAGTTTGACCACGGGCTCGGCTTGCGCCTGGCCCGTGGCGAGGAGCAGGGCGAATGAGGCAGCGCAAGCGCCCGAGACGAGGCGAGCGATGAAATTACGAGGATGCATGGGGGTGTCTCCGGTTGAAGGGAATGGGGGGGGATCAATCCGTTGCCGCGTCGACTTGCGACAGCCGTGTGAGCAAGGCGTGGTCGGTCGCAAGGCCCGCGGTTGCCCTGATGCGGGCCGTGATCTGCTTCTTGAGCGCGATGAACCCGGGCTCGCCCTTGAGGTCGAGCGTGCGCAGCGGCCCGAAACCCGTGTCGTAGAGGGAGTCGAGGCGGCCCGGCCTCGGCGCCATCAGCACCACGCGCTGGCCGAGGTAGACGGCTTCCTCCACGTCGTGGGTGACGAACACCACCGTAGGTCGTTCCACGGCACAGACGTGCAGGATGAGTTCGTGCATGACTTCGCGTGATTGTGCGTCAAGCGCGCCGAACGGTTCGTCCATCAGCAGCACGGCGGGCTTGGACATGAGCGCGCGGGCGATCGCGACCCGTTGGCGCATGCCACCGGAGAGTTGGTCGGGATAGGCATTGCGTACCGCCTGCAGCCCCATTAGGTTGAGCAGGGTTTCTGCCCGCGCCGCTTCCGCGTTGCGTTCCTGTCCCAGCAAATCACCGCGATTTGCCTTGAGCCGTCGGCTGAACAGGATGTTGTTGATGACCGTCAGCCACGGATAGAGGCTGTAGCCCTGGAACACCATCGCGCGGTCCACGCCGGGGCCAATGACCGGCTCACCGTCCACGCGTACTTCGCCAGAATCCGCCACGTCGAGGCCCGCAATGACCCTGAGCAAGGTGGACTTGCCGCAGCCCGAGGCGCCCACGATCGTCACGAACTCGCCGGGCTCCACCGACAGCGACACCCGGTCGAGCGCGAGCGTCGTCCCGTGTTTGGCGACGAAGGCCTTGGAAATCGCGCTTACCTCGATGCTGCGCGCCACGCGCCACCTCCGGTCTTCATGCGTGCAGCCACGGGAAGCGATTCCGGTGAAGCCAGCGCAGCGCCTGATCCTGCACGAGGCCAAGCAGGCCGATGAGCAGGATGCCGAAGAAGATCTTGTCAGTCTGGAGGAAGCGCTGTGCCTTCAGGATGGCGTAGCCGAGGCCGGAATTCGCGGCCACCAGTTCCGCCACCACCAGGTAAGTCCACGCCCAGCCCAGGGTCACGCGCACGGTGTCGAGCAGCGCAGGCTTGGACGACGGCCAGATCACCAGGCGGATGAGTTCGCGTGAATTGGCGCCCATCGTCTGCGCCGCTTCGATTTGCGCCATGGGCACGCGCCTCACGTTTTCCGCCACCATCAGGACCTGCTGGAAGAACGTGCCGATGAAAATCACCACCATCTTCGAGCTTTCACCGATGCCCACCCAGAGCATCACCAGCGGGATGAACGCCACGGCCGGCATGTAGCGGATGAAATCCATCAGGGGTTCAATCAGCGCTTCGGCTGGCCGGAACGTCCCGGCGAGCACGCCCAGCGGCAGCGCCAGGACGGTGGCGAACAGGAATCCCGCGCTCACGCGGTACAGGCTCATGCCGATGTCGCGCAGCAGGTCTTCCTGCACCAACCAGACCCAGCCCCGCGCGAGCACGTCCAGCGGCATCGGCAGGAACAGCGGCTCGACCTTCCCAATCCAGCGTAGCGCGAGCCAACACACGATCGGCGCCAGCAGCCCGAAGCTCGCGCAGCTTAGGTAAGCGCGACGCGAAAGTTCGCCGCGCACGACCCAGAATGTGGCGCGCCGGGCAGTCGTGGTTGCGGCGTCAGGGCGTGCGCTTGGGTTCATGTTGGCTCGATCAGGAGGCGATGCAGTTGCAACCGAGGTTAGCAGTTAGCGTGCCAGCACGGAAATTGCTCCCCTGCGAGGAACACCCTGTGATTTTAAACCCGGGCCGTCCCTTTGCAGGGCGGCGCGCACCACGCCGACACCCTCGATGGTGCGAACGAGCGTTAAGCCCGCGCGAATCGGGCGCATCACGGGTACCGAACGATTTCAACCGTGCGCGGCTGGGTTCACAGGCGCGACCAAGCGATGGGGAGATTGCAACATGGGTGAGGTGCCTTCATGGGCGGGCTGCTGGACGCGCCAGCGCTTCAGCGTGCCGGGTAAGGTCGACGACGTGACGACCGAAGTGACCTGGCTGCAGTCTGGAAGTCTTTTCGTGGATATACGGGTGCCGGCCGAGCGCCCGGACTTCGCCGGGTGCCTGTCGCTGGCGGACTGCACGCCAGTGCAACGCGCGTGGCTCGCCCGCCAGGCAGGCTTCGCCGGTCACCTCGAAACCTACGGCGACGTCTACCGCTGGCATCGCCATTTCGAGTTCGGCCAGCCTGCCGGCCTGCCCGACGCGGGCCGCATGGCCTGCCAGGGTGACTGGTGGCTGGAGGAAGGCCTGCACGTGCCCTACCTTGAACACTGGACGCACCACCCGTGGCGCGGCGGTCCCTGCCTGGGTCGCAAGTTCATGCTGGCGCCGGCAACCCGGGATGACGGCTGGCGCGAAGGCATCGTGGTGGTGGTGGACGAGACGTTCATGCTCGGCCTCGACCGGCGCCGCCCTGGCGGCGACGCCAGCGGGACGCACAGCGCGCCCGGGATTGCGCTGGACGTTGAAATCTCGCGCGGCACCGTGGACCCACGGGGCGGCATCGCGCGGATTGAGCAATCCACGCTGCCGTTTCGTGAAGGCTTGGAGTTCATCATCGAGAGCGAGCCCGCGTCGCCACGGTGGCTGTCGTTCATCTGCTGCCACCCCACGATCCGCGGACGTGAATTGCACTGGCAAACGGCGCCGCCAGCATGAAACTCCCTGTCGCGCCCGACTGGTTCGAGCGGCGGCGCATCGACGCCACGCTCACCCTGCTGACCGAGCCCCACGTCGATCCCCTGCTCCGCTGCAACGTCTGGCACGTGCGCGGTCGCGCGCGCAACCTGCTGGTGGATACCGGCATGGGCATCGCGAGCCTGCTGCGCGGGGCGCCTGATCTGTTCGCTTCGGTCACCCTTGCCGTCGCCACCCACAGCCACCTCGATCACGTGGGCGGGCTGCACGAGTTCGACCATCGGCAGATCCACCGGGACGAAGCGGCGGCGCTGGCACGGCCGCCCGAATGGGGCGGCCTCGCGCGCGAGCATTACGACGCCGGGCTCGCCGCCTACTTCGATGCGGTGGGTTATCCGCTTGCGCCGCTGCTGCTCACGGCGATTCCCTACGCAGGCTTCGATCCAGTGACCTTCCTGCCAACGCCCTGCGCAGCCACGCGGCAGTTGCAGGAAGGAGACGTCATCGACCTCGGCGATCGCGCCTTCGAAGTACTGCACCTGCCCGTCCACTCGCCCGGCAGCATCGGCTTGTGGGATGCGCGCGCGCGGGTCCTCTTCTCAGGCGACGCGGTGTACGACGGCCCCTTGCTCGACGGCTTGCCGGGATCGAATCGCGAAGACTACCTGCGCACCATCGCGCGGCTGCGGCGCCTGCCGGTGTCCATCGTGCATGGGGGGCACGACGGCAGTTTCGGTCGGGCGCGCCTGCTGGCACTGCTGGATGACTACGAGCGGGCCAGCGAGCAGGCGGGCTGAGCTGTCGCGCTGCCACCGGAATTGCGGGGAACTTGCGCCAGCACGCGCGGCCTATCCTGCAACGGTCTTCTGCCCGGGTAGGACCTCCACACCCGTTCCATCCCTGCACTCACGCTGAAGATAGAGGTGCGCGAATGAACCCTGCACGACGACTCACCAGTGCCTTGGCGATCGCGTCGACCCTCGCCGGCTGCGCGACACCCCTGCACCCACTGTCCGATCACGATCTCTGCCTGCAGCGCGTGTTTGACGCGAGCACGCAACTGGGCGGTCCATGGCAAGGACCCGCGAAAGACGAAGCCGCGCGACGCGGCCTCGACTGCAGTACGCCGGCACTCGAAGCCGAAGCCATAAAACTGCAGACCGGCGGAATGCGGGTCGTGAAGCCCGGCTGGTTGCCCGCCCAGGGCGCGAGCTGGGCGGTGATGAACTGCCGCTCGAACGCCGCCTCGCTCCGGGGCTATGACTGGATCGAAACCTACACCCTGAAAGATGACACCGAGCGCACCTGCCTGCAGGCGCGCGGCCTCGGGCGGTAACGCGCCTGGCCCTGGCCTGAACCCTGGCAACAGGCGCGCGAATATCCGCGATTTTCCATCGCGGGCAAGTCACGCGGCCCGGGTGCGTTTGAGCTCGAAGGCCGCCGGCTGGCGCAAGGTCTGGTACACCACGCAATAGCGCTCGGTGAGCTTCAGCAGGGTGTCGAGTTCTGCTTCGGTGGCGTTCGTTGCAAGTTCGAAGCTGAGCCGGATCTGGCGGAAACCGACGGCCGCGTCCTTGGCCACGCCCAGGGTGCCACGGAAATCGAGATCGCCTTCGGCCCGGACCGTGGCGTCGTCCAGCTTCACGCCAATGGCAGTGGCGACGGCACCCAGGGTGACGCCGGCGCAGGCCACCAGCGCTTCCAGCAGCAGGTCGCCGGAACACAGGGCAAAGCCGTCACCGCCGGTGGCCGGGTGGAGTCCGGCGGTCGCCATCGCCCGTCCCGTCTCGACTTTGCAGGTAATGCCTTCGCCGAGGCGGCCGACCGCCTTCAAGGTGACGACGGCGGCTGCGGGTGTGTTGCGGTATTGCTCTTTCAAGGGCGCTTGCAGCGCGCGCAGGGCATCGACGTCCATGGGAACTCCTCTGGCGGTTGGCGGGTTCGCGGCAGCCCGGCCGGGCACTTGCCTGACGGGCGGTATCGAAAGGACCAGGCGGCGGCCTCCACAAGGGGAAACGCGGTGCCACTCCGTTGCGGAAGTTACCCCCGGTGGCCCCAAATGGACATGCCTGGACGATTGCCCTAGGTTCCGGGCAAGCAAAAAGGAGCAGGCGAGGATGATGCGCAAAGCCATGCGACTCAACGGATTCACTCAGTGCTGCACCAGCCATCACTCGGAAGGCCAGTGGAAACACCCGCTGGACGGCACCGCGACGGGCTATCGCGACATCCATTACTGGATGGATCTGGCGAAGCTGCTGGAAAAGGGCTGCTTCGACAGCCTCTTCCTGGCCGACGTGCACGGCACCTACAGCGTCTACAAGGGCTCGCGCGACACCGCCGTGCGCCACGGCGTGCAGTTCCCCAGCAACGACCCCACGCTCATCATCCCGGCCATGGCGGCGGTCACGCGCCACCTCGGCTTCGCCTGCACCTACAGCACGACCTACTTCGCGCCGTACCTGACGGCCAAGCTCTTCTCCACGCTGGACCACCTCACGCAGGGCCGCGTTGGCTGGAACATCGTCACCTCCTACCTTGCGGACGCCAACGCCAACCTGGGCATCCAGGACGACCTCACGCACGACGAGCGTTACGCGCGCGCGGACGAGTACATGGAAGTCGTCTACAAGCTGTGGGAGCACTCCTGGGAAGAAGATGCGGTGCAGCGCGATGCGGCCCGCGACACGTTCAGCGATCCGGCGAAGGTGCACGCCATCGACCACGTCGGGCAGTGGTTCAAGGTGCCGGGGCCGCATATGTGCGAGCCGTCCCCGCAGCGCACGCCGCTGTTGTTCCAGGCCGGGCAATCGGGCCGCGGCACGCGCTTCGCGGCGACGCATGCCGAAGCGATTTTCAGCATCCATCCCAACCTCGCGGCCTGCGCGCGCGGCGCGGCAGCCATGCGCGAAGCTGCGGTGGCCGCTGGACGCCGGGCGGAAGACATCAAGATCTGCCAGGGCGTGACGGTGGTGGTGGCGCCCACTGCAGCGGAAGCCCAGCTCAAGCTCGAAACGGCCCGCAGTTACGCCAGCCCGGAAGGCGCACTGGCGCTGTTCAGCGGCTGGGCCGGCGTGGATGTCTCGCAGATAGCGCCCGATCGGCAGCTCGATCAATTCGAGTCCAACGCCATCCAGGGGCTGCTGGGCTACTTCAAGGCCGTCGCTCCGGATCGCAAGTGGACCATGGCGGACATCGGCGAATACATGTCCGTCGGCAGCATCATGCCGAAAATCGTCGGCAGCCCCGGCATGGTCGCGGACCAACTGGAACAATGGATGGACGAAGGCCACATCGACGGCTTCAACCTCGTGCCCATCACCCAGCCCGGCGGCTTCCGCGACTTCGTGGATCTGGTGGTGCCCGAACTGCAGCGGCGCGGCCGGCTGCGCACGCACTACACGGGCAAGACCTTGCGCGAGAATTTCCTGGACACCCCAAGTCCCAGGCTCGCGCCCAACCATATCGCGCATCGTTGCCTGCCGCCGTGGCGACAGGCCTAGCAGCCTGTCGGACTTGGGGCGTCGATAGCGAGAATCGGCCCCAGCCAGGACAGTTGGTGCCGGATTTGCAGGCCCATAGCCCGGCTATG
>JAYTTZ010000143.1:0-7655 GCA_043744805.1 Gammaproteobacteria bacterium
GATTACGTGAGCAAGCAGTACGCGGTGCGCGCCGTCGGCCGGATCGAAGCGGTCACGGAGCACTTCTATGCGATCTCGACGGAGCGTCGCCTGAAGCACCCGGCGGTGCTGTCGATCAGCGAAGCCGCTTCCCGCCGCATGCTCGGCGGGCCGGCGCCCAAACGCAGCGGCCGCAGCCGCACTGGAGCCTGATAACATCCCCGCGCCTGCAGTCCTTACCCATGTCGGCCTGGAGGAACTATCCGGTGGAATCCGCGCCTGCGCCTGACGACGACACCCTCTACCTGGAACGCGCCTTCGCGCTCGCCGAGGCGGCCGCCCGCATGGGTGAAGTCCCCGTGGGTGCCCTCGTCGTTCGCGACGGGAAAATCCTCGGTGAAGGCTGGAACCGGCCGATCACCACCGCCGATCCCACCGCCCACGCCGAGGTGGTGGCACTGCGCGCCGCCGCCAGGGCCGCAGGCAACTACCGGCTGACGGGGGCCACCCTTTACGTCACGCTGGAACCCTGCGCGATGTGCAGCGGGGCCATCCTGCATGCCCGGCTTTCGCGGGTGGTGTTTGCCGCTTTCGACCCTCGCAGCGGCGCCGCCGGCTCGGTCATGGACGTGCTGAACACCACCTTGCTCAACCACCGCGTGGACATCACCGGCGGCCTCATGGCCGAGGTCGCGGCCACCCGGCTCCAGCAATTCTTCAGGTCCAGACGATGACGCCAACCATTCCCCACGATGCCGCCACCCTGCGCGCCTTGTCCCTCCTGCTGGGCGAGCGACTGCTGGCCCGGGGCTGGCTGCTGGCTACCGCCGAATCGTGTACGGGGGGCGGCATCGCGGCGGTGGTCACGGACATCGCCGGCAGTTCGGGGTGGTTCGATCGTGGCTTCGTGACGTATTCCAACGAGGCCAAGCAGGACATGCTGGGCGTGTCGGTGCTGACGCTCGCGAGTCTCGGGGCGGTGAGCGAGGAAACCGCCGCGGAAATGGCGGCCGGGGCCGTGGCCAACTCGCGTGCCCAACTCGCGGTAGCGGTGACCGGGGTGGCGGGCCCCAGCGGCGGCAGCGCCGAAAAGCCCGTAGGCCTGGTCTGCTTCGGTTACGCCCGGCTGCAGGGTGAAACGCTCACCCGCCGGGTGGTTTTTGCCGGGGATCGGGCCGCGGTCCGGGCCCAGACGGTCGCCACCGCACTGGCCGGGCTGGTCGCGATCAGCGAGGGGCGCCAGCCGGCCTGATCCACGCCTCCCAAGGCAGACGCAAGCCTCGTCCACCGCTGATTGGCCGGATGAGCTGTGCAATAATCCGGCCGCGTCCTCGCCGCAAAACACTCTCCACTCCACACGGGCAAATCCAAAGGGGAAAGCCATGGACGACAATCGGAAAAAAGCATTAGGCGCGGCGCTCGCTCAGATCGAAAAGCAGTTCGGCACCGGCTCCATCATGCGCATGGGCGGCGCCAACGCCGTGCGCGACATCGACGTGGTGTCCACCGGCTCGCTGGGCGTGGATCTCGCCCTGGGCGTCGGCGGCCTGCCGCGCGGACGCGTCGTCGAAATCTTCGGGCCGGAATCCTCCGGCAAGACCACGATTGCCCTGCAAGTGGTCGCCCAGATGCAGAAAAATGGTGGCACTGCCGCCTTCGTCGACGCCGAACACGCGCTCGACCCCCGGTACGCCGCTCGCCTCGGCGTGAATATCGAAGATCTCCTCGTCTCCCAGCCCGATACCGGCGAACAGGCGCTGGAAATCACCGACATGCTGGTCCGCTCCGGCGCGGTGGACGTCATCATCATCGACTCCGTCGCGGCGCTGACCCCCAAGGCTGAAATCGAAGGCGAAATGGGCGACAGCCACATGGGCCTGCACGCCCGCCTGATGTCCCAGGCGCTGCGCAAGCTCACCGGCAACATCAAGCGCGCCAACACCCTGGTGGTGTTCATCAACCAGATCCGCATGAAGATCGGCGTGATGTTCGGCAGCCCGGAAACCACCACCGGCGGCAACGCGCTCAAGTTCTACGCTTCGGTCCGCATGGACATCCGGCGCATTGGTTCACTGAAGCGCGGGGACGAAATCATCGGCAATGAAACACGGGTGAAGATCGTCAAGAACAAAGTGGCGCCGCCCTTCAAGGAAGCCGTGTTCGACATCATTTACAACGAAGGCGTGTCCCGCGAAAGCGAGCTCATCGAACTCGGCGTGGCCGGGGGCTTCATGGACAAGTCGGGCGCCTGGTACTCCTACAAGGGCGATCGACTCGGGCAGGGCAAGGAAAACGTCCGCACTTACCTCAAGGAACACCCGGCCATAGCTGCCGAACTCGAGGCTTCCATCCGCGCCGCGGCAGCGCCCGCAGCACCGCCGCCGCCGGAAGTCGAGGAAGACCTGGAGACTGAGCTCTGAGTGACGATCCTGCGGCCGGCGCGCGCCGACAGGCGCTGGCCGCACTTGCCCGACGCGAGCATTCACGGACCGAACTCAAGCGCAAGCTCGCGCGGAAGGGGCACGACGACGTCGCCGTGGAGGGCGTGCTCGACCAGATGGTCGCGCTCAACTACCTCGACGACGCGCGCTTCGTGGAGATGTTCATCCGCGCACGGGCGGAGCGTGGCCAGGGGCCGGTGCGCATCGAGCACGAACTGCGCGACAAGGGCGTGGCGGCCGAAGTGACCGAGGAGGCGCTGGCGACGGCCGGGATCGACTGGGTGGAACGGGCTGCTGCGGCGCTGGCGCGCAAGTTCCCGGAACCTGCGGCCGATTTTCCGGAGCGCGCACGCCGGATGCGTTTCCTTGAGTACCGCGGTTATACCCGCAAGCAGATTGCCGCCGCCATCAAAGGCGGCGATAACGCATGAACCAACGCCCAGAGTAAGTCGCAAGCCATGAAGAGCGCCGATATCCGTCAGGGATTCCTGGATTATTTCGCCCAGCAAGGCCACGAAATCGTGCCCAGCAGTCCGCTGGTGCCGGGCAACGATCCGTCGCTCCTGTTCACCAACGCCGGCATGGTGCAGTTCAAGGACGTCTTCCTCGGGCTCGAGGACCGGGTCCAGCGTCGCGCCACCAGCAGTCAGCGCTGCGTGCGGGCGGGTGGCAAGCACAACGATCTGGACAACGTGGGCTACACGGCCCGCCACCACACCTTCTTCGAGATGCTGGGCAACTTCAGTTTTGGCGACTACTTCAAGCGCGAGGCCATCGAGTTTGCCTGGGGCCTGCTGACCGATCGCTTCGGCCTGCCGGCAGATCGCCTGTGGGTGACGGTGTACGAATCGGACGACGAAGCCGCGGAGATCTGGCAGAAGCACATCGGCGTCGACCCCAAGCGCATCACCCGCTGCGGCGACAAGGACAATTTCTGGATGATGGGCGACACGGGGCCCTGCGGTCCGTGCACCGAAATCTTCTTCGACCACGGTCCCGGCATTGCCGGTGGCCCGCCAGGTACGCCAGACGCCGACGGCGATCGCTATATCGAAATCTGGAACCTCGTGTTCATGCAGTTCGAACGCGCGGCGAACGGTGAGATGAAGCGCATCCCCAAGCCGTCCGTCGATACCGGCATGGGCCTGGAGCGCGTGTCCGCGGTGATGCAGGGCGTCCACGACAACTACGACATCGATCTCTTCCGCAACCTCATCGATGCCATCCGCAACATCGCCCCGCAGGATCCGGGGCAGTCGCCGTCGCTCCGCGTCATTGCCGATCACATCCGCGCCTGTTCCTTCCTGGTGATGGACGGCGTGGTGCCCAGCAACGAAGGCCGTGGCTACGTCCTCCGACGCATCATGCGACGCGCCTTGCGCCACGGGAACAAGCTGGGCTTCCGTGATGCGTTCTTCCACAAGCTGGTCGCGCCGCTGGATCGCGAAATGGGACTGGCCTTCCCGCAACTGCATGAACGCGCCGGCCGCATCGCCGCAGTGCTGAAGCAGGAGGAAGAACGCTTCGCGGAGACCCTGGAGCAGGGGCTCAAGATTTTCGAGACTGCGGTCTCTGCCATGGGCGGCAAGGTCATCCCGGGTGACGTCGCCTTCAAGCTGAACGATACCTACGGCTTCCCCGTCGACCTCACCAACGACATCGCCCGTGAACGTGGTCTCTCCATCGACATGGTCGGCTACGAGGCGGCCATGAATGCCCAGCGCCAACAGTCGCGCGCCGCCAGCCACTTCGCCAACGTCGATACCGCGCATGCGATTGCGGGCGACGCCCTGCTGGCCTTGGGCACGGCGCAGGCCTTCTCCGGTTATGAGCATGCTGCGGACACCGTGCGCATTGCCGGCCTTTTTCAGGACGGTAAGCCGGTGCAGCGTCTCGGCGCCGGCGCCGGCGGCAGCGGCGTGGTGGTGCTCGATCGGACACCGTTCTATGCCGAGTCCGGTGGCCAGGTGGGCGATCAGGGCGCGCTGCTGTCCACGAGCGCCCGCTTCGAAGTGAGCGACACCCGCAAGCAGGCCGGCCTGCACCTGCACCATGGCCGCCTCACGCAGGGCGAACTGGCGATAGGGGACGAAATCTCCGCCGAAATCGACGACCACCGGCGTGCGGCCACCCGCCGCAATCATTCCGCCACGCACCTGCTGCACGCCGCGCTCCGCAAGATTCTAGGCGAGCACGTGGAGCAGAAAGGTTCACTGGTGGATGCCGAGCGCCTGCGTTTCGACTTCGCGCACCCTTCCGCAGTGACGGCCGGTGAACTCCTCACCGTCGAACGCCTCGTCAACGAACAGATCCGCGCCAATCTGCCAGTAGAAACCCGCCTCATGAACTATTGCCAGGCGCTGGACGCCGGTGCGATGGCGCTGTTTGGCGAGAAGTACGGCGAAGAAGTCCGCGTGCTCAGCATGGGCGATTTCTCCGTCGAACTGTGCGGCGGCACGCACGTGGCGCGGGCAGGTGACATCGGGCTGTTCCGCAGCGTGTCGGAAAGTGGCGTCGCGGCTGGTGTGCGACGCATCGAAGGCGTCACCGGCGCCGGCGCACTCGAGCACACGCTCCGCAACGAGCAGATGCTTCGGAGTATCGCGGGCAGCCTCAAGGCCAACGGCGCCGACGACGCGCTCGCCAAGGTGGGCCAGCTCGTGGAGCGTGCGCGGGCGCAGGAAAAAGAAATTCAGGCGCTCAAGTCGAAGGTCGCCGGGCAGTCCGGCAAGGATCTCGCTGACGGCGCCGTGCAGGTGGGCGAGGCAAAGCTCCTCGTGCAGCAACTCGAGGGCGCGGACGCCGCCACCCTGCGCGATGCGATGGATAGCCTGAAGGACAAGCTGCAGACCGCCGTCATCGTGCTGGCTACGATCGAAGACGACAAAATCAAACTGGTCGCCGGCGTCACGAGCAACCTCACGGCAAAAGTAAACGCCGGCCAGCTGGCCAACTTCGTCGCCGGGCAGCTGGGCGGCAAGGGTGGCGGGCGACCGGATCTCGCGCAGGCGGGCGGCAGCGATCTCGCCGCCTTGCCAGCCGCGCTTGGTTCAGTCCAGGCCTGGGTGGCCGAACGCCTCGGCTGACCCGCCAACAGAGCAGCAAGAGAACCCCATGAGTCTGATTGTGCAGAAATTCGGCGGGACGTCCGTCGGTTCCGTCGAGCGTATCCAGGCCGTTGCCGAACGCGTGGCGCGCGACCGCGCCGCCGGCCACCAGCTGGTCATCGTGGTCTCCGCGATGTCGGGTGAGACCGATCGCCTGCTGGGCCTCGCCCGCGCGATCCAGAACCCGCCTTCGCCGCGCGAACTCGACAGCCTGCTGTCCACTGGCGAGCAGGTCACCATCGGCCTGCTGGCGATGGCGCTCGAAGCGCGCGGCATTCCCGCCAAGTCCTACACCGGCGCGCAGGTCCGCATCCTCACCGATTCGGCCTTCAACAAGGCGCGTATCGAACACATCGACGGCGCCCCTATCCTCGCCGATCTCGCGCAGGGCAAGGTGGTGGTGGTGGCGGGTTTCCAGGGCGTCGATGCGGACGGCAACATCACCACCCTGGGCCGGGGCGGTTCGGACACCACGGGTGTCGCGCTGGCCGCCGTGCTCAAGGCCGACGAATGCCAGATCTACACGGATGTGGACGGGGTCTACACCACCGACCCGCGCATCGTGCCGGAAGCCCGTCGGCTCGACCGCATCACCTACGAGGAAATGCTCGAAATGGCGAGCCTCGGCGCCAAGGTCCTGCAAATCCGCTCCGTGGAATTCGCGAGCAAATACCAGGTCACGCTGCGCGTTCTGTCGTCCTTCAAGGACGGCCAGGGCACGTTGATTACGACAGAGGAGAACATCATGGAAGCGGCATTGATTTCCGGCGTCACGCTCAATCGCGACGAAGCCAAGCTCACGGTGCTTGGCGTGCCGGACCGGCCGGGCATCGCGGGCGCCATCCTCGGGCCGGTGGCGGACGCCAACATCGAAGTGGACATGATCGTACAGAACGTCTCGGCCGACGGCTCCGCCGATTTCACCTTCACGGTCCATCGCAATGACTTCGACAAGGCGCTGGGCATCGTCGAAGCCACGGCGGCCAGCCTCAATGCCCGCCAGGTCTCCGGCGATCGCAAGATCGTGAAAGTGTCCCTGGTTGGCGTGGGCATGCGCTCGCACGCGGGGATCGCCAGCCGGGCGTTCCGGGCACTGGCGGACGAAGGCATCAACATCAAGATGATTTCGACCTCCGAAATCAAAATCTCGGTGCTGGTCGACGAGAAATACGGGGAGCTTGCCGTGCGCGCCCTGCATTCGGAGTTCAATCTGGCCGGCGAATAGACATTTCAAGGCAGCCGCAGCGCGCCTTCAGCGCCTTGGCAAGCTAGAATGAACTCCACCGAAAGGTGCGCCACGAGGGAACGGGCCCCTCTATTTCACGCGGGTGCCCTTAACCGCGCTGGCGCAAAAATCCAATCGCGCCGTACACAGGGCGTGGAACCAATTCATCGCTTGGAGCGTCCTGTAACTTACCGCGGCTTCACGATCGCCCGTCGGCAACGCGCGCATTACAGGTTTGGAGAATAGGCATGCTCATTCTTACCCGACGAGTCGGTGAGTCACTGAGGATTGGCGACGAAGTGAACGTCACCGTGCTCGGCATCAGCGGGAACCAGGTGCGCATCGGCGTGAGCGCCCCCAAGGACGTTGCCGTGCACCGGGAAGAAATCTACCAGCGGATCCAGCAGGAAACAGACGAGCCGGATCCCAAGGGCAACGAGTGATCAGGCGCCGCGCTTTACGCTAGGCGTAGGCGTGGGTATCCTGCCCGCCACGGAGAGATGGCCGAGTGGCTGAAGGCGCTCCCCTGCTAAGGGAGTATAGGGTCAAAAGCTCTATCGAGGGTTCGAATCCCTCTCTCTCCGCCACCCATAAAAACGGCCCGTGAGGGCCTTTTTTATGGGTGGCGGAGAGCGTTGGCAAGGTGAGAACCCTTCGGTTCGACAAACTCGCAACGCGAGTGGGTACGCGCAGAGCGCGCCCCGCAGGGGTTAGGATTCGCCCCTGAAGAATCCGAATTCATCCCTCTCTCCAACCAATGCTCCGGCCCGCAGGTGAAGGAAGCCACTCACTGATGGATCAAGCTACCCACAACAAGATCGTCTCCTTCATCTGGGGCATCGCCGACGACGTCCTGCGCGATCTCTTCAAGCGCGGCAAGTACCCCGACGTGATCCTGCCCAT
>JAYTTZ010000144.1:0-1965 GCA_043744805.1 Gammaproteobacteria bacterium
CGGGACAAGCTCTACGCCAAGCCCGAGATGACCGAGGAAGACGGCATGCTGGCGGCCGATCTGGAAACCCGTTTCGCCGAACTCGACGGCTACACCTGCGAGGCCCGCGCGGGCGAACTGCTGATGGGCCTCGGGATCCCCATCGAGCAGCAGGTCGGCCTGATGAACGAAGTGGCGCCGGGCTGGAAACTCCGCGTGCTGCTGGCCCAATCCCTGTTTGGCAACCCGGATATCCTGCTGCTCGACGAGCCCACCAACAACCTCGACATCAACGCCATCCGCTGGCTGGAGCACATCCTCGAAGCCCGCGAATGCACCATGGTCATCGTCTCCCACGACCGCCACTTCCTGAACAGCATCTGCACGCACATGGCGGATCTGGATTTTGGTGAACTCAGGCTCTATCCCGGCAATTACGACGACTTCATGCTGGCCTCGACCGAAGTGCGGGAACGCGCGCAGGCCAACAACGCGCGCAAGCAGGCCCAGATCGCCGATCTCAGGCAGTTCGTCAGCCGTTTCTCGGCCAATGCTTCCAAGGCGCGCCAGGCGACCTCGCGTGCGCGGCAGATCGAGAAGATCAAGCTCGAGGACATCAAGCCCTCCAGCCGCGAGAACCCCTACATCCGCTTCGAGCAGGGCAAGAAACTGCATCGGCTCGCGCTGGAAGTGGCAGGCCTCGGCAAGGGCTTCGACGGCGAGGTGCTGTTCAAGGGCTTCGATCTGATGGTCGCCGTGGGCGAGCGCGTGGCCATCATCGGCTCGAACGGCGTGGGTAAGACCACCCTGCTCAATTGCCTGGCCGGGGCCGTCAAGCCGGACGCCGGCGCAGTGAAGTGGTCGGAAAACTCGGAAGTGGGCTACGTGCCGCAGAACCGCACGGAAGACTTCGCCGTCGACATGAGCCTCTTCGACTGGATGAACCAGTGGCGCCAGAAGAACCACGACGAGCAGGCCATCCGCGCGGTGATGGGCCAGTTGCTGTTCTCCAAGGAAGACAGCCAGAAGTCGGTGCAGGTGATTTCCGGCGGTGAGGAAGCCCGCATGTTGTTCGGCAAGCAGATCCTGCAGAAGCCCAACATCATGCTGCTCGACGAACCGACCAACCACCTCGACATGGAGTCGATCGAGTCGCTCAACCTCGCGCTGGAAAACTACGAAGGCACCTTGCTTTTCGTCAGCCACGATCGCGAGTTCGTGTCCTCGCTGGCAACGCGGGTGCTGGAAATCACGCCGAAGGAAATCATCGACTTCCGCGGCACCTATGAAGAGTACCTGTCCTCGCGCGGCCTGAGCTGACGGTGCACCCAATGCCGGCGGGCGCTGCCCGCCGACCTCGGCGTTTGCCTGGGCCAGCGCCTGCACCCAGGCGCTGCAATACCGCGCTGCCTGCGGCGAGTTCAGTCGCGCTTGATGACTGGCAGCACCAGGTGCGAAGCGTGGACCGAGTCGTGCCACACGCAGTTGGTGGCGCAGATGAAATCCTCCACCGATTCCCCTGCCAGCACGCCACCCGTATTGCTGTTGCGATCAAAACGCGGGAAGTTCGAGCTCGACACTTCCAGCCGGATGCGGTGGCCGGCGAAGAACACGTTCGAGGTGGCCACCAAATCCACTTCGATGCGATACACCTCGCCCGGACTCATCAGCTTCTGGCGCTCGAGGCTCTCGCGGTAGCGGCAGCGCAGGATGCCGTCGGTAAGCGTTATCGCGCGACCGTCCGGCGCCACGTCCACCAGCTTGCCGGTGAAGTCGGTGTCGCGCGCCGAGGAACTCACGTAGAGCACCAGTCGCACCGGTCCCGTTACTTCCAGTAAGTCCTCCAGCACTGCGCTGGTGTAGCAGAGGACGTCGGGCCGGCTTTCCACGTCACGCTGGTCGCGTGGACCGGCGTTGGCTGCGACGAAAAGCCCGGGCAGGAAAGTGGCGCCACCGGCCGTGGGCACGGGATTGCGCGGGTCGTAG
>JAYTTZ010000145.1:0-7435 GCA_043744805.1 Gammaproteobacteria bacterium
AGGCCCATAGCCCGGCTATGGGGCAAAAAGACGGTGCCGAATGGACGGCTGCGGTCGGTTCGCAGCCGACGCTCCCCAAGTCCGACAGGCTGCTAGCAATGCGGCAAAGGCTGCGGTGCCTTCGCGCCAGCTCGCGTCAGGCGCCGTACCCACGTGCCGGCCATCGACGACGATCAATGGCCACGCCGTCCGGCGTGAGGCCGGTCAGCCCGCGCGGCGCGGCGTCGTGCCAGGGTTCCCGGCGGCTTGCTGCCCCGCTCCACGCGACGAGGCCACGCGATTGACGATGGAAGAACAGAACCCTTTCCCCGCTGAAGAGGGCACCCCGGAAAAGGATGCCGCGACCCGTCGCAGCACCTGGGTGAGCGTGGCAGTCAACGTGTGCCTGACCGCGGTGCAGGTTAGCGCGGGCGTCCTCACGGGTTCCCAGGGCCTGATCGCCGACGGCGTGCATTCGCTGTCCGACCTCCTGTCCGATTGCGTGGTGCTGCTGGCGCTGCACCACAGCCGCAAGGCCGCCGACGACGACCACCACTACGGCCACCATCGCTACGAGAACGCGGCGTCCCTGGTGCTCGGCGGACTCTTGCTGGCAGTGGGCTTGGGCATGGTGTGGGCCGCGGTGGGCAAGCTGGAGGCGCCGGAAACCATCCCGACCGTGCACCTCTCCGCGCTGTGGGTCGCGCTTGGCGCGCTGGCCGTGAAGGAAGGCCTGTTCCACTACATGCTCGCCGTGGCCGAGCGCGTGCGCTCCAGCCTGCTCGTGGCCAACGCCTGGCACGCGCGCTCCGATGCGGCGTCATCGCTGGTGGTGGGCCTTGGCATCGGCGGTAACTTGCTGGGCTTCGGCCTGCTCGATCCCATCGCCGCGCTGATCGTCGGCTTCATCGTGGGCAAGATGGGCTGGGGCTTCCTGTGGGGCGCCCTGGACGACCTCACCGATCGCGCGGCCTCGGTTGAACAGACGTCCGCCATCGAGAAGGAAATCCTCGCCACCCCCGGCGTGCTGGGGCTCCACGGCCTGAAGACCCGCAAGACGGGCGATCTGCTGCTGGTGGACGCCCACCTTGAAATCGAAGGCACGCTGAGCGTCACGGCAGGCCACGACATCGCGGTCGAAGCCCGGCGTCGCGTGATGACGCGCCACCGGGTGCTCAACCTCACGACCCACGTCGACCCGATTGAAAACGCGCAGCTGTCGGCGGCGCATGGACAAGCCGTCACCCCCCGCGCATGAGCCGCCTGCGCCCGCCGCTGCGTGCGCCGGCGCACTCTCCCGCCAGTCCTGTTCCCACCCACCCACGAGGACTCACCGATGCTGCACCTCCACTACTTCATTACGCGCAAACCTGCGCTGGACGAAGCCGAATTCCAGCGCTACTGGTTGGAAACCCACGGCCCCATCGTTACCACAATCCCGCAGCTGAAGCGCTACGTGCAGAGCCACAGGATCGCGAGCTACCCGGACCAGAAAAGTCCCTACGACGGCGCCGCCGAAGCGTGGTTCGAAGACCTCGCAGCCTTCGCGGCCATCAAGCAATCGCCTGAATACCTGCACGGGGCGCTGGCCGACGAGCCCAACTTCATCGACATGGCGCGGGTCGAGTGGCTGCTCACCGAAGACCATGTCTTCATTCCGGGCACGCCGCACGCAGGCGCCGCCAAGATGCTGTTTCCGCTCAAGCGCCAGGCGGGCTTCTCGCACGCAGCGGGCCGCCGCTACTGGCTGGACGTGCACGGCCCGATCGTGGCGTCCCTGCCGGGGCTCGTGCGCTACGTGCAGTGCCACACGGTGGACGCGGCCTATGAGTACGCCGAACCGCGCTGGGACGGCGTGGCGCAGCTGTGGTTCGAAAGCGTGGAAGCCATGCACGCGACGCTCACCTCGCCGCAGTTCACGGACGTCGCCTACGCCGACACCGCGAAATTCGTGAACATGGACACCGTCGAGTATTTCGCGGCACGGGAACACGTGCTGGTGGGCTGAGCGCCAGCTGGCACGGTGGCGTCGCTCCCCACCGGATGCGTGAACGCAGCGTGATTGGTGGTTGGGGCCAGATCACGCAGCGACGGGACGCCGCGCCGCCGTTCCAGGATCCCGAGGACCGCATGGAGGCCGCTTCGCGCGAGGCCGGCGCGCTCGCCGGCAAGGCGCTCTGGGCGCTGGTCGACACCGTGCTGGTGGTCCGCCCGATAAGCCGCAGCCTGGTGCCGCCGGGCACGGCCCTGAGCGGGCGCCTTGGCCTCAAGCCTGCCCGCGTCCGCGTGTCCGGCAGCGGGGGCGAAACGCCGCAGCACCGCGTCAACCAGGCGGCCGGGATGCTGACGCCTGGCAAGCTTGCCGGACAGGGATTCCGGTACAGTGCCCGCGCGGCGCAAGTTGCACGTTAGCAGGCTGGTGAAAAACGACTGCGCTCCGCAGTTTGCGTCCCGGCGGTGCCCGGACTCCTCACCTATTCCTGCATAGGCTGCGGATCCTGCGCTCCGGCGGAACGCAAACTGCCTGCGCTCGCGACGTTTTTCAACAGCCTGTTAGTTCGAATCCACGAGTCCACTACGGCGTCCGCATGAAGTTCATCCACACCGCCGATCTCCATCTCGACAGTCCGCTGCTTGGCCTGTCGGCCTACGCCGATGCACCGGCCGAACGCCTGCGCACGGCCACGCGCGAAGCCTTCCAGAACCTGGTGGGCGTGGCGGTGGAAGAGCAGGTGGATTTCATGATCATTGCTGGCGACCTCTACGACGGCAAGTGGAAGGACTACAACACGGGGCTCTTCTTCGTGCGCCAGATGGGGCGGCTGCGTGCCGCTGGCATCCCGGTCTTCCTGCTGTACGGCAACCACGACGCCGAAAGCGACATGACGAAGAGCCTCCAGCTGCCTGGCAACGTCCAGACGTTTTCCTCGCGTAAGGCAGAAACCTTCCATCTCGAGGCGCTGAAGGTCGCGCTGCACGGGCAGAGCTTCAAGGAAGCCAAGACCCTGGAAAACCTCGTCCCCGACTACCCGCCACCGGTCAGCGGCTGGCTCAACATCGGGGTACTGCACACGGCGCTGGAAGGCTCGGCGCAACATGCTAACTACGCCCCGTGCTCGCGGGCCGAGCTGCGGGCCCGGGGCTACCAGTACTGGGCCCTTGGCCATGTGCACGAGCACTTCATCGAGCGTGGCGAAACCACCATTGCCTATCCCGGCAACCTGCAAGGCCGCCACATCCGCGAAGCCGGCGCGCGCGGCGCCTTGCTCGTCGGGGCCGAAGACACTCAAATCACCACCCTTGAACGCCTGGAAGTGGACGTCCTGCGCTGGCACGCGCTGGAAGTGGACATCAGCACCGCACGCCATCGCCGCGCCGCCTTGCGGCTGGTCGGGCAGGCCCTGGCCGGCCTGCTCGACGACGCCCGACACACGCTGCCGCTGGCGGTGCGGGTGAGCTTCACGGGACGCTCGGTGGCGCACGAGGCCCTGGTGGGAGACGAAGGCCAGCTGCGCCAGGAAGTCATTGCCCAGGCCCTGGCGCTGGATCCCGAACGCCTGTGGGTGGAGAAAGTGCGCGTGGCGAGCAGCGCGCCGGACACCCAGCGGGTGCCGGAGGACGAACTCGGCGGCGCCTTGCGGGATCTCGAGCACATGGCACTGGGCGCGACGGGAGATCCTGAATTCGTGCAGGCCCTGCACAAGGACTGGAACGAACTCCTGGACAGAATTCCCGCGGAGGTGCGGACACTCAGTCCTGAACTCGAAGCGCTGCGCCGGCCCTCGCCGACCGACATCGACACCCGGATCCGCGCCGCCCTGCCCCTGCTGATGGCGCGCGTGAACCCCGCCGCCACGGACACCGACTGAGCGCGCCGCCCGATGCGAATCCGCGAATTACGGCTGCTCCGCTACGGCAAGTTCACCGACTGCACGGTGGCGTTGCCGGCGCATGCAAGGGACATCCATCTCATCGTGGGTCCCAACGAGGCGGGCAAGTCCACCTTGCGCAAAGCCCTCGGCGACTGGCTCTTCGGCATCCCCGTCCAGACCGGGCACGGCTTCCTGCATCCCATGCAGGAACTGCGGCTCGGCGGCGTGCTGGAGCGGATAGCCACGCCGACGGAGCCGGGCGCCCGGCTGGACTTCGAACGTGCCAAGAAAAGCAAGAACACCCTGCGCTCCGCGACGGACGAAGCGCTGCCGGACACCCTGCTGCAGCCCTGGCTGGGCGGTCTCACGACCACGACCTTCCAGCAGATGTACGCGCTGGACCACGAAACCCTCATCAAAGGCAGTGAAGGCCTGCTCAAGGCCTCGGGCGATCTGGGACGCTTGCTGTTCCAGTCCGCCGCCGGCATCGAAGGCCTGGGTGAAGCCCTCAAGCGGCTCGAAGCCGACGCCGATGCGCTGTGGGGCCCGCGACGCGCCGAGTCGAGGGCCTACTACCAGGCCGTGACGGACCTGGAGCTTGCCACGGCTGCGCTCAAGCAATCGCTGGTGCACGCCGGTGACTGGCAGAAAATCCACGAAGCCATGGAGGAAGCCCATACGCGCTGGATTGACGCACAGGCACGGCGCGCCAGCCTTGGCCGGGATATCCATCGCCTGCACCGTATCCTCCGCGTCGGTCCCACCTTGCGTGCGCTCGATGCCGCACAAACGAAACTCACGAGTCTGCTTGCCGCGGGGGCGGCCCCGCTGCTGCCGGTAAACGCGGCGACCACCGTGGAGGACGCCCGTCGGCACCGTTCGCTGGTGGCCAACACGCTGGCGACCTTCAAAGCGGACAAGCAGTCCGCGCAGATTGGGCTCGCCGGACTTGAGATCGATCACACGCTGCTGGCGCTGGCAGACGCCATTGCCGCGCTGGATGAGCGTCGGGTGCGTTTCAGCTCACACGCTGGCGACCTCCTCAAGCGCCACAACGAAATCAGCGCCGAACTGCAGGTTGCACTGGGGCATGCCGCGACCCTGGGCTGGTCCTGCCCAGGTGAAGACGCCCTTGCCCAGCGGCTCGCGCCGGCGCCGCTGCGGCAGCGGCTGGCCATCCTGCTGGCGGCGCGTGACGAACTGGCACGCCAGCGTGAGGCGGCACAGCTCAGCCGGGACCAGTGTCGTCGGCTGATCGACGACGCACGTGCAGCGCTTGCACGCCTGGCGGAAGGCACGGCGGCGCCTGGACTCGCCATCGCCGTAGACGAAGCGCAAAGGCTGGGTGACCTCGATGCGCAGATCGACACGCTCGAACAACGGCACGCCGATGCAGCGCGCAGCTTGGAATCCGGGCTTGCCGGGCTGGGTGCCTGGCGCCTGGATCCGCTCGCCCTGGAAGCCTTGCACGCGCCAGAGCCCGAGGTCGTCGAGGCGCGCTTTGGCGCCTGGCGCACTGCCCAGGCGGACCTCAAGTCCCAGCAGGATGCACAAGCGGCCAAGGCCCATGAAGTCGCCCTCCTGCAATTGGAGCTCGAACAACTCGTACGGAACTTCCAGCTTGTCTCTGCAGGGGAAGTTGCAGCCGCACGGCGGGCACGCGATGAAGCCTGGCTGGTGTTGAAGCAATCCCCCAGCCTCCTGCAGGCGCAGGGCGGGAGCTTCGAATTACAGGTGGCAACAGCCGACCAACTTGCCGATACCCGCTTCGCCCAAACGGAACACGCAGCCACGCGCCGGGCAAAAGCGGACCACCTTGAAATCCGGCGCCACGAAGCCAGGGCCTTGGAGGAAGACGTGCGCCGTGCGCATTCGAGGGTTGCGGAAGACCAGGCGGCATGGACGGCAATCATGGCGGGCTGCGGCCTGCCGGGGCTGCCGCTGCCGCTGGCTTCCGGCTGGCTAAAGCAGCGCACGAAGGTCCTGGAACAGGCCACCGCAGTGGCGACCCTGGTGCACGAGCGAGTGCTAAAGCAGCAGGCGGCAGACCAGCACCGTGGAAGGCTGTGGGGCCTGCTGGACTCCGCGGCCTCGCCAATCGACACCCCTGCGTTCAGCACCTGCCTGCAGGCGGCACGTGCGCGGCTCGCGGCGGCCGCAGAGGTCGAGGGCCAGCGCAAAGCGCTGGAACATCAAATCGAAGACGCCGGGCGTGACCTGCCGGCACTCCAAGAGGCGACGGATGCCGCAGGGGCGGCCTTCGAACGCTGGACAGTCGAGTGGCAGGCGGTCGTAACCGTTGCGGGATATCCGACCGACGTCGCCCCAGGCCAGGTGAAAGCCGAACTCCCCACCCAGGAAAGAATCGACCGCCAACTCGAAAAAATCCGGGGGATCAGGACCGAACGCATCGACACCATGCAGGCTGACCTCGACGGCTTCGGGCAGGCAGCCGAAGCCTTGTCGAGCCAGGTAGCCACCGACCTTGTCGGCAGGCCTGCTGCGGACATTGCACTGGCACTCAGGGAGCGGCTGGCGACGAACAGGCAAGCCGCGAGCGAAACCGCCAGGCTGGTCGGAACCCTCGCCGATCTCGACAGCAGGATCGAGGCGAACCAGCGCACGGCCCGGCAAGTTGAAGAGCAGGTGACCAAACTCATGCAGGACGCCGCGGTCGGCGATCTCGACGCGCTCGACAGGGTGATTGCCCGCGACAGCGAGCGACGGTCGTTTGAGCAAGGCATCAAGGCGCACGAAGCAACCTTGGCAATCGATACCGATGGCGTAGCGATCGGCCAGTTGCGCCTGGAAGTCGCCAACCTCGATGCCGACGACCTCGTGGCCGAAATTGCTCGACTGGAGGCGCTCCAGGATGTGGAGGTCAACGAAATCTCGGTCGCCCACGGCGACCACGCCACCCGCCAGCGCGAACTGGAGGCCATCGGCGGCTCGGATGCCGCCGCACGTGCCGAAGCCCGCCGCCAGGAAGCCATGGCCACCATGGCCGACGTGGCCGAACGCTACCTGAAGCTCCGCACCGCCGTGCGGCTCCTGAAGTGGTCGATGGAAAAATTCCGCGAGACGCGCCAGGGACCTATGCTCGGTAAGGCTTCCAGCCTGTTCAACGCGTTGACGCAGGGATCGTTCAATCGACTGGTGGTGGACACCGCAAGCGCGACGCCGCGCCTGATCGGCATTCGCGCCAGCCACGAGCGCGTGGAAGTGGACGGCATGAGCGACGGCACCCGCGACCAGCTGTACCTGGCCCTGCGCCTCTCAGCCCTTGAACTACAGGCTGAAGGCGGGCTCGACATGCCGCTGGTGGCGGATGATCTCTTCATCAACTTCGACGACCAGCGCACCCGCGCCGGCCTGCGGGTGCTCGGTGAACTGTCGGGCCGGATGCAGGTGATCTGCCTGACGCACCATGAGCACCTCGTCGCGCTTGCGCGCGAGGTGCTGGGCGCCGACCTGAACGTCGTGCGTCTCTAGCAGCCTGTCGGACTTGGGGAGCGTCGGCTGCGAACCGACCGCAGCCGTCCATTCGGCACCGTCTTTTTGCCCCATAGCCGGGCTATGGGCCT
>JAYTTZ010000146.1:0-1932 GCA_043744805.1 Gammaproteobacteria bacterium
CTCCATGATCGACAAGCGCTACGCCTCTCTCCACGACATCCTCGACAACTGCGCGCAACTGCGCGATGGCGCAGTGGTGCTGGTGGCTGGCTTCGGCGATGCGGGTGTACCGGTGGCGCTGCTGGAGGCCATGAGTGAACGCGGCCTCCGCGACCTCACCATCGTCAGCAACAACGCCGGCGCCGGTGAACATGGTCTTGCCCGCCTGCTGCGGGTGGGCAGCGTAAGCCGCATCGTCTGCTCGTTCCCGCGCTCGGCGGGTTCCGTGGTGTTCGAGGAACTCTACGACGCCGGCAAGCTTGCGCTTGAAGTCGTCCCGCAGGGCACCCTGGCCGAACGCATCCGCGCGGGCGGCGCCGGGGTGCCGGCCTTCTATACGCCAACGGCCTACGGCACCGAGCTTGCGGCAGGCAAGGAAGCCCGCGAATTCGACGGACGCCACTACGTGATGGAGCGGGCAATCAAGGGCGACCTCGCGCTGGTCCACGCCGCCACGGGCGACCGCTGGGGCAACCTCACCTACGCCATGACCGCGCGCAACTTCAATCCCATCATGGCCAGCGCCGCCACCACTACTTTGGCCGAAGTGCGCCAGTTTGTGGACGTGGTGCCGCCAGAGACCATCGTCACCCCGGGCATCTTCGTGCAACGCATGGTGGAGTTGGCGCCATGAGTCTTGCGCTTTCCCCCGACGACATCGCCACCCGCGCCGCCGAAGACCTGCAGGACGGCGCCTACGTGAACCTCGGCATCGGCATGCCGATGCGCGTGGCGGATCACCTGCCCGCCGGCCGCGAGTGCATCGTGCATTCGGAGAACGGGTTGCTTGGCATGGGGCCCCGCCCCGCCCCCGGCGAGGAAAATCCGGATCTCATCAACGCGGGCAAGCAGCCAGTGAGCGTGCTGGCCGGTGGCGCGTTTTTCCACCAGGCCGATTCCTTCGCGATGATTCGCGGCGGCCATATCGATGTGTCCATCCTCGGTGCCTACGAAGTCGCCGCCAACGGCGATCTGGCGAACTGGGCCTTGCCCGGGGCCAAGGCGCCTGCGGTGGGCGGGGCCATGGATCTCGTCGCGGGCGCGAAGCAGGTGTGGGTGATGATTGCCGCCCACGTTGGCAAGGACGGCACGCCGCGCCTGGTCGAACGCTGCAGCCTGCCGCTCACGGGGCCAGCCTGCGTCAATCGCGTCTACTCGGATCTCGCGGTGATCGACCTGACGCCGGAGGGCTTCCTGGTCACCGACATGGTGGAAGGCTTGAGCGAAGACGAACTCCAGCGCCGCACCGGTGCCCGGTTGCGCTTTGCCAGCACGGTGCGTCGCCTGCAGCCGGGAACCCACTGATGTCGACGTCCAACCCGGTCAATCCGCCCAACAATATGCCGGCCTATCGCTCGAGCAGCAAGCGTGCACCGCTGCTCGCGCCCATCACCTTGCCCAGCGGGCAAGGCATGGTGCCCGGACCGCACCTCGGACACGCAGCGCTCCGCGAGCGCGTGGATGATCTCAGCCAGGAAGGCCGCGCGCAGGGGCAACGCATCCTGGTGCACGGCCACGTGGTGGACGAACGCGGTCGGCCGGAAGCGAATTCTCTGGTCGAAATCTGGCAGGCCAATGCGGCGGGCCGCTACCGCCATGCGGGAGATCTGCACGATGCGCCGCTCGACCCGCACTTCCACGGCGCCGGGCAGTTCCTCACCGACGCCGCCGGCTATTACCGTTTCCTCAGCATCGAGCCCGGCGCCTATCCCTGGGGCAACCACCACAATGGGTGGCGACCGCGCCACATCCATTTCTCGCTGTTCGGCCTCGCGTGGGCCTCGCGGCTGGTCACGCAGATGTATTTCCCCGGCGATCCCCTGCTGCCGTTTGATCCCATCTTCATGGGCATTCCGGATGCAGTGGCGCGCGAACGGCTGGTGTCAGCGCTCG
>JAYTTZ010000147.1:0-7353 GCA_043744805.1 Gammaproteobacteria bacterium
ACGCCACGGTGGGCGATGATGTCGTACGTGTAGCCGGACATGAACACGATGGGCATCGCGGGCACGGTTTTGCGCAGGCGCTCGGCGAGTTCCCGGCCATTCATGCCGGGCATCACGACGTCGGTGAGGATCACTTCGGGTCGTACGCCCTGGACCTCGATCAGGCGCAAGGCCTCTTCACCATTCGCCGCAACCATGGCGTCGTAGCCAAGGTTCTCCAGCATCAGCTTGATGAGCCCACGCAGCGTAGGGTCATCCTCGACCACCAGCACGAGTTCGCCGCTGAGCGTCACCGAGCGGTCGGCGCCAGGTGCGGGGCTTTCCACCTTGACTTCGTCCGCGGCCGCCGGGAGATAGATGCGGAAGCTCGCGCCTTGTCCGGGTTCGCTGTCCACGACGATACTGCCACCGGCCTGGTTGACGAGCCCGTGGACCGTCGACAAGCCCAGCCCCGTGCCTGTGCCCGCCGGCTTGGTGGTGACAAAGGGTTCGAACACCTGGTTGCGCGTGGCTTCGTCCATGCCCATGCCGTTGTCGCTGACACGGAGCCGGATGTAGCGCCCAGGCGGTAGCTCAAGCCCGACATCCGCATGGTCCGGCGTCAGGTCCAGGAGGGTGATTTCGATCGCGAGCTTGCCGCCGTTCGGCATCGCATCGCGCGCATTGACCACCAGGTTCACCAACACCTCCTCGATCTGCCCCGGATCGGATTCGATCATCGCCGGCACCTGCGCGGTTTCGATGGTGAGGTCGATGTCCTCGCCAATCAGCCACCGCAACATGCTGCCCAGGGCTTCCACCACGATATTCACGTCGAACACGCGGGGATCGATGACTTGCTTGCGGCTGAAGGCCAGCAGCTGGCGGGTAAGCGAGACGGCCCGATCGGTACAGGCTTCTATATGGCCAAAGATGTCCTTGAGCGGATCCTGCTTCCTCAGCTGCTGCTGGACCAGCTCGCAATAGCCTTTCTGGACCATCAGGATGTTGTTGAAGCCGTGCGCTATCCCGCCCGCCAGTCGACCAATCGATTCAAGCTTCTGCATCTGGCGCATCTGCTGTTCGAGCTTGGCATTCTCGGCGGCTGCCAGGCGGCGGCCCGTGATATCGCGGACGAACACGAGGCTGGCGGGCTTGCCGTCGAAGTGGACCACACTGCTGTTGGTTTCGACCGGCACCTGCACCCCGTCGCGCCTGAGGTAGGCCTTTTCCAATCGGTTGGTCGGCCCCCCCTGCGGCGAGGGCCTGGACATTCGGGCGACCACGACGGCCTTGAACTCTGGCGCAACCCAGTCAAGCAGGGCATCGCCCACGAGCGCGGCAGGGTGGTCCCGACCCAGCAACTCCGCCATTGCCAGGTTCGCGAACATGATTCGGCCGTCCTGCTGGACGAAGACACCTTCCGGCGCCGCGTTGATGAATTCACGGAAGCGCGCTTCGCTTTCCTGCAGCGCACGCGCGGCCTCGGCTTCCGTGGTCACGTCTCTAGCGACCATCACAGCGCCGGTGATCGTGCCCAGTCCATCGCGGATTGGTGCGTAGTTGAAACTACCGACCCAGGATTTCCCGGTGTCGCGCCGGCGCGTCGAGTACCTGAGGTCCGAGCCGGATTCGCCACGCAGTGCGCGCCAGATGGGCCACTGCGCCTCGGGTACGGCGCCGCCGTCCAGAAAGGTCACGTCGACCATGGCCGAGAGCTCAGCCATGCTATTAGCGCAGGCGCCGCGATTCGGCGCCC
The DNA here is from genome assembly GCA_043744805.1 of Gammaproteobacteria bacterium. Classification (GTDB taxonomy): domain Bacteria; phylum Pseudomonadota; class Gammaproteobacteria. The sequence goes on from JAYTTZ010000147.1 coordinate 1,739, forward strand.
TGATCAAACGGATGTAGGCATCGTTGAACTCCACGAAGCGGCCCTCGGTGTCCACCATCAGGAGGGCGTCCGTCATGCTTGCCATGGCCGAGGCCAGTCTCATGTCGCTCATTCTGGTGCAATCTTCCGCCAGCTTGGTTGCCGTGGTTTCCACCACGGTGACGACAATCCGGCGTATCGCGCCGTCGACGTCGAAAACAGTCTTCGCGCTCATCGAAACCCAGATCCGCATGCCTTGTCCGCCGGAGGCGATGCCAATGACCGTTGCCTTGGTGGACTGGCCGGTCTGCATGGCGAGGAACAGGGGAAGTTCGAGCGGGGGCAATGGGCGCATGTCGGCGCCAACCATCGACCCGGTGAGATCGAGGTCTGGCCACTGGGGCATGGCTTCCTCGGAGCACGCCAGCAAGGTGCGGGCATTCTGGTTGGAGTACAGGAGTGTGCCGGTGGCGTCGTAGACGAGCACCCCAATATCCATGTTTTCCAGGATATCCACTGCCAGAGAACTGGAGCTATCGAAGTTCAGCATGAGCGGGATCCTTTCCGGGCGCGGGTCACAGCCGAGTCAGTTGGGCAACTTGCTCTCATTGGGTCGTGCGTCGCAGATCTGCGGTCCTGACGGCTGATACCGTGGTTATCGTCACTGTCGACGAAACCTGCGGCAGGCCCCTTCCGGCATCGGTCTGGCCGCACCCCAAACCTGCGTCCCGGGAGTAGCGTAACGCAGATCCCTGACCAGGCAAGCTGGCCTAACGCTGTGCTCCGTGGACGCACCACCGACAGCCCTGGCAGGTTTACCACCCCCTGCTGCAATGGCTTGGGTCGTCATTGCTTGCCCTGGCGGGCGCCGGTTCGAATCCTGACCTGCAACTGATCCGGGCCACCCCGCACTGGTCGCCGGCACTGGCAACGGGCGATCAGGCGTAGCCGCGATCGATATCAAACACGCGCACCGTCGGCGGATGGGGAAACATCGCACGGAAGCGCGCCGAGAAGCCGGTCTCTGCCCGGAAGGCACGGTAGGCGTCGTAATGGGCGCGGCTGGCCCAGCGTTCGTACACCAGGATATTGGCGGTATCGTCCTGGTTCACCAGCAGTTCGAGCCCTTCGCAACCGGCGAAGGCGCGCGTCTCGAGCAGGGCTTCCTGCAAGGTGGCCAGTACGGCATCGCGCGTGCCTGCGCTCGCCGGGATGTCGAGCGTGACGATGGTGGTCATGGGTGGTCCTCCCTGTGGGTAGTTCTGCGTAATGGTGCCGCGCAAGAATGACCCGGCGCGGCGCTTCGTGGGATAAAGCGAGTATGCGCGAAGCCTACCGAAACTTGCCATGAACCCGCCCGCGCGCGCGGAGCGCCTGCTCGATGACGATGAGGCGTCAGCAAAAATCACCAGCGGCATGACCATCGCCATTGGCGAGCCGGCACCGATGGCGCTGGTGCGCCAGATCATCCGGCGCGGCGTGCGCGATCTCACCGTCATCGCCAGCGGCCTCACCCTGGACCTCCTCATTGCCGCCGGCTGCGTGCGCAAGTGCATCAGCTACTACGCCGGCGGCGGGTTTGGCGTGGCGGTGGCGCCGATGTTCCGGCGCGCCGCCGAACGTGGCGAGATCGAAGTCTGGGAGTGCGAGGAAGGCATCCTCGCCAGCGGGCTTGAAGCGGCCGGCAAGGGCCTGCCTTTCCTGCCCTGGCGCGGCGGCGTAGGCACTTCGCTGCCGGAGGTGAATCCAGATCTGAAAGTCATCACCGATCCCATCCGGGGCGAGACGCTCATCGCGGTGCCGGCCATCAAAGTGGACGTGGCGCTGCTGCATGCCGCGCGGTCCGATGCCTACGGCAACGTCCAGCACCACGGCGGGCCGGGCTGGATTGATCTCTTCTACCAGCGTGCCGCCACCACCTGCCTCGTACAGGTTGAAAAAGTGGTCGCTAACGAAGAAATCCGCGCTACCGCCTGGGCCACGACGATTGGTCGCGCCGACGGCGTGGTACGTGCGCCCTGGGGCGCGCATCCCTGGTACAGCCGGGGTGCCTATGTGCAGGACAGCCCGCTGTGGGCAGAGTACGTGGCGGCCGCGACGGCGGCGGCCGAACGCGACCAGCCCGCCGCCCTCCAGCGCTTCCTCGACCACTACTGCCGCGAACCCACCTCGCACGTCGAGTACCTGGAGCGTATTGGCCTGAAGCGTCTCCTCGCCCTGCATGAATACTGAAGCCGCGATGGGCGAACCCTGCAGCATCGCCGAACTCCTCGCCTGCTTCCTTGCGCGCGATCTGAATGATGGCGAAGAACTGCAGGTGGGGGTCGCGCTGCCCATCCCCGAAGCCGCCGTGCGCCTTGCCCACCTCATGCACGGCCCCAACATGGAACTTGTCTTCCTGGGCGCGCGCATGAACGTGCACCACCTGCACACCCTGCCCCTGCCGGCCTTCGGTTGGGACAACCGCGTGGTGCGCTGGACCGAATCCTTCAGTGATCGCGGGCATCGCTTCGACCAGGTGAAGGACTGGCATCGCCGCGTGTTCTTCATCGGCGGCCTGCAGGTCGACCTGCACGGCAATACCAACCTCATTGGCGTCGGCAAGGACTACAAGCAACTCGAGTTCCGCGGGCCGGGTTCGGTGGGCACGCCAACCCTCACTACCCACGTGGGGCGCTACTACCTCGTGCTGAACAGCCACACACCGCGGGTGCTGGTCCCGCGTTGCGACTTCATCAGCACCGTGGGCTGGGGCGACGGCGGCGCGGACGCGCGGCGCAAGCTCGGCCTGCCGGGCGGGGGACCGCGCTACTGCGTGACGCCGCTGTGCGTGATGGATTTCACCGAGGTCGACAAACGCATGCGGCTGAAGTCACTGCATCCCGGCGTCACCGTGGAACAGGTCAAGGCGCAGACGGGATTCGAACTGGTGATCCCGGCGGAGATTCCGCTCACCGCCGCACCCAGCACGGAAGAACTCACGCTGCTGAGAACGCGCGTGGATCCAGACGGGAACCTGCGACGGATCGGCTGAGCGCCTCGCGCCGCCGGCCTTCCCACAGGGACAAGCCATGACAAAGACAACAAGGGAGAGAAGGCAATGCTGGAACTGGGCGTCTTCCATAACGGATCGAGCGATCTGCCGGTCATCTATAACGACGAGGGCGTTGCCATCAGCAACGGCTCGCTGGCGCAGATGCACGAGTCCGCGCAGCGGACCATCGTCAACCAGATAAGGCAGGGCATCCTCGCCGAGAAGCTGGGCTTTGATTACTGGTTCCAGACCGAGCACCACTTCCAGCCGGAAGGCGCGGAGTGTTCGCCCAATCCGCTGCTTTCACAGATGGCCATTGCCGCCAACACCCGGCGCATCCGCCTCGGCCAGGCGGCCAATATCATCACCTGGCACCATCCCGCGCGGCTTGCCGAGCAAATTTCCATGCTGGACGTGGTGAGCGGCGGGCGCGTGGAATGCGGCATCGGACGCGGCTACCAGCCGCGCGAGAACGAAACCCTGGGTCGTCCCTACGGCTCCACCATCCAGGATCAGGAGCGCAACCGATCTTCCTTCCAGGAAGCCTACGAGATTCTCATCAAGGCCTGGACCGAGCTTTCCTTCTCGCACCGTGGCGAGAACTTCTCGCTGCCACCCACCTACACCAAATGGAACCACCCGCACACCAAGGCTTACTTTGGCCAGGCGCAGGTGGAACGCGCAGTCAGCGACGTGCTGAAGCTGGGCGGAGTCGATCCGTCCGCCGGCGGCAATCCGGTGGTTGCGACCACCACCACCCTGAAGGAAATCAGCGTCTTCCCCCAGCCTTTGCAAAAGCCTCATCCGCAACTGTGGCAGCCGCTGACCAGCCCGCGCTCGATCACCTGGGCAGCGCAGAACGGCGTGAACGGATATTTCGTGGGCGAGGCCAATGAACAACTGGCGCGCAACGTGGCGATTTACTACGAGGCCGCCGAGCGCGCCGGCTGGCCGGATCGGCTCAAGCGCGGACCTTACAAATACGGCTGGGACGCTGGCAAGCGACGTGGCGTCGGCATCGCGCGCTTCATCCACATGATCCTGCCGGGCCAGGACGAAGTGCGCGAATATGATCGGATGAAGCGTGGCTTCGAGCACCAGTTTGCCTACGTGGGCCCGTTCTTCGAAGGTTCGCTGGTCCCGGTGGGTACGCGGGTGACGGCGGAAATGTTGATCGAAGGCGAGGTTGCTCTGTTCGGCACGCCGGAACGCATCATCGAGCAAATCATGCGACTGAAGGAGCGCTGCGGCTACGAGGACCTGATGTTCGCCGGGCTCTTCGAGAAGGCCGGCTTCGAGGGGCACGAAATCGAAGACATGATGCAGTACTTCGCCGAGGAGTGTGCCCCGGCCCTGCGCAACGCCTGCGGCGGCGGTCGACCGCAGGAAGCCTCGCCGTCCCCCGTGCTGGCGCGCGAAGTGACGCCGCTGCGGCGTTGAGTTGAGTTGAGCGAGCGCCCGGGAGGCAACCGTGCGCATTGATCAAACCCTGCAAGTAGGCGCTGCGTGGCGACGGGAGCCGCTGCTGGTCCGCGGCCTGTAGCTGGCCTTCATCGCCGTGTGAGCGCTGTACGCGGTGTTTGCCTTCGACTACTTCCTGAGTTTTGCGGCCGGACGTCCCGGACTCTGGCTGCGGTTCATGGCGTAGGCAGTTTCCGGCGAGTTCAGCTACGGCAAGGGCTCCGTGCACCTCGACCAGCACGCCGCGTATGCGGAAGCGCAGCGCTGCATGCTGATGCACACCGCCATGGCCGCAATCGCCATGGCCCTGGGCCCGTTCCAGTTCATCGCGAGCGTGCGCAGCCGCGTGCCCCACCTGCATCGGATGATGGGCAATGGGGCGCGACAATCATCTTGTCCGGTCGGTGGAACGACAGACATGCTGGCCGGTGGTGAGGAGTTGACGGCGGCGTAGCCGCCGTAGACGACGAGCCACCGGCGGCGCCGGGTTGGTGGGGTTCAGACTGGCGGGCTTAGGTCGTGCTGATCTGCGAGGGCCAGGCGGTAGCTAAAACGCGTGACACCGTGGTTGCGAACCTGCGCGGTGGCGCCTTCGTCGGCGAAATTGCGTTCGTCTCCGGCAACCCTGCATCGGCAACCGTGGTCGTCGAGCAAGCGATCCGCGCCTTCGTCTTCGACCTGCAGCGCTTGCGCAAAATCGTCGAAATGGACGACCTTGTCGCCGTCGCCATCCACAGCGTCGTCGGCCGGGATCTCGCATTGAAATTGCGTTAAAAAGCGACGTGACGACCGACACCGGGTGCGCGGTGATCGAGGACCGGATCCGCACGTATAAGGGCAGTTCGTTTGCCTCCGTTCTTGCCGGTAAACATGCCGACTAGCGTCGTGCGCGCCGCACCTGGAAGGCGCCGATGCCGAAGCAGATCGCTGCTGGCCAGAAGGTGAGGGCGAACAGCCTGCCTGCACCAACGGGATTGGGGTTGGGGTCGCCCCATAGCCCGAGGGCTGATAGCAGCATTACGCCCAGCAGCGGCGCCCAACCGGTAAGCGCTCCATCAACCCCGTCATTGCCAACAGCTTGGCAGTTGGGCTAAGCCCAGGGTAGCAGCGCCTCGATGTCCTCAACCGTCCTCGCCCCCGG
>JAYTTZ010000148.1:0-1916 GCA_043744805.1 Gammaproteobacteria bacterium
CACGGCATTGAAGCTCTGTGAACCGCCGCAGACCTGCATCACCGCGAGCGTGCGTCCCTGCGTCGGGCGAATCCCACCCATGGCGAGCGGCAGGTGATCGATCTGCGCCTTCATCACGGCCGAGATCTGCCCGTGGCGTTCAGGACTGCACCACACCTGACCTTCGGACCAGATCGAATGCTCGCGCAATTCGTGGACCGCAGGATGATCGTCATCGCTCGCGCAGCGATCCGTACAGCAGCAGGATGCGGGGTAGCGGTGAGTCGTCGCCCAGGCCCGCGGCGGGCCGGCGCTCGGCGCTCGGCATGGCGGGGAGCCAGCGCAGGCAGGTGTCCAGGGTCTTTCAGTTCAAGCAAGGGCATGGGCGTTCCTGCTCCAGTTCAGTCGCGGCGGGTGCAACGGAGCACGCTGTTGCTGTCCCGGTAGAAGCCGCAGCTTTCCTGGAGTGCCGCCTTGAGCCGTGCTCGCGCGCGATGGATGCGAACCCTCGCAGCGCCCTGCGACAGGCCAAGCACTTCGGCGGTCTGCGCGCCGTCCATGTCTTCGAGATCGTGGAGGATCAGCGCGGTGCGATAGTCGGCCGGCAGGCTGTCGATCACCTGCCGCACGCAGGCGTTCATTTCATCGATGACCATGCGCTCATCCACCGCAAGGTCGTCGTCTTCGAGTTCCGCCGCTTCGTCCAGATCCACGATGTGTTGGCGCTGGGCGGGCTTGCGCAAATAGTCCACCACGACGTTGCCGGCGATGGCGTACAACCAGGTCTTCAGCGATGAACGGCCCTCGAAGTTGCCGAGACTGCGCGCGGCTCGAATGAACGTTTCCTGCAGGAGATCCTCAGCCACCGAAGGGTCGCCCACCTGCCTTTGCAGGTGGCGCGCCAGCGGTGCCCGGTACTCGCGGACGATGTCCTCGATGCTCGCCATTTTGCCCATCGGTACACTCCAGTTCTCCCTGCGAACGGCATTGTTCGTCCCTTGCTTGGACGGATGCGCGCTGCCAGACGTTACAACGCCGTTCAAACGACCGACTGCGCGAGGTCAACCCGGCGGCGCTTATCCTGTCCGTGGGCCGGTGCAACATGCTAGCCTCCGCTCGTCATTGGGGAGTAGTCGCTCTTCCCCCGGAAGAGGCCAGCGCCAACACACTTGTCCCGCAGGACATGGCGCCGGCAGCCCTCACGCCTGGCAAGACCTTTGACCACCGCGCGTCCATCCTGGCCGGAGGCGCGCCGTGGTCAATCGTGTCTCATCCGGCCTGGAGTGCACGATGGAATCCCTGCTCGTCCCTACCGGTGTGGTCGCCCTTGCTGAAATCGGCGACAAAACCCAGCTCCTTGCCTTCCTGCTTGCCGCCCGTTTCAAGAAACCCGTGCCCATCGTGCTCGGCATCCTGTGCGCCACCCTGGTCAACCACGGCCTCGCCGGTGCGTTGGGTGCGTGGATCACCAGCGCCCTGAGTCCGCAGGTGCTGCGCTGGGTGCTGGGGCTGTCCTTCATTGGCATGGCCGCCTGGACCTTGATCCCGGACACCATCGAAGACGAGGAAGCGCAGGTCGCGTCGCGCTTCGGCGTCTTCGGGACCACGCTCATCACCTTCTTCCTGGCCGAGATGGGCGACAAGACGCAGATCGCGACCGTCGCGATGGCGGCCGCCTATGCGTCACCGGTACTGGTCGTCATCGGAACGACGCTCGGGATGTTGCTCGCCGACGTGCCGGCGGTGTTGTTGGGCGAGAAGCTCGCCGGCCGGATCCCGATGAAGCTGGTGCACGGGATCGCGGCGGTGATCTTTGCGGTGCTTGGTGTGGCGACGCTGCTGGGAATCGGCGCGTCGCTCGGCTTCTAGGAAGCTTAAGCGAGGTGCTTCCTGAAGTGCGCGATCGTTCGATCCCACGCGAGCTTGGCCGCCGCTTC
>JAYTTZ010000149.1:0-7334 GCA_043744805.1 Gammaproteobacteria bacterium
GGCGAAGTGGTGCTGTGCGAGAACGTCCGCTTCGAAGTGGGCGAAGAAAAGGACGACGAAGCCCTTGCCCGCCAGATGGCCGCGCTCTGCGACATCTTCGTCAACGACGCCTTCGCCACCGCGCACCGCGCCCAGGCCTCCACCCATGGCGTGGCGAAATTCGCGCCCATCGCCTGCGCGGGCCCCCTGATGAAGGCTGAAATCGATGCGCTCAAGCTGGCGCTGCACGCACCGGCCCGACCACTGGTGGCGATCGTCGGGGGTTCCAAGATCTCCACCAAGCTCGACGTGCTGGAATCCCTGATCGGCAAGGTCGACCAGCTCATCGTGGGCGGTGGTATCGCCAACACTTTCCTGCGCGCCACCGGGGCGGAAGTCGGCAAGTCGCTCTGCGAGAACGACATGCTGGACACCGCCCGCCGCATCATGGCCGCGGCGACGGCGCGCGGCGCGGAAGTCCCACTGCTGGTGGACGTGGTGTGCGGCAAGGCATTCGCCGAGACCACGCCGGCCACCACCAAGTGGGTGGCCGACATCACGACCGACGACCTGATCATGGACATCGGCCCGGCCACCGCAACGAAGTTCGCTGGAATCCTGGCTTCCGCCGGCACCATCGTGTGGAACGGCCCGCTGGGCGTGTTCGAGTTCGATCAATTCGCCGGGGGCACCGCGGCGCTGGCCAAGGCCATCGCCAGCTCCAAGGCATTTTCCATTGCGGGCGGCGGCGACACCCTGGCGGCGATTGCCAAGTTCGGCATCAGCGATCAGGTGTCCTACATCTCAACCGCAGGCGGCGCTTTCCTCGAATACCTCGAAGGCAAGACGCTGCCGGCCGTTGCCATCCTCGAGGCGCGCGCGCAGTCCTGAAACTGGACTGAGGCCCCGGGTCTGAAGCCTGGGGGTCAGCGTCCGATCCGGTCCACGTCGCACGCCGCCGACGGGCAAACCCGGGATCAGGTCCTGGAGGCGAGGAAAATGCCCTGGATGGCGTCGTTCAACGCATTGTCGAACTCCACTTCCGACTGCCGGGCGGTCAGGCCTTCGGTCAATGCGCGGGAGAAACTCGCCACCATGCCGTGCTGGCGCGCCAGGCGCTGGTTGGCTTCGTCACGCGGGTAGCCACCGGAAAGCGCGACCACCTTCAGCACGCGCGGATGCTTCACGCAGTCGGCGTAGAGGTTGTCCTGGTCGGGCAGGGTGAGCTTGAGCATCACCTGCTGGTCGGCCGGGAGTTTGTTGAGGGCGTCCACGATGCCGTGCTTCAGCAGGTCTTCGGCGGCGGCCTTTTGTGGGCACTTGATGTCCACTTCGGGTTCGATGATCGGCACCAGGCCTTTGGCCAGGATGTCGAGGCCCACTTCGAACTGCTGGTCGATGACCGCCTGGATGCCGGCCGGATTGGCCAACTTGATGACCGAACGCATCTTGGTGCCGAAAATGCCCTTGGCCTTGGCCCGGTCGAGCAGCGCGCTCAAGGTCGGCATGGGCTGCATGAGCTGCACGCCATCGGCCTCGTCGGCCAGGCCTTTGTCCACCTTGAGGAGCGGCACCACGCGCTTGACGTTCCAGAGGTAGTCGGCGGTGGAGCGACCTTCGATGTCACGGTCCATGGTCATCTCGAACAGGATGGCGGCGAGGACGCGGTCGCCGTTGAACGCGGGACTGGTGATGATGCGGGCGCGCATGGCATGGACGAGGTCGAACATTTGCGCTTCGCTGGACCAGGCACTTTCCTCCAGGCCATAGAGGCCGAGGGCCTTGGGGGTGCTGCCACCGCTTTGATCGAGGGCGGCGATGAAGCCGTCCTGGATGCGGATTTTCTCTTTCTGTTGCTCAAAGTTGCTCACGTGCGGCCTCGATCGGGTGACAATGGGTGGCGCAATCTTAATCGCCGCACGGTAATGGCCGCCAGCGCGAATCCATTAAAAACCTTGCGTTGGCGCAGCGGCTATTACGGTTTGCGGCCACCGCCACGCTACATAAGTCTGGTTCCGAGGGGGAAGCACATGTCTCAGGTCGTTATTGTCGACAACATCCGCACTGGCCTCGCCAAGGCCCATCGCGGCACCTTCAATCTCACCCGCGCCGACGCCATGGTCGCGCACTGCATTGACGCGCTGCTGGCGCGCAATCCCAAGGTGGCGCCGGAAGAAGTCGATGACGTGATGCTCGGCGTGGCCCGCCAGCTCGGTGAACAGAGCGGCAATATGGCACGGCACGGCGTGGCACTGTCCAGGCTGCCGCTGAGCGTCGCGGCCGCCACCCTCAGCCGCGCGTGCTCCTCCGGCCTCAACGCCATTGCCGTCGCCGCCAACCAGATTGCCAGTGGCTGCGCCGACATCGCGATCGCCGGTGGTGTCGAATCCATCACGGGCCTCGATCGCGGCACGCCGGCCAAGTTCGCCGACCACCCGCACCTGCTGGAAAACCTGCCGGCCATCTACAGGCCGATGGGCAACACCGCCGAAGTGGTGGCCCGTCGCTACCAAGTCACCCGCGAGAGGCAGGACGAATACTCGGTCCAGAGCCAGCGCCGCTACGCTGCGGCCGTCGAAGCCGGCTACATCGCGGATGAGATCGCGCCCATGGCGGTGAAGTGGAAGAAGGTGCTCAGCAAGGACACCGGCGAATTCGCGGTGGTTGACGGCGTGGTCGATCGCGACGAATGCAACCGGCCCGAAACCTCGCTGCAGAGCCTGATGTCGCTGCCGCCGGCCTTCGAGGAAGGTGGCAGCGTCACGGCCGGCAACGCCTCGCAGCTTTCCGACGGTGCTTCGATGACCCTGCTGATGTCCGAGCGCCGCGCGCAGCAGCTCGGCCTCGAACCACTCGCCTACTTCCGCGGCTTCGCGGTGGCGGGCTGCGACCCGGACGAAATGGGCATTGGCCCGGTGTTCGCGATTCCGAAACTGCTGAAATACAAAGGCCTCTCACTGGCCGACATCGACCTCATCGAACTCAATGAAGCCTTCGCCTCGCAGTGCCTCTACTGCCGCGACGCGCTCGACATCGACAACGAGATCTACAACGTCAACGGCGGCTCGATCGCGATCGGACATCCTTTCGGCATGACCGGCTCGCGCCTGACGGGCGTGGTGCTGCGCGAACTCAAGCGCCGCAAGAAGAAGCTCGGAATCGTGTCGATGTGCATTGGCAAGGGCATGGGTGCCGCCGGCCTCTTCGAAGCCTGCTGAGGCCCGATGAGATCGCGCCTTCCCCGTCGTTCCCAGCACTCATCGGCGACGCCGCCATGAGCGGCCCCGCCAGTCCCTACGCGGCCTTCCACGAAACCGCGCAGTTGCTGCCCGGGGAAATTGCCGCGTGGCGGCGCGATGGCCACGTGAAGCCCACCTGGCGCCTGCCGACCGCCCTGCTCCTCCGGATCCAGGACACCTTGGCCCTTGTCCTGGCCGGTCCGGATCCGGTGCTTACGCTGCCCCATGTCCCGCGTGATGGCGACGAAGGCATGGCTATCGCGCGCGAATTCTTCGACTACACCACGGCCCCCGAACTGCTTGATCTGGTCGCCGCCGTGCTGGGTCCCGATCTGGTGCTCTGGGATTCCGCCCTGATCCTGGCGGACGCCCTTACCGGGGATCTCCCCGCCGCACTGCCCATCGAGCCACCGACTGCGCTTGGACTCTGGATTGCTCTCGATGACCTTGAAGTGCGGATCGCCGCTCGCCCGCCCGTCGTGCTGGAGGCCGGGCAGCTCCTGGTCCTCGATGACGCACGAAGCCATGCCATGCCGTGCCCCCGGTCCGACGGCGAGCGCCAGGCCGGGTTCCACCTGCGGTACCTGCCGGCGAGTTCCCGCTTCCTCCGGGAGCACCCGGGCGAGGCCTGCGACGCGCGCCCCCTCTGGCTGGTGCGCGGCGCCAGTCGCTGCGACGCCAATGACTTCAACCTCGGCCATCTCCTCTGGTAACCCCCATGCTGGTCCGCTTCAAGAGCCCCGCCCACCACGACGTCCTGATGTTCGGCGCAGTGGCTGCATCGCTGCTCGCCCTCATGGGCACCACCGGGCGGGTGCCGAGCGCACTGCAGCCCGAAGACCTCCCCGCTGCCCACCAAAAACTGCTGGCTGGCCTTACCCGACAGGCGGCCCTTGCAGCCGAAGCGGCCGCGGTGGACGATGGCGAAGAAGACGAACAACATGCCGACGATGTCCCGCTGCGCCAGCGCGCCCTGCCGCTGCTGGCCCTGCTGGAGGCAGCCCGGGCGAAGCATGCATGGGTGATGTGGGAGCAGGCCAACTGAAGAGGATCGAGGATGGGTGACGTCATCGAATTCCGCCCGCGCAAGCCGGGCGAACGAGCCAAAGGCAAGACGCTTTGCCGGGAAGGCTTCCATAAATGGGAGGTCTGGCAGCGCAAACCGTTCGACGTGAAGCTCGGCAAGCTCATCACCATCCTGAAGTGCTCGCGTTGCGGCGAGACCAAGACCGAAGCCCACTAAGCGGCGCATCAAACCACGGCACGCAGGACAACTGACCCGACCCGCTACTGCGGGCCGCTCAGGCCTTCAGTGCCCAGGCCGAGCGTTCGTCCAAGGCCTCCAGTGCGTCCACGCCGAGGCTTATCCCCATCGCTGCGCCCGCAGCTTCCGCCTGCCAGGGCTTGGTCGCCCCGACCACCGCCAGCAGGATTTCGCCGTGCCGCTGCAGCACCCAGGCCAGCGCGACCTGCGCGATGCTCACGTGCTGTCGCCCGGCGATTTCGCCCAGGGCGTGCATCAACGGTGCGCTGCGCGAGAGGTCCTGCGGCATCATCAGGCGGCGCCGCAAGCCCTGCGTGGCCAGCAGTTCCGGGTGCTGGTGGAAGCGGCCGCTGAGCAGCCCCTTCGCCAGCGGGCTGTAGGCGATGAGGCTCACTTCGAGTTCGCGTGCCGTCTCCAGTACGCCGTTTTTTTCAATGTCGCGGTTGAGCAGGTTGTAGCGGATTTCATTGGCGACCAGGGGCAAGCCGAAACGACGCAGGGTGAGGTGCGCCTTGCGCATCGCTTTCGCATCGAAGTTGCTCACACCCACCGCGCGGATTTTTCCCTGGGTCGCCAGCGCCGCCATGGCTTTCATCTCGGTGGCGACCGTCGAGAACCCGTAGGGGTGGTGCACCATGTAGAGCCCGACGGGGTAAGGCGCGAGCGCCTGCTGCCGTTCGCCGAAAGTGCGCACTATGCTGGCGGCGGTGCGCAATAGCGGAAACCACTTGCTGGCGACCACCACGCGCGCGGGTTCAACCCCCAGCGCACACAACGCAGAGGCCAGCGAACGCTCGGAAGTCCCGAAGCCGTACATCTCGGCGGTATCGAACCAGTTGATGCCGGCGGCCAGGGCCGTATCGATGATGCGGGTCTTGGCGCCCTGATCGAGTGGCGCGAAGAGGAGCCGCGCGAGGCGCGTCTCGCTCGCGGCGAAATCGGCAAGGCCGAGGCCGACGGCGCTGACGTTGAGGCCTGATTTGCCGAGGCGCCGCAAGCCCACGCTCGCGCGCTCAGCCGCCCGGGGCACGCACGCGGATGGGGTTGGCGTAGATCCAGTCAACCCAGGCGTCCCCCACCTTCAAGGCCAGTTCAACCCGGTAGCTGCCGGGTTGCCGGATGGCCCAGTGGAGGCTGCGCCCTTCGCTGCTCGCCACCACCTCGCCATCGCGGCGAACAGTCCAGCGCGCCGGGAGGGGCGCCGCCCCGTGGAGTGCCAGATCAGGCGACAGTTCGGCGGACTCTCCCAAGGTGGCGCGCTGTCCCCCGCCTTCGGCAAGCAGCACGAAACCTTTCGCATCAGCCACCAGGTTGAACGCCACGAAGGCACGACCCTTGCCGAGCGCGTCGAGCAACGAGGCTTCGCTGTCGTCGTGCGCCAGCAGATGCGTATTCACGTAGCGCAGGCTGAGGGCGTAGGGGTCGAGATCCACGCGCAGCAGTTCGCGCCCAGGGACCAGCGGCCCCAGGAGTCCTTCCAGCAGCGGCCGGGTCAGTATCCCGGGTTTCCAGTCGAGCAGCGGCTTGCCACTGCTCTGGCGCAGGCGGAAGTGGCCGTCTTCGGTGTAGGTCGCGCGCAGCCCGAGGTTCTGGTGGGCATCGGCGGCGCCGACCCCCACCATCAGGCGGGTTCGATTCTGCGCATCCCATAGCGCAAGGATGGCGTCCTGATGGTCGTAAAGCTTGCGGATGGCGAACTCGGGCCAGCGTGCGGAATTGAGGATCAACCCCGGCAGCACACCCGCGAGGCGCTCGTCCAGGAAGTCGGTATGGAGGTTGTAGATCTCCATGCTGGCGACGTCCGTGAGTTCGTAGGGCCGCGGCTCTTCGGTGTGACAGAAGGCGCTCAAGCCGCCCTGCGCCTTCACCTGCGCCACGGTCTGGGCGATGGGCTGCTCGCAGTCGAGCACCTGCGTTGGCGGCAAGGCCCATACCAGGAGGCCGTTGCGCAACTCCCACCCGCGCACGAAGCGCACGCCTGCATGCATCCCGGTCCACTGCAGGCTGAAGTCGGCCTTGCGGTCGATGCAGTGGTCGGTCATGAACATCGCGTCGACCTTCGCCTCCTGTGCGGCGGCAAGGATTTGCGGGAAGGGGATTTCGGAGTCGTGGGACAGCTCGGAATGGGCGTGCACGACGGCGCGGTATTCGGTCCAGCCGTCATCGAGTTCGACGGGTTCGGCCTGCGCACGGACGGCGGCGAGTTGGCGGGCCAGTGCGGGATAGGTGACGTAGCGGTCGTAAATCGGCACCCCGAGGAGCGCCACTGCAAACACCACGACAATGCAGGCGCCAACGCCCAGCAGGCGAATCAACCAGCGGCGCAGTCCACGGCGGCGGCGCACCCTCATGGCATCAGCCACGTGCCGTGGCACGCGAGGACTTAAGAGGCAAGCGCATGGAGTAAGCGTCTCGGCGGGGATGATCAAGCCCCAGTATAGGCGGCCTGCAAGGTCGAATGGACCCGTCGCTTGCCCTGCGTATATCGTCGGCTGGGCCATGGGCACGAACATGCGTACGGAGCTGAGCCTGGACGCGCTGCAGATGGCGGTGACCCAGCGTCAACCTCGTGGCGTCATTCACCACTCGGACAGAGGGTCCCAATACACGAGCTATGCCTTCGGCAAGGGTTGCCAGGAAGCCGGCATCATGCCGTCGATGGGCTCGGTGGGTGATGCCTACGACCACGCGATGGCCGAGAGCTTCTTTGCCACGCTGGAGCGCGGGGTGCTCAACCGTCGGCGGTTCAAGAGCCAGGCCGAAGCCAGGATGGGGATCTTCGAGTGGATCGAAGGCTGGTACAACCCGCATCGTCGTCACTCGGGTCTCGGCTACCGTTCGCCGGTCAACTA
>JAYTTZ010000150.1:0-1913 GCA_043744805.1 Gammaproteobacteria bacterium
GCTTGCGCGTGGTGCTCCTTCAAGGTCGGGCTCAGTACCATTCGCCCTTCTTCGTCAAAGCTCAGTAAGTGCTGATCGAAGGCTGCGTCGTACGTCGCGGCGAGCAAGATACCGTTGCTGGGGTTAAGGCGATTTTGCGTGTCGTCGCTCCACGGCGAAATATGGCTGGCACGTAACACGGGCTTGACGCCGAGGCCGCTGAGCCCGCAACGGCCGTCGTAGTTGTGAAGCAGCATTTGTCGGAAAAAGCTTTGATGCACTCGGCTGCGAACTTCCCGACGAATGTCTTCTAAGGCGCGCGCCTGGAGTTGAGCAAGCTGGGCGCCAAATTCATCCTCATCGAACGGCACGCCTGCCAGCGCCTCAGCCACGTCCGCGCCATCCATGGATTGGACCTTCGACCAGCGTTCTTCCAAATGCTGCGTGTACCCGAGTGTGGCGAGGAATTCGCCGTAGGACTTCAGTGCGGCTGAGTAATAGCCGTTGGCGCCGTAGCTACGAGGCAAGTCCTCGGCGAGGAACATGCTGCCGTCGCGCTTTTGGTCGCGGAGCGCGGCTTCATAAAGCGCCTCGATTTCGGCGGAGGCGCGAATCTGCCAGAAGTCAGCGCCAGCTGGGTACAGCTGATTGGGCTGGCGCAAAATGAGAGCGAGGAGGTCCAGCGCACGCACATACGACGATGCCTTGTTGCTGCCGGGGGCGTTGCTACCGTGGATGTAGGCTTCGTACTGATTGCGCATCCAGGCCTCCAGGGCAAGTCAACGTTGTTCGGGTGGCGGGGTGTCTAAGCGGTGACAGAAATACAGTAACTGCTCCCGGATTTACACGTTCAGAGCCTAAAAAGGTGGGCTACGCACTCCAGCAATCGGCGCCGCTTCTCCGACCCTCGGAAACGCACCGCAACACCACCCACCCTAGGCATTCGTCGCATTACACTCCCAACGCGGCGCTGAGCCTGTTGCGTCGCCCGCAACGCAGCAGCGTTAATCAACCAAGCGGCGTCAGCCGAGAACCCACCCAGGAGCCCCCCATGAAACTCGCCCTCTACCTCCCCAACTTCCGTGACCACGTCACGGTCAAGGAACTCGAGGACCTCACCAATCTTGCCGAGGCGCTGGACTTCGATTCGGTGTGGACCTTGGACCGCATCGTGGTGCCGGCGGCCTCCGACGAGGGGCGGCTGCAGCATTCCTTCGGGATGATGGATCAGTTTCCCAAGGCGCTGCCGGTGAAGGCGCGGGGGCAGTGGCTGCACGGCATGCCGCTCATTCCGTGGCTGGCGGCCAAGACGTCCAAGGTGCGCATCGGCATGAGCATCATCGACACCCCCTACCGGGCGCCCGGCGTGCTGGCGGGTGAGATTGCCACCATCGATCATCTTTCCAACGGCCGGGTGAACGTGGGCGTGGGCTCCGGCTGGATGCCCGAGGAATTCGCGGCGGCCAGCGCGGCGCATCTCTTCCCCAAGCGGCACAAGCACGTGCGGGAGACGATCGAGATCCTCCAGGGCATCTGGACGAATGAGGTCTTTGAGTACCACGGCGAGTTCGCGGACTTCGAACCTTGCGGCTTCGGCGCGAAGCCGGTGCAGAAGCCCTGCCCGCCCATCTACTTCAGCGGGCTCAAGGATCCCAAGCGCTCGGCTAGGCGCATCGCCAAATACGGCCTCGCCGGCTGGATAGGCATCCAGGACACGCCGGAAGAAATCGTGCGCTGGAAGGCCGAAATCCAGCGCGAACTCGACGAACTGGGCAGCGGGCGATCGCTGAACGACGGCTTCGACATGTGCAGCATGATCTGGTTTGCCATCACCGACGAACCCACCGATCAAACACCCAACGGCAAGTTGAGCAACCTGCTGGTGGGCACCGCCGCGCAGATCACGGACAACCTCAAGCGCTATCGGGACGCCG
>JAYTTZ010000151.1:0-7320 GCA_043744805.1 Gammaproteobacteria bacterium
GCGCTGGACGCCGTCGAACAGCGTGGCGTGCAGCACCACGGTGCCCCGCAGGTTGCTGAGTCGCACGCGGGCATCTTCTACGATGCCGAGCGCCGCGGCGTCCGCCGGGTGGACCATCACCGTGGGGCGGGACTCGCGCCGCACGGAGGTAGGCGCTTCGGTGAAGCTGGTATTGAGGAAATGCCGCGCCGGCGCGGTGACCAGCCGAAACGGGAATTCAGCGGTGGCTTCCTCGATCACCGGCCAGTAGTCGGGCAGCGCGGGCGGGGCCAGGCCAGGGCCAAATTTTTCAGGCCCCAGCGCGGTCCAGTCGGGATCGAAATGGAAGCGCCGGTCGGCGTGACCGAAGCCGTCGAGGAAGTGCGCCTGTTCGAACGCAGGCTGGGCGTCGATCCAGTGTTGTGCGGCCAGCGCATCGACTGAACCCCAGCCGGATTCGCGCAAGGTCCAGTCGACGATCTCCCGGGGGCTCATCTCGAAGCCGCGATGGACCGCCCCAAGCCGTGCCGCGAGGCCACGGATGACCTCATGGTTACTGCGGCATTCGCCGGGCGCTTCGATGATCTTCGGACCGAACTGGATGCTCTGCTGGCCGCCGGCCTGGTAGAGGTCGTCGTGCTCGAGGAACATCGTCGCCGGCAGCACGATGTCGGCCATCGCGGCGGTTTCGGTCATGAACTGCTCATGCACGCAGGTGAAGAGATCCTCCCGCGCGAAGCCACGGTGCACGAGGTTGAGATCCGGCGCCACGGCCATGGGATTGGTGTTCTGGATGAGTAGCGCGGTGACGGGCGGGCCGTCGCCGAGGTCGCGGGGGTCGCCGGTCAGCACGGGCCCGATGCGGGACTGATCGAGCATGCGCACCGTGGGATCGCAAACATCGAGGCCGTCGATCAGCGTGCGGTTCCAGTGGAAAATCGCGCCGTTATTGTGGAAGGCGCCGCCGCCGGGATGCTGCCAGGCGCCGGTGAGCACGGGAATGCACGAGGCGGCATGCATGTTGACCGCGCCATTCCGCTGGCGGGCAAAGCCGTAACCCAGGCGGAAGAAACTGCGCGGCTGCGTGCCCACCCATTCGGCGAACCGTTCGATCTCGGCCACGGGCACGCCGCAAAGTGCGCTCGCCCACGCAGGCGTGCGGGTCGCGAGATGGGCTTCGAGGGCGGACGTGCCCCGCGCATGGCGTTCGAGATAGGCGCGATCAACCCGGCCGTCGCGGAAGAGGGCGTGCATCACTCCACAGGCCAGCGCGGCATCGGTGCCGGGCTTCACGTTGAGGAACAGATCCGCCTGTTCGGCGGTGGCGTTGCGATAGGTGTCGACCACCACCAGTTTCGCGCCGCGCTCCCGCCGCGCACGGAGCGCATGAGCCATCACGTTAACCTGCGTGCTGGCCGCGTTGGTGCCCCAGATCACCACCACGTCGGCTTCCGCCATTTCACGCGGATCGCTGCCGGACATGCGTCCCGCGCCCGCCATCCAGCCCGTCCAGGCGAGGGTGGTGCAGATGGTGGAGTACTGGCCGGAATAGCGCTTGGCGTGGCGCAGGCGATTGATGCCGTCGCGCATCACCAGCCCCATGGTGCCGGCGTAGAAGTAAGGCCAGACGGTTTCCGCCCCGCAGCGGGCCTCGGCCGCCAGGAACTTCGCGGCGACTTCGTCCAGGGCCTCGTCCCAGCCGATGCGGGTGAACTGTTTACTGCCGCGCGGACCGACGCGCTTCAGCGGGTGGAGCAGGCGATCGGGATGGTGGATGCGTTCGGCATAGCGGGCGACCTTGCTGCAGATGACGCCAGCGGTGTAGGCGTTGTCCGGCGCGCCGCGCACCTTGCCGATGCGCGTGTGGTCCAGTCGCTCGACCAGGAGCGAGCAGGTGGAAGGACAGTCGTGGGGACAGGCACTGTGGTGCCACTCCGGGGCGATTCCCATGCATGGACTCCTGCTTGCGAACGCGGTGGTTTATGAACAGCCGGGACAGGTCGAGTATAGTGCGGGCAAGCCACCTGCAGACCATCCACGGGACATGAAACGCCTCTTCCTGACTGTGTCGCTCGCAGGCCCGACGGCCTGTTTCGACGCAAGCAGCACGCGGGCGAGCCCCGTACTCCCGCAGACCGAACCTCCAGTGGGTGTGTCGTCGCAGGCGCCATGCACGTTGTAATCCTTGGGGGCGGTGCCCTCGGCAGCATCCTCGCCGCGCATCTCGGCAAGGCGGGGCACGAGATCACGCTCATCGCGCGTGGCCAGCGTGGCGCGGCGCTCGCTGCCAGTGGCCTGCGCCTCACCGGGCTCAACCCGCTGGAGGTGCGCTGCCGGGTACAGGCCGACGCGAGCGGACTCGCCGCGCCCGATCTGTTCATCAATACCGTCAAGACCTTCGACACCGCGGCGGCGCTCGCGCCGTTCGCAACGCTGCGTCCCGGTCTCGCATTCTCGGTGCAGAACGGCGTGATGAAGGAAGCCGCGCTGGCGGCGGGGCTGGGTGGCGATGGCGTCATCGGTGCGATGGCCGATTTCAGCGGTGAGCTTTGCGACGACGGCACGGTGGCCTTCACGCGTAACGTGTGCCTCCACCTCGGCGAGCGTGCCGGGGGGACGTCCCGACGCGTGGCCGCACTGGTGGCCGCGCTGGACGCTGCGGGCATCGCCAGCCGTGAATCAGACGCCATCAACGAAGTCACCTGGTCGAAGTTCGTCGGCTGGGTCGCGCTGATGCTGGTAGCCATCCTCACGCGACAGCCCACCGCGCGCTATCTCGCCGATCCGGACAGCGCGCGGGTCGTCGCCCGCATCACGCGCGAAATGGGCGCCCTGGCCGCGCAGCTTGGCATCACCTTGCGCGACCAGTCGCCGGTCCCGGCGCTTGGCATCCTGGCGGGCGATGAAGACGCGGCCACCCGCGCCGTGCAGGCGGTAGGTGCAAGTTTTGCCGCCAACGCGCCTACGCACCGCATGTCCAGCCTGCAAGATGTCGAGCGCGCGCGACCGCTGGAAGTGGATGAGACCGCCGGCCATGCGCTGGCCCTGGCGCGTGCGGCGGGACTGGCCACGCCGAATCTCGAAACCTGTTACCGGCTTGCGGCCAGCGTGCATCGCGCGCACCTCGCGGCCCGTTGAGCGCGCGACGATGATCATCTGGTTGCAGGCAGCCGCGGTGTTTCTCCTCATCGTACTGAATGGCTTGCTGTCCATGGCCGAGATGGCCGTGGTGTCGTCCAGCAAGCCGCGTCTCAAGCTGCTGGCCGACCGCGGCTCGCGGGGCGCACGGGTGGCGCTTGAACTGGCGGAGGATCCGGCGAGCTTCCTCTCGACCGTGCAGATTGGCATCACCCTCATCGGCGTACTCGCAGGCGCGGTGGGCGGCGCGACCTTGGCCGAAGGCATCGGTGCGCTGCTCAACCACCATCTCCCCGCGATCAAGCCGCATGGCGAAGCCGTGGCGATGGTGATCGTGGTGGTCTGCATCACCTTGCTGTCCATCGTGGTCGGCGAACTCGTGCCGAAGCAGCTGGCGCTCCGCAAACCCGAGCGCACCGCCGTGATCATGGCGCCGGCGCTGAGCTGGCTGCTGCGCACGGCGCGTCCGGCGGTACAGGTGCTGGACGTGGCGTCGGGCTTCCTGCTCCGGCTCTGTGGTGCTGGCGACAGCGCGCAGCCGAGCATCACCGAAGCTGAAGTTCGCGCGGCCATCCACGAAGGCGCGCAGGCCGGCGTGCTGAATAAAATGGAAAAGGAAATGCTGAGCGGCGTGATGCGCCTCGCCGACCGGCGCGCCGAGCTCATCATGACCGCGCGCGCAGACCTGGCCGTCGTCAACCTCGACGCTTCCACCGACGAAATCTGGCAAGGCATCAGCGCGACCCGGCACACGCGGCTCATCGCCGTCCGCGGCGAACCGCCGCAGGTCTTGGGCGTGCTGCAGGTCAAGGACCTGCTTGGGCTGAAACTCCGGGGCGGGGACATCGACTTCGACGCCATCCTCTGCCAGCCGCCACGGGTGGGTCTTAACCTGCCGGCTACCGAGGCGCTGCAACAGCTGCGGGCAACCACCGCCCACCTGCTCTTCGTCGAGGACGAGACGGGCGCAGTCGCGGGTATCGTCACGATTGTCGACGTCATGAAGGCGATCATTGGCGAACTCGAAGGCGGTGATCCGGCAGCGCCCACCATGCGCGCGCGTGACGAATCGTCCTGGCTCATCGACGGCGGCATGCTCATCGACCTCGTGTCCGATCGCCTGGGCCTGGTTTCGCTCCCCGCGCAGCGGAGTTTCGACAGCCTTGCCGGTTTCCTGTTGTGGCAGCTCGAGCGGCTGCCCGAGGAAGGCGAGAAGGTTTATTTCGACGGGCATGTCTTCGAAGTGATCGACATGGACGGGCCGCGCATCGACAAGGTGATAGTGACCCGCCAGCCCGATGGCCTCGGCCGCGACAACGAACTGGCCGGCGGTTGATGGCGACGGTTTGCGTGGGCCGCGTCACCAGGCCAATGGTGCCATCCTGTCCCGGGGCCCTGCGCCGCCCGCCTACGCACCGATGACCCTGCCCACCGTCGACGACCGACCGCTCGAATCCGGCGTGCTCGCCGATGTGTTGTTGTTCGGCCTGCTGTCACTGGCAGTGCACTTCGCCCTGTACCTCCACTGGCAGCATCCGGTGCCCGCAGGGCAGCCGGCCCGACCAGCAATCGTGGATCTCAGCCTGGTCGCGCCGCCCCCACCGATGATCGAGGCACCGCCCCTGCCCGCAGCCAGGCCCGCGCTGCCCCCGGCAGTGGCTGCCCCTCCCAAGCCGCGTCCGGCGCCGCTTCCCGGACCCAGGCGACCGGCCCCGAAGGCCGAACCCGCGCCGCCCTTGCCGCCAGCCGAGGCAGTGGCGCCCGCACCTGCACCCGTTGCGTCGCCTGGTGTCGCGCCTTCCTCGACCCTGGCGCCCGCCGCGCCGGAGGCGGTGGCCGAACTCCAGCCCGCGCATACGCGGGCCACTTCACGCAACAATCCAAAGCCGCACTATCCTGCCCTCGCACGCCGGCGGGGCTGGGAAGGCAAAGTGCGGTTGCGAATCCACGTCCTCGCCTCCGGGCTACCCGACCGCGTGGAGGTCGAGGCGAGCAGTGACCGGGCACTTTTCGATGAGTCCGCGTTGCGCGCCGTCAAGCAATGGACCTTCACGCCGGCCCGGCGCGGCGATGTGCCGGAAGCCAGTACGCTCACGCTGTCCATCGTCTTCAAACTCGACAACTGATCCGGGGTACTGCCTTGACTGCGGTTTTAACTTCCCAGGACATCGTCCGCTGGACCTTGTACGCCCTGCTGGGGTTTTCGATAACGACCTGGACGGTCGTGCTGATGAAGGCCGTCCAGCAGTTGCGTGCGGCCAGTGCCAACCGCGTCTATTCCCGGGCGTTCTGGGCAGCATCGAGCCTCGCGGCGGCCGCGGGTTTGATGCTCGGCAACGGCCCCGCGGCGCGGGTGGCTGCGGTGGGCTTCGATGCGCTCCGGCCGTCCACGTCGAACGAAGATCTGGAACACGCGGGCGATCGCCGGGATCTGCTCGAACGCTGCCTGCGCCGACAGCTCCAGCGTGAACGCCGCGCGCTTGAAAGTGGGCTCACCGTGCTGGCAAGCATCGGCAGCACGGCGCCGTTCGTCGGTCTGTTCGGTACGGTGTGGGGCATCATGAATGCGCTGAAGGACATCACCCGCGCGGGCTCGGCGAGCCTCGACGTAGTGGCGGGCCCCATCGGCGAGGCGCTGGTGGCAACTGCCATTGGCATCGCCGTCGCGGTGCCTGCCGTACTGGCCTACAACTTTTTCCTCCGGCGCGTGAAGCTGCAGGCGGCGGAACTCGAAGACTTCGCCACCGACTTCGTGAACCTCGCCGTGAAGACCGCATGGCGCCTCGAGCGCGGCAGCGACGCAAAGAACACCGGCTGATGGGTTTCCAGACGCCAGGTGACGGCGACGAGGCGATGAGTGAAATCAACGTCACGCCGCTCGTGGACGTGATGCTGGTGCTGCTGGTGGTGTTCATCGTCACGGCGCCGCTGCT
Source organism: Gammaproteobacteria bacterium (assembly GCA_043744805.1). Taxonomy (GTDB): domain Bacteria; phylum Pseudomonadota; class Gammaproteobacteria. The sequence continues at coordinate 6,051 of JAYTTZ010000151.1, forward strand.
CACGAACGCCATCAAGGTGAACCTGCCCGAAACGGCGCAGACCACGCCGCCGGACGACCCGCACGCGGTGACCTTGAGCGTGGACGCCGCGGGTGGAATTTTTCTGGGGAAGACGGCCGTGCCGCTCGAACAATTGCCGGCGGCGCTCGCCAGCAGCATGGCCCGGAATCCAGGATTGACCCTGTTCCTGCAGGCGGACGACGCTGCGCGCTATGGCGTGGTGGCGAAAGTGATGGCTGTGATCGAGCGCGCCGGCATTGCCAGACTCTCGGTGATCACGAAGGCGGAATGAAGATCGTCGCGCGGCTTGCGTGGCCGCGCGACGCTTGGCTCAGGTGCTAGTTGCCGCGCTGGCTCTGCGGGTTCTGGTTGCCCGTGCGGCGTGGGCCATCGCCACCGTGCGGACGACGATTGCCATCGGCCGGCGCGTGGGCCCGACGTGGAGCCTCGTTGCCCGGTGAGGCGCGACGGTTGCCGTCCGCAACAGGCGCACGGTTGCCCGGTTCCGGGCGACGGGCGTTGTTGTTGTGCCCACCACCACCACCACCGGTCTTGCGTACCTGCTCGCCACCTGCGCTGCCACCGGCGTGGCTGCCGCCCTGACGCGGGCCACCGCGCTGGCCACGACCGGTTTCGATCGGCTGTGGCCTGACATTCAGATCGGGCTCGAAGCCTTCCACCTGCTCGCGCACGTAGCGGTGGCGGGTCAGGCGCTCGATGCTTTCCAGCAGGCGGAATTCATCCACGCAGACCAGCGAGAACGCGGCACCACTGGCGCCCGCGCGCGCGGTGCGGCCAATGCGATGGACGTAGTCCTCGGCGACCATCGGCAGTTCGAAGTTCACCACGATAGGCAGTTCGCTGATGTCGATGCCGCGCGCCGCGATGTCGGTGGCGACGAGGAAGCGCAGCTTGCCGCTCTTGATGCGGCCCATCACGAACTCGCGCTGCGTCTGCGCGAGGTCGCCGTTGATGACCTCGGCGTCGAGGCCCTCGCGGCGGAGGTACGCGCCGACCGCGTGGGTGTCTTCACGCGTGTTGCAGAAGATGATCGCCGACGAGGGCTGCTCGTGCGCGATGAGATAGAGGAGGCTGCGCGCCTTGGGCAGGTTCTCCGCGGCGAAGTAGAGGACATTGTCGATGCCCTCGACCGTGAGGTCGTCGCCGGACATCTCGATGCGCTCGGGGTCTTTCAGATAACGGCCGGCCAGGCGCTCGATGTCGTGCGGGAGGCTCGCCGAGAAGAGCAGGATCTGGCGCTCGTGTGGGA
>JAYTTZ010000152.1:0-27161 GCA_043744805.1 Gammaproteobacteria bacterium
CATAGCCGGGCTATGGGCCTGCAAATCCGGCACCAACTGTCCTGGCTGGGGCCGATTCTCGCTATCGACGCCCCAAGTCCGACAGGCTGCTAGAGGTGCGCGGCTTTACTGGAACGGCGGGTAGGACAGGGTGGCGGCGATGCACACCGACATCAGCATGCCGGGGGCGAGGCCCAGCGCCAACACCGCGAGGCCGTTGAAACTGAGGACCAGCTTGAGGTCCGCGCTGGCTTCCGGTCGGTCCGTTACGGTGGGTTCGTCGAAGTACATGATCTTGATGACCCGCAGGTAGTAGTAGGCGCCGACGAGCGAGAACATCACGCCCAGCGCAGCCAGCCAGACATAGCCCGCGGCGACGACTTCCTTCAGCACGAACCACTTGGCCCAGAAGCCCGCGAAAGGTGGCACGCCGGCCATCGAAAACAGCAGGATCATCAGGATGAGCCCGAACCACGGACTGCGGCGGGCAAGCCCGGCAAGATCGCTCAGCTGGTCGGCTTCCGAGTTGCGGGTGGCCAGCAGGATGATGGTGCCGAAGGCACCCATGCTCATCATCGAGTAGACGGTCACGTAGAACAGGGAAGCCGCATAGCCGGACGCCTTCGCGCACACGAGGCCGAGCAGCATGTAGCCCATGTGCGCAATCGTGGAGTAGGCCAGCATGCGCTTGAAGTTGGTCTGGGAAATGGCGAGCAGGTTGCCAAGGCCCATCGACAGCACCGAGAGGATGATGAGCATCTGATGCCATTCCTCGGCGAGACCGCCAAGGCCATCTACCAGCAGGCGCAGCGCCATGGCGAAGGCGGCGAGCTTGGGGGCAGTGCCGATGAACTGGGTCACCGGCGTGGAGGCACCCTGGTAGACGTCGGGCACCCACATGTGGAAAGGCACCACGCCAAGCTTGAAGGAGATCCCCGCGACCAGGAACACGAGGCCGAAGACCAGCAGCATCCGCTTCTCGCCGGCGACGCTCACCTTGATGAGGAGATCAGAGAGATCCAGCGTGCCGGTCACGCCGTACAGCATCGACATGCCATAGAGCAGCATGCCGGACGCCAGCGCGCCGAGGACGAAGTATTTCATTGCCGCTTCCGAGGCCTGCACCGAGTCGCGCTGCAGGGCGACCAGGGCATACAGGGACAGCGACAGCAGTTCGAGGCCGAGGTAGACGGTAAGCAGGCTGCTGGCGGACACCATCATCATCATGCCGAGGGTGGCAAACAGCACCAGCGGATAATGCTCGCCCTGGGTCATTCCGCGCTTGCGGAAGTATTCACGGGCATAGAACAGGGAGATCAGCACGAGGACCAGGATGAAGGTCTTCAGCACCGCGCCGACGACATCGATGCGATAGGTGCCGGCGAAGATGATCTTAATGTTGTCCGGCACGCTGAAGCTCGTCAGGCCCAGCACCACGAGCCCGCCCAGCATGGCGACCCAGAAGGTCAGCGTGCTGTTGCGTCGTCCAAAGAAGGCGTCGACCAGCAAGGTGCCGCAGGCAACCGCCAGCAGCGTGGCCTCCGGGATTACGAGCGAGATGTCATTCATAGGCGGCGACGCTGATCTTTGATTGGGCGACCTGCTCCACGAGGTGCTGGACACTCACGTGCATCATGTCGAATAGAGGGGCGGGCCAGAGACCGAACACCAGCACCATCACGGCCAGGGTGCCGAGGATGGCCGCTTCGCGGCCGGTGAGATCGGTCAGCGCGGCGACCTTGGGGTTGCGCACTTCGCCGAAAGCCACGCGCTTGTACATCCACAGGGTGTAGGCGGCGCCGAGGATGAGCGTACTGGCGGCGGCGAAGGCGTACCAGAAGTTCGCCTTGAACACGCTGAGGATGACGATGAACTCGCCAACGAAGCCCGAGGTGCCTGGCAGTCCGGCGTTAGCCATGGAGAAAAACAGCATGAACGCGGCAAACACCGGCATCGTGTTGGCCACCCCGCCGTAGTCGTTGATCTGGCGGCTGTGCAGACGGTCGTAGAGGACGCCGACGCAGAGGAACATGGCGCCCGAAATGAAGCCGTGGGAAATCATCTGGACCAGGGCGCCTTCGACGCCCATCACGGCGTCCTGCCAGTTGTTGGTCGCGGCGTAGATGTCGAACATCGCGAACAGGCCCAGGGTCACGAAACCCATGTGCGAAATGGACGAGTAAGCGATGAGCTTCTTCATGTCCTGCTGGACCAGCGCGACGAAGCCGATGTAGACGATCGCCACCAGCGACAGGGCGATCATGACCGAATCAAGCGAGGCCGAGGCGTCCGGGGTGATCGGCAGGCTGAAGCGGATGAAACCGTAGCCCCCCATCTTCAGCATGATGGCCGCCAGCACCACCGAGCCGCCGGTGGGCGCTTCCACGTGGGCATCCGGCAACCAGGTGTGGACGGGCCACATCGGCACTTTCACGGCAAAGGCCAGGAAGAAGGCGATGAAAATCCACTTCTGCTCGGAAGCGGTGAGTGCAATGGCCTGGAGGTCCGAAAGCTCGAAACTGTGGGCGTGCGCATAAAGGTACAGCAGGGCCACCAGCATCAGCACGGAACCGAGGAAGGTGTAGAGGAAGAACTTGATGGTCGCGTAAACACGGCGCGGTCCGCCCCAGATGCCGATGATGAGGAACATCGGGATCAGCATGGCTTCAAAGAAAACATAGAAGAGCAGCGCGTCGAGCGCCGAGAACACGCCCACCATCAGGCCTTCCAGGATGAGGAGGGCGCCCATGTACTGGTTGACGCGGGTCTCGATGGATTCCCAGCCTGCGCCGATCACGAGGATGGTGGTAAAGGTGGTGAGCAGGATGAGCGGCAGTGCGATGCCGTCGATGCCAATGTGGTAGTTGATCTTGAAGGCTTCAATCCACGGGTGCAGTTCGGTGAACTGCATGTTGGCCGTGGTCGTGTCGAAGTCCCGGTAGAGCAGCAGTGACGCGGCAAACGTCACCAGGGAAATGAGCAGCGCGTCATAGCGCACGCCACGTTCGCGCTGCCCGCTGCCCGCGAAAATCACCCAGAGCCCGCCGATGACGGGTAACCAGATGACGAGACTTAACAAGGGGAGATCCAGTTGCATTGAGTAGCTCGCGCGTCGCCCGCCTTAGGCGAGGACCTTGTGGACGAACACGGCCAGCAGTGCCAGCAGGCCGAGAATCATGGCGAAGGCATAGTGGTACAGGTAGCCGGACTGCACGCCCCGCATCAACTGCGACCACCACCCCACCAGCTTGGCGGAACCGTTGACCAACACGCCGTCGATAAGGCCGACGTCGCCCACCTTCCACAGCAGGCTGCCGACACCGCGGGCGCCGCCGGCGAAGCACCACTGGTTGAAGGCATCGAAACCGTACTTGGCGTCCAGCACACGTTTTAGCGGCGCGAGCGTGCTGGCAAACGCTGCAGGCACGGCGGGGTTCTTGAGGTAGCAGTACCAGGCGGCGGCCACGCCCGCCATGGCAAGGAAAAACGGCGGCTGGGTCATGCCGTGGAGAATGAACGGCACCACGCCATGGAACTCGTGGCTGAGTTCGGCAGCCACTTCCGCGTGCTCGTGGCTCAGGAAAATGCTGGCGCCGAAATAGTCGCCAAACAACATGGGGCCAATGCCCACGAGGCCCGCGACCAGTGAAGGCACGGCCAGTGCCACCAGCGGCACCCACACCACGGCAGGCGACTCGTGGAGGTGCTCTGCCGTGTGGTGGTCCATGCGCTCCTTGCCGTGGAACACCATGAACACAAGCCGGAAGGAATAAAGCGCGGTGACGAACACACCGATGAGGCAGGCCGCGTAGGCAATGCCGGCGCCGGGGGTATGCGAAGCCTGGACGGCTTCAAGGATGGCGTCCTTGGAGAAGAATCCGGCGGTTCCCGGGAAGCCGATGAGCGCCAGCGAGCCGATGAGGCAGGTGAGCCAGGTGATGGGCATGTGCTTGCGCAGGCCGCCCATCTGCCGCATGTCCTGCTCGTGGTGCATGCCCATGATGACCGAGCCGGCGGCAAGGAACAGCAGCGCCTTGAAGAAGGCGTGGGTCATGAGGTGGAAGATGGCCGCCGAGTAGGCCGAGGCGCCAAGCGCGACGGTCATGTAGCCAAGTTGCGAGAGCGTGGAATAAGCCACCACCCGCTTGATGTCGTTCTGGACCAGGCCGAGCAGTCCCATGAAGAACGCGGTGGTGGCCCCGATGACGAGCACCACGGAAAGCGCGTCGGTGGAGAGTTCGAACAGCGGCGACATGCGCGCGACCATGAAGATGCCGGCCGTCACCATGGTGGCGGCGTGGATGAGTGCGGAAATCGGGGTGGGGCCTTCCATCGAGTCCGGCAGCCAGACATGCAGCGGAACCTGGGCCGACTTGCCCATGGCGCCTACGAAGAGCAGCAGGCAGGTCACGGTCATCAGCGACAGCGGATGGCCTTCGATGAGGGTAATGGTGGTTTCCGCGAGGCTCGGTGCCTTGGCGAAGACTTCGGCGTAATCCATCGAGCCGAAGTACATGAGCACGGCGGCGATGCCGAGCAGAAAGCCGAAGTCGCCGACGCGGTTGACAGGAAGGCCTTGAGGTTGGCGAAGATGGCCGTGTCGCGCTTGAACCAGAAGCCGATCAGCAGGTAGGACACCAGGCCGACGGCTTCCCAGCCGAAGAACAGCTGCATGAAGTTATTGGACATCACCAGCATCAACATGCTGAAGGTGAACAGCGAGATGTAGGCGAAGAAACGCTGGTAACCCGGATCGTCGTGCATGTAGCCGATGGTGTAGATGTGCACCATCCAGGACACGAAGGTCACCACCACCATCATCGTGACGGTGAGCTGGTCGATGAGGAAGCCCACGTGGAACTGCACGCCACCGGTTGCCAGCCACAGGTAGAGGTTTTCGTTCAGCGGGGCTTCGCCGCCCAGCACGATGCGCTGGAAGGCGATGCAGGAGAGGACGAAGGACACGCCCACCCCGAGGATGGTGGCGGCGTGCGCGCCGGCGCGGCCGATGACGCGGCCAAGGAACCCCGCCAGGATTGCCCCGGCGAGTGGCGCCATCACGATGTACAGACAGAGCTCTTTCACGCTTCGCTACTCTCTTCGTTCTCGGTCGTCTTTGCGGTCGGATGGCGCGGCCTAGCCGCGCAGGGTGCCGATGTCTTCGACGTTGATGGAACTGCGGTTACGGAACAGCACGACGAGGATCGCAAGTCCGATGGCCGATTCCGCCGCCGCCACGGTCAGGATGAAGAATACGAATACCTGGCCGGCGATGTCCTGGTTGAAATGCGAGAACGCGATGAAGTTGAGGTTCACCGCGAGCAGCATGAGCTCGATGCACATCAAGAGGACGATCACGTTCTTGCGGTTGATGAAGATGCCCGCGATGCTGAGGCAGAACAGCACCGCGCCGACGATAAGGTAATGGGCCAGCGAAATCATGCGTCTTTCTCGGCCTCCATCTTGATGATGCGCAAGCGGTCGTTGCGCTGGACCTTGACCTGCCGTTCGGCTTTTGGCGCCTTGGTCTGGCGGGTAGTCCTGAGCGTGAGGGCAATGGCGGCGACGATGGCCACCAACAGGATTACCGCGGCCGCTTCGAAGGGCAGGATGTTCTGGGAGAACATCGCGCGACCCAGCGCCTGGGTGTTGTTGTAGCCCGCCTCGAGCGGGGGCGGCGCCGCGACCTGCGCGAGGCTGAAGTGCCTTGGGCCGACCACCAGGGAGATGGAGGCCATCATGAGCGCGGCGAAGACAACAGCCACGGGCACGTAACGCGCGAAGCCTTCGCGCACCACGGCGATGTTGATGTCGAGCATCATCACCACGAACAGGAACAGCACCATCACCGCGCCGACGTAGACCAGCACGAGGGCGATGGCGAGGAACTCGGCCTCGAGCATCATCCAGAGGCCCGCGCTGGCGAAGAAGGCGATCACCAGCGACAGCACGGCGTAGACCGGGTTGCGCACGGTGATGACCATGGTGCCAGCGCCGATGACCAGCGCGGCAAAGGTGTAGAAGAGGATTGCCTGGGCCATCAGTAGTCACCGCCTGGGCGTAGCAGGGCGCAGGAAGCGTCCGTGGAAGTCGGGTTCATCGCCAGGCGGCTCATCTGTAGCGGGCCTCGCCGGCACGGTCCGCCGCAATCTGGGCTTCCATCCGGTCGCCATGAGCAAGCAGCTTGTCCTTGGTCATCAGGAGGTCGCCGCGTTCTTCGCCGTGGTACTCGAAGTGCCGCGTTTCGACGATGGCGTCCACCGGGCAGGACTCTTCGCAGAACCCGCAGAAGATGCACTTGGTGAGGTCGATGTCGTAGCGCGTGGTGCGACGGGTGCCATCATCGCGCGGCGCCGATTCAATGGTGATGGCCACCGCCGGGCATACCGCTTCGCAGAGCTTGCAGCCAATGCAGCGTTCTTCGCCATTGGCATAACGCCGCAGGGCGTGCAGCCCGCGGAAGCGCGGTGACTGGGGGGTTTTTTCTTCCGGGTACTGGATGGTGATCTTGCGATCGAACAGGCGCTTGCCCGTGAGCTGGAGGCCACGCAGCAGCTCCACCAGGGTGAGGCTCTTCAAGTAACCGAAGACGGCGTTCATGGGTGGCTCCGGGCAATCACGAGCGGACGAACCAGGGTGGCAGTTGCCACACTACTGCGGCGCCAATCAACACAATCCAGACGATAGTGATGGGCAGGAAGACCTTCCAGCCCAGGCGCATGATCTGGTCGTAACGGTAACGCGGGAAGGTCGCGCGGAACCACAGGAAACAGAAAAGGAAGAACGCCGCCTTGAACACGAACCAGTGGATGCCATCGCCGAGCAGAGTGCCCACCACCGGGATCTCGGCAAGGGCAGCCGGCAGCGGCGAGAGCCAACCGCCGAAGAACATCACTGCGGTGAGCGCCGAGATGAGGATCATATTGGCGTATTCAGCGAGGAAGAACACCGCGAAGGCCATGCCCGCGTATTCGACGTGGAAGCCGGCGACGATTTCGGATTCACCTTCGGAGACGTCGAAGGGGGCACGGTTGGTTTCAGCCACGCCGGAAATGAAATAGATAACGAACAGTGGAAACAGCGGGATCCAGTACCAGTGCAGGAGTCCGCCGCGCTGCGCGTTGACGATTTCCCCGAGGTTGAGGCTGCCGGCGGCAGTCAGCACGCCGACCAGCGCGAAGCCCATGGGGATTTCGTAGGAAACGATTTGCGCCGCCGAACGCATGGCACCCAGGAACGCGTACTTCGAGTTGCTGGCCCAGCCGGCGATGATGATGCCGTATACGCCGAGCGAAGTGAGCGCGAGGATGTAGAGCAGGCCTGCGTTGACGCTGGCCAGGGTCAGTTCCGCGCCGAACGGCACCACGGCCCAGGCGGCAAGCGCAGGCGCCAGCGCAATCACCGGCGCGGCCAGAAAGAGGAACACGCTGGCGCCTTGCGGCACCACGATTTCCTTGGACATGAGCTTGAAAGCGTCGGCGATGGGCTGGCCCCAGCCGCGGAGGAAATCGAGGCCGAACAAGGTCACGCGGTTGGGGCCATTGCGCACCTGCATGTACCCGATCACCTTGCGCTCAGCGAGGGTCGCATAGGCCACGCAGCCCATCAGCGGCACCACGATGAGCACGATTTTCAGCAGGATGATCAGCACCGTCACGAGTTCGGGCGGCAGGAAAGCAAGCTGGGCGGTGAGGAATGGGATCATGCCGCGACCCCGCTGGCGGCAGCACTGAGCGTGACGCCGCTGGCTGCGGGCAAGTGGGCGGCCAGCTGGGACGCGGCCTTGACCCAGACGACGTCGTCGGGCACCCGCGCGTCGGCCACGGCACGCGCGTTCACGCGCTGGCCTTCGGCCTCAAGCGTGACGGTGGCGCCGTCGGCGACGCCGAGGCGCGCCAGCGTTGCGGGAGATACGCGCGCCAGTTCGTCGGTGCGTTGTGGCATCTGCTGGAGTGAGGACGCGCGACGTACCAGGGCGTCGGTGCCGTAGAGCGGCACGGTGACGTGGAGTTCGAGGCCGGCGCCGGTCATCGCGGCCACTGGACCCGCGCTGCGATTGGCCGGTCCGCCTACGGGCAGGGCACCGGCCAGGTCGGTGAGTTCGCGGCCCACGTCGGCACACAGCACGGCATCGAAGCCCTCGAGGCCAAGCTGTTCACCCAGCACCCTGAAGATTTTCCACGCCGCGCGGGCGTCGCCTGGCGGCTTGACGGCAGCCGCGAAAGCCTGCCAGTTGCCCTGCGCGTTGACGAAGGTGCCTTCGTTCTCGGCGTGCAACGCAATCGGCAGCATGACGTGGGCAGCGGCTTCGAGCGCCGGAGTGGAGAAGGCGGTCAGTGCCAGCACGAAGCTGGCATTCGCCAGTGCGGTGCTGGCGGTAGTGGCGGCGGCGAGGTCGAGGTCGGGTTCGATGCCCAACAACACGTAAGCCGGGAGCCGCTGCGAGAACTGGGCGGCCGTATGGGCGCCCTGGCGACCCAGGCTGGCGCCCGCCGGTCCGCGATGCGGAACCGCGCCGGCGAGCCAGGCGCCGGCAGCGTTGGCACCCGCGGTGAGGCAGCCGAGCCTTGAACCGGTAGTCGCTGCCACCTTGGCGGCGAGCGCGAGCACTTCCGCGCGTGCCGGGTGCTGGTCGATGTCACTCGCGACGAGAACCATCGAACTGGCGGCGGCGCTGAGGGCGCTGGACCACCCGCGGAGTGCGTCGTCGCCGGCACCAGCGAGCCCGTCGAGCACGCTGGCCAAGGCGCCTGGCTTGACGCTGCGGCGACCGGCGAGGTCGAAGTTGTATTCCTCGGCCAGCGTATCCAGCACGAATACCTTGGCACCGCGCTGTGCCGCCTGGCGGACCCGGTGGTGGACCAGCGGCTGGTCGTGGCGCGGATAGCCGCCCACGATGAGGATGGCATCCGCTGCGGCAAGCTCGCCAAGGCTGAAGCCGAGCCCCGGTGCCACGGGTTCTTCCGCGTCCGCGCTGAAATCGCGCTGGCGCAGGCGGTGGTCGATGTTGTCGCTGCCGAGGCCGCGCACCAGGCGCTGCAGCAGGAAGAATTCTTCATTGGTGCTGGACGGCGAGGCGATGGCGCCCAGCTTGTCACCGTAGGCGACCAGGCCCTCGCGCGCCGCCTCGAAAGCTGTGTCCCAATCACAGTCCTGCCAGCTGCCGCCCACCTTTACCTTGGGCGAGAGCAGGCGCTGTTCATGGCGCAGCCCCTGGTAGCTGAAGCGATCGCGGTCGGAGATCCAGGTTTCGTTCACGCTTTCGTTTTCGCGCGGAACGATGCGCTTCACCACCTGCTCCTTGAGGTGGGCGTTGAGGTTGGAACCGACGCAATCGTGCGGGGCAATCGCCGGGCGCTGCTGGAGTTCCCAGGCGCGGGCCGAGTAGCGGTACGGCTTGGAGGTCAGCGCGCCCACCGGGCACAGATCGATGACGTTCCCGGAGAGCTCGGAGGTCATGGCCTGTTCGACGTAGGTGCCGATTTCCAGGTGCTCGCCGCGCCCGGTGGCGCCGAGTTCGCGCAGGCCCGCCACTTCCTCGCCGAACCGCACGCAGCGCGTGCAGTGAATGCAGCGGGTCATGTCGGTCTGCACCAGCGGGCCGATGTTCTTGTCGCGGACGACACGCTTGCGTTCCACAAACTGCGAGACGTCGCTGCCGTAGCCGAGCGCCAGATCCTGGAGTTCGCACTCGCCGCCCTGATCGCAGATCGGGCAGTCGAGCGGATGGTTGATGAGCAGGAATTCCATCGTGGCCTTCTGGCCCGAGACTGCCTTGTCGGACTTGGTGAAGACCTTCATGCCTTCCATCACCGGCGTGGCGCACGCCGGCGCGGGCTTGGGCGCCCGTTCCACTTCCACCAGGCACATGCGGCAGTTGGCCGCGATGGACAGCTTGGGGTGGTAGCAGAATCGCGGGATGTAGATCCCGGCGGCGTCGGTGACCTCGATCAGCATCTGCCCCTTGCGAGCCTGGAGGGGGCGACCGTCGACTTCGATGTTGACCAGATCTTCACTCATGCCGGCATGCACTCTCAGGCGGCGGACGGGCGCTTGGCAAACATGCTGCACCCGTGCTCGATGTAGTGTTCAAATTCTTCGCGGAAAGTGCGCACGAAGCTGCGTACCGGCATGGCGGCGGCGTCGCCCAGCGCGCAGATCGTGCGGCCTTCCATCTTGGAGGCGACGTTGTCGAGGCGCGCGAGGTCTTCCATCTTGCCTTGCCCGTTCACGATGCGATTGAGCATGCGGTAGAGCCAGCCCGTACCTTCGCGGCAGGGCGTGCACTGTCCGCAGGATTCGGAGTAGTAGAAACGCGAGATCCGCTGCAGGCACTTCACCATGTCGGCCGTGTCGTCCATGACGATGACTGCGCCGGAGCCCAGCATGGAGCCAGCCTTGCTGATGGAGTCGTAGTCCATGTCGAGGCCCAGCATGACCTCCCCGCGCAGCACCGGCACGGAGGAACCGCCGGGGATGACCGCCTTGAGCGGGCGACCGTCGCGCATGCCGCCGGCGAGTTCGAGTAGCTTGGCGAACGGCGTGCCGAGCGGGACTTCGAAGTTGCCGGGGCGCGCCACGTGGCCGCTGACCGAGAAAATCTTGGTGCCGAAGTTGTTCGGCTTGCCGTAGCCGTTGAACCATTCCGCGCCGTTACGCAGGATGGTGGGCACGGAGGCCAGTGATTCGGTGTTGTTGATGGTGGTGGGCTGGCCATAGAGGCCGAAACTCGCCGGGAACGGCGGCTTGAAGCGCGGCTGGCCTTTCTTGCCTTCCAGCGATTCGAGCAGCGCGGTTTCTTCACCGCAGATATACGCGCCGGCGCCGAGGTGGTCGTAAAGGTTGAACTCAACCCCGGAGCCGAGGATGTCCTTGCCGAGGTAGCCCGCAGCGTAGGCTTCCTTCAGCGCACCCACGAAGCGGGTGTAGGGCTCATCCATGAACTCGCCGCGGATGTAGTTGTAGCCGGCGGTGGCGCCGATGGAGTAACCGGCGATCGCGATGCCTTCGACCAGCGCATGCGGGTTGAAGCGCAGGATGTCGCGGTCCTTGCAGGTGCCGGGTTCACTTTCGTCGGAGTTACACACCACGTATTTCTGCACGCCCGGCGTCTTCGGCATGAAGCTCCACTTCACGCCGGTGGGAAAGCCCGCGCCACCGCGGCCGCGCAGTCCGGAAGCCTTCACGATTTCGATCACGTCGGCCGGCGGGATCTGTTCGCGGATGATCTTTTCCCACGCCGTGTAGCCACCCAGCTTGCGGTAGGTTTCCATCGACCAGGGCTCGGCATGGCCCAGGGTCGCAAAGCAGGTGAGGTTCAGCGGGATGTCGCTCATGTCAGTGCATCCAGGATCTCGTCAATCTTCGCCGGCGTGAGGTTCTCGTGGTAGACGTGGTCCACCATCATCATCGGCGCGCCGCAGCAGGCGGCGAGGCATTCTTCTTCGGGCTTGAGGTAGATGCGACCGTCTGGGGTGGTCTCGCCGGTCCTGGTGCCGAGCTTGCGTTCAACGTACTCGACGATCTGGTCGCTGCCCCGGAGCATGCACGAAATGTTGGTGCACACCGACACGCTGTGCCGGCCCACGGGCTTGGTCTCGAACATCGAGTAGAAGCTGGCCACTTCGTACACCGCGATGCGCGACAGGCCGAGGTACTCGGCCACGGCGTCCATCAAGGGCGTGGTCAGGAAGCCGTTGTTCTCGTGCTGCACTTCGCGCAGCGCCGCCAGCACTGCGGACTGCTTGCGCTCGGGCGGGTACCTGGCAGCCCACTCGTCGATGATGTGGCGTGCATGGTCGGACAGTAGGGAGTGCGGGTCGCTGTTCATCACGGGGCGTCTTGGGTTCCGTTAACGGTCGATTTCGCCGAACACGATGTCCATCGTGCCGATAATGGCCACCACGTCGGCCAGCATGTGCCCGGTGGCAAGCTCGTTCATGGCCGCGAGGTGCGGAAAACCCGGCGCGCGCGCCTTCAGGCGATAAGGCTTGTTGGCGCCGTCGGACACGAGATACACCCCGAATTCGCCCTTCGGGTGCTCCACGGCGGCATAAGCTTCGCCGGCGGGCACGCAGTAGCCTTCGGTGAACAGCTTGAAGTGGTGGATGAGCGATTCCATGTCGCCCTTCATCTCGCCGCGCGTGGGGGCGGTGAGCTTGTGGTCATTGATCGCCACCGGGCCGGGATTGGCTTTGAGCCACGTCACGCACTGGTTAATGATGCGGGCGGACTGGCGCATTTCCTCGACGCGCACCAGGTAGCGGTCGTAGCAATCGCCGTTGGTACCCACGGGAATGTCGAAGTCGAGGTCCGCATAGACCTCGTAGGGCTGTTTCTTGCGGAGATCCCAGGCAATGCCTGAACCGCGCAGCATGGGCCCGGTGAAACCCAGGGCCTGGGCGCGCTCCGGGGTGACGATGCCGATGTCCACCGTGCGCTGCTTCCAGATGCGGTTGTCCGTGAGCAGGGTTTCGTATTCGTCGACGCAGGCCGGGAAGCGGTTGGCGAAGTCTTCGATGAAGTCGAGCAGCGAACCCTGGCGGTTGGCGTTGAGGTTGCGGATTTCCTTTTCGCCACGCCACTTGGAGGCTTCGTACTGCGGCATCTGCAGGGGCAGGTCGCGATAGACCCCGCCCGGGCGGTAATACGTGGCGTGCATGCGCGTGCCGGAGACCGCTTCGTAGCAGTCCATCAGGTCTTCGCGCTCGCGGAAGCAGTACAGGAAGATGGTCATCGCCCCGATGTCGAGACCATGCGCGCCCAGCCACATGAGGTGGTTCAGGACGCGCGTGATTTCATCGAACATGACGCGGATGTACTGCGCACGCACCGGCGGCGCGACACCCAGCAGGCGCTCGATCGCCATGACGTAGGCGTGCTCGTTACACATCATGGACACGTAATCGAGGCGGTCCATGTAGCCGATGCTCTGGTTGAAAGGCTTCGATTCGGCCAGCTTCTCGGTGCCACGATGGAGCAGCCCGATGTGCGGATCGGCGCGTTCGATGACCTCGCCGTCCATCTCGAGCACCAAGCGGAGCACGCCGTGGGCCGCCGGATGCTGCGGGCCGAAATTGAGCGTCATATTGCGGATTTCAGGCATGCCGGCGCGCTCTCAATGGCCCTTGATGTGGTCGCCGCGGATAACCCGTGGCACCAGCGTGCGATTTTCGATGGTGACCGGCTGGTAGATCACACGTTGCTTCTCGGCGTCGTAACGCACTTCAACGTAGCCTTCCAGCGGGAAGTCCTTGCGGAAGGGATGCCCGATGAAGCCGTAGTCGGTCAGCAGGCGGCGAAGGTCCGGATGCCCCTCGAAGAGGATGCCGAAGAGGTCGAAGGCCTCGCGCTCGTACCAGTTGGCGCCAGGCCAGACGTCGGTGACCGTGGGCAAGCGGGGCATGTCTTCCGCCAGCCAGGCCTTCACGCGCAGGCGCTGGTTGTTGGCAATGGACAGCAGGTGGTAGGCCACTACGAAACGCCCCGGGAGTTCGGGGTGGGATTGGCTTTCAACCGCCTTGCTCACGCCGCGGCTGAAGCCGCCGGAAGTGGCGTCGTGGGTTTCCCAGTCGGCCTGGCCGTAGGTCTGGTAGTCGACCCCACTCAGGTCGACGAGCAGCTTGAAGGAGAATTCGGGGAGATCGCGCAAGGTCTGCGACACCGCGACGATTTGGGTGGGATCTACGCTGGCAGTGAGTTCGCCGCGATCGAACGTGAGGTCCACCAGGGCGGAACCCAGATGCTTGCGCAGCAGTTCGCTCAGGGCTTCGGCTTTGGTTTCCGACATCATGCCTGGCTCATCCCACGCGACTGATGGTGTTGGTGCGTTTGATCTTGTTCTGTAGCTGGATGATGCCGAACAGCAGCGCTTCGGCGGTCGGCGGGCAGCCTGGCACGTAGATATCCACCGGCACGATGCGGTCGCAGCCGCGGGTCACCGCGTAAGAGTAGTGGTAGTAGCCGCCGCCGTTGGCGCACGACCCCATGGAAATGACCCATTTGGGCTCGGACATCTGGTCATAGACCTTGCGGAGCGCCGGAGCCATCTTGTTGACCAGGGTGCCGGCGACAATCATGACGTCGGACTGGCGCGGACTCGGGCGGAACACGATGCCGAAGCGGTCGAGGTCGTAGCGGGAGGCGCCCGCCTGCATCATTTCAACCGCGCAGCAGGCAAGGCCGAAGGTCATGGGCCACAACGAACCGGTGCGGGCCCAGTTCACCACGTTGTCTACCGTGGTGGTCACGAAGCCGCGGTCTGGAGATTCGTTTATTCCCATTCCAGCGCTCCTTTCTTCCATTCATAGATGAAGCCGACGACGAGGACGCCAAGGAACAGCATCATGGACCAGTAACCGTACGGACCGATTTCATCGAGCACCACGGCCCAGGGGAAAAAGAAGGCGATTTCGAGATCGAACAGGATGAAGAGGATCGCGACGAGGTAATAGCGCACGTCGAACTTCATGCGCGCGTCTTCGAACGCTTCGAAGCCGCACTCATAGGGCGTGCTGCGGGCAGCATTGGGTTTGTTGTAAACGCCCAGGAGTTTGCCGACCACGAAGCCGGCGCCGAGGGCTGCGACGCCAATGCCAACACCGACGGCGAGGAAGATCAGGATGGGCAGGTAGAGTTCAAGCAAGATTCAAGCGTCCGCTTCGGGCCCTCTCGGGTTGTTATCTGCCTTCGGCCAGTGCCGGCGTCGTTGCGCCGGCGTCGCTGTCAGTAAAGTCGTTGGCCGTTGGTAGTCGGCCTGCGGTGACTCACTCCGGATTGTTTGTTTGGTGCCGACGGTGAGACTCGAACTCACACGGGTTGCCCCACCACCCCCTCAAGATGGCGTGTCTACCAATTCCACCACGTCGGCTTGTTGAGCTTCATGTCCCGCTTGCCGGACATGAATCAAACAATCATCAGATGATACGAGATGCTATCTATTGCTGCCAGATTTTATCGAAGCTTTTTTTGATTTCTTACGGTTTGCCGGCAGGAATCTGCGGCAGGTCAGGCGCCGTCGCCGGTGCCGTGGCCGAATCGGCCGGGGCTTTCACGGATTCGGTGGGCTGCGCCGGTGCCGTGGCTGCAGGCGGTGCGGCCGCGATGCGATCGACGAGGCTTGGCGCCTGTTTGTGATGGCTGGCGAGGAACGCGAGTACGAGGCAATTGGTGAAGAACACCAGGGCCAGCACGGCCGTGGTGCGGGACATGAACGACGCCGCGCCGCGCGACCCGAAGACGGTGGCCGAGGCCCCTGCACCGAACGCTGCGCCCTGCGCCGCGCCCTTGCCCTGCTGGAGCAGGATGAAACTGATGAGCGCCGCCGCCACGATGACGTGGAAGATGAGCAGGAGGGTTTGCAGCATGTGGAAAACTCCGGAATCGGTTCAGTGGACAGCCAGCCGCTGGCGCGCGGCGAGGCAAATGGCAAGGAAGTCTTGGGCCTTCAGCGCGGCGCCGCCAATCAGGCCGCCGTCGATATCGGGCATCGAGAACAGTTCAACGGCATTGCCGGGCTTCACGCTGCCGCCGTAGAGCAGCCGGGTCGCGGCCGCGGCGGCCGGCGAGCACCGTGCGAGACGCGCGCGAATAAAGGCATGGATCTGCTGGGCTTGCTCGGGCGAGGCGGTTTCGCCGGTGCCGATGGCCCAGACGGGTTCGTAGGCGACCACGAGGGATTCCAGCGCATTCGACGCATCGGCCACGTCCAGGAGCGCGTCGAGTTGGCGGGCGACGACGGTGTCGGTGCTACCTGCCTGGCGCTCGGCAAGGGTTTCGCCAACGCAGAGGACCGGCACGCAGCCAGCAGCCCTGGCGCGGCGAAGCTTGGCCACCACCCGATCGTCGCTGTCGCCGAAGAGGGCGCGGCGTTCGGAGTGACCCACGATGACGAACCGAACGCCGAAGTCACCCAGCATGTCGGCGGCAATTTCGCCCGTATACGCACCGGACTCGAATTCACAGACGTCCTGGACACCCACCAAAAGCGTACTGCCCGCCACGGCGGCGGCCACGGCGGCGAGGTGGACGAATGATGGGCAGACGGCGGTTTCGACGTCGCCGGCTTGCGCCACGCCATTGGCAACGGCCCGGGCCAGCGCGGTCGCGGTGACCAGGTTGCCGTTCATTTTCCAGTTACCGATGACGAGAGGGGTACGCATTGCAGGCCTGGGGAGGGAGGGACGGTTCGAGCAAGGGGCGCGAGCTTAACGGGGCGAGCGACCCCAAATCAATTTCCGGGACGCGGGCGACGCGGGCCCCGGTCATTCCCCGGCGCCCGAGGCTTACGGGGCGCCGGACGTTCGCCGGGCTTGGGCGGCGCTGCACGATAGAGCCCCCCGCCGCCCTGTGCAGCCGGTTTCGGCCCCGGGCCGCGGCGTTCACCCGGGGCGCCAACGCCCCCTGTACGCGGTGCCCGGGCGCCAGCAGCGCCTTCTCGGGGCGGACGTCCACCGACTGGCGCACGGGGCCGGGCGCCAGCGGGGCCACTGGTGCTGCGGCCCGGGGGGCGCCAGCCTTCGACCACGCGTTCGGAGTCAGGCGGTCGCGCGAATCGACCAGGGCGGCGGGCCGGCGGGCTTTCGCCGACAGGTTCGGCACCCTGATTGGCCCGCGTGCCGGGCTTGCCCCAGAGCTCGGCACCTACCCGCGGGGCTCGTCCGGGCGCCCGTGAGTCTTCCCTTGGTGCACCGTCGCGACGTGCCGCAGGATACGGCGGCCGGCGGCCTTCAGCGCTTGGCTCGCCGATCCGTGGTCGTGGCGCGCGCGGCGGACGCGGACCAGGTGCCGAAGCTTCGCGTTCGAGTGAATCGGGGCGCCGCGGGGCGCGCGGCGGACGCGAGCCGTCGTGACGTGCCGCAGGATGCGGCGGCCGGCGGCCTTCTGCGCCCGGCTCGCCGACCGCTGGACGGGACGCGCGCGGCGGACGCGAACTGGGTGCCGAAGCTTCACGTTCGAGCGAATCAGGGCGCCGCTGGGCGCGCGGCGAACGCGAGCCGTCGCCACGGGGAGCACCGACGGCGTCCCCGGCGGCGCCGGGGGCACGAGAACGCGTGGGTGCACGCCCCGGTCCGGTACGCGGCGTCCAGGGTGGCGGCACGGGGGTACCATCGCGCCGGAGGTGCTTCGAGCGCTCTCCGGGCGCGAGGTATTCGATGCGGGCGTTGCTTTCGCCGGCTTTCTTCTTGCCCGGGCGGGTCGCAGCACCCGCCCGCCCGCGACGAACCGTGGCTTCCAGGGTCGGTCCCGGGGTTTTCGCGCCCGGCGGCGGCAGATCCACCGACTGGTACACACGTTCTAGCGTCTGGCCTTCCACTTCAAACCAAAGACCGGGACGAATCTCGCGCGGCAGTGACAGCACCCCATAGCTCGTGCGCATGAGTCGGCTCACGGCCAGGCCGTGGGCTTCCCACAGGCGGCGCACTTCGCGGTTGCGGCCGGTGTGCAGGCTGCAGTCGAACCAGCGGTTAGCGCCTTCCCCGCCGGCGGCGGCAATGCGGTCGAAGCGGAGGATTTCGCCGTCGACCTCCACGCCGGCCAGCATGGCCGCGAGCACTTCCGGGGTGGGCGTACCCAGCACGCGCACGGCGTACTTGCGCGGGATCTGGTAGCTCGGGTGGGTGAGCCGGTGGGCGAGTTCGCCGTCGTCAGTGAACAGCACGAGGCCGCTGGTGGTGAGGTCGAGTCGTCCCACCATGACCCAGCGGCGGGCCGTCGCGGGTAGCAGTTCGAAAATCGTCGCGCGCCCTTCCGGGTCATGCCGGGTGCAGACCACGTCCGCCGGCTTGTGCACCCCGATGACGCGTCCTGTGCTCGCGGTGGCCGAGGTGGTGATGCAGGCCTTGCCATCGATTGCGACGCTGTCGCTCACGTCCACCCGCATGCCGAGCACCGCCGGTTCATCGTTAACGGTCACGCGGCTCGCGGTGATCAGCGCCTCGATTTCCCGGCGCGAGCCATAGCCGGCAGCGGCCAGGACTTTCTGCAGGCGGATTTCAGTGTCGTCGTGCGAAGGGGTAGCGTTCAGCGGGCTTCTCCTGGGGCGTCGGCAGTGGGTGCCGGCGGGGTGTGTTCAATTGCAGTGGGCGCAGGTTCGATGGCTTGCGCAGCAGGTGCGGAACCTCCTGCAACCGTCCCGACCAAGGTGGACTCGCCGTCGTCTTCGCCCGGCTCCCACGCTGCGCGTACCTCGTTTTGGTCCGGCGGCAGTGCGGCGCCTTCGACTGCGGCCATTGGAGCGGCGGGACGCTCGCCTGCTCCCCGCGCGGGTTCGCCGCCTTCGCCCTCTTCGTCCTCCTCGTCACCACGTGGCAGGGCCTTTTCGGCGGCGACGGCCTGGGCTTCGAAGTCGGCGAAAAGATCGGGGCTCAATTCATCGACGTCGCGTAGTTCAGCGAGGGTCGGCAATTGCGAGAGCGAGGTCAGGTTGAAGTAGTCGAGGAATTCCCGCGTGGTGGCGTAAATCGCCGGGCGTCCGGGGACGTCGCGGTGGCCGACTACCTTGACCCACTCGCGTTCATGGAGCGTCTTGATGATGCTGCTGCTCACGGCGACACCGCGGATGTCCTCGATTTCCGCGCGCGTGATCGGCTGGCGGTAGGCGATGATGACCAGGGTTTCGAACAGCGCACGGGAGTAGCGCGGCTTGCGCTCTTCCCACAGGCGATTGACCCAGGGCGCGCACTCCTCCCGGGTCTGGAAGCGCCAGCCACCGGCCACTTCGTGCAGCTCGATACCGTGGCCCGCGTAGTCATCGGCGAGTCCATCGAGCAGCGTGCGTAGTTCCTCGCGGGTCGGCGCGGGGTTCTCGGGTTCGTCGAGGAACAAGGCCTTCATGCGGTCGAGGTTGAGCGGGCTTTCGGCGGCCATGATGGCCGCCTCGAGGATGTTTTTGCGGGAGGGCGTGGACATCACGGGCACTCAGGCGGCTAGTTTCAGGTAAATGGGGGCGCGCTCGTCGTTCTGGACGAGTTCGATCATCGACTGGCGCAGCAGTTCGAGCACCGCCAGCAGGGTCACCACCACGCCGGCGCGGCCCTCCGCCGCCGAGAACATCGCGCCAAAGGAAACGAAGTCGCCGCCCTGCACCCGCTCCAGCACGATGCCCATGCGCTCGCGCACCGAGAGGGGTTCGCGCTGGATCTGGTGGTCGGCGAACA
Source organism: Gammaproteobacteria bacterium (assembly GCA_043744805.1). Lineage (GTDB taxonomy): Bacteria > Pseudomonadota > Gammaproteobacteria. The sequence goes on from JAYTTZ010000152.1 coordinate 19,137, forward strand.
TGGAGGCCCGTCGCAGGACGTCACGGAACGCATCGAGCAAGGCATCCAGGGAGACTTCCGGCGGCGGCAGGCGTGATTCGCGCTGGTCGAAAGCCACCACGATCTTGTGCAGATCGCGCTCCAGGCGCGGCAGGAAGTCGACGTCGAGCGCGGCCTTCTTGTAGCGCTCGTATTCCTGCAGGCGGCGCACCAGCTCCGCCCGCGGATCGGCTTCTTCCGGCGCCACGTGGCGCGGGGGTGGCAGCAGCATGCGCGATTTGATCTCCGCCAGCATCGCCGCCATCACGAGGTATTCGGCGGCGAGTTCAAGCTTCATGCCATGCATCATCTCGATGTAGGTCATGTACTGCGCGGTGATATGCGCGATGGGGATGTCGAGGATGTCGAGGTTCTGGCGCTTGATGAGGTAAAGCAGCAGGTCGAGCGGCCCCTCGAAGGCCTCGAGGAACACTTCCAGCGCATCGGGCGGGATGTAGAGGTCTTTCGGCGGCTCCGTGATGGGCACGCCGTGCACGATGGCAAATGGCATTTCCGCCTGCTGCGGCGGAATCCGTTCGCCGGGCGCTGGGCCCGCCTGCGGCTCGTCGTTCATCGGTATTCGAGGTTCATGGCCTGCCGGACTTCATCCAGCGTCTCGCGCGCCGCCTTGCGGGCGGTTTCGCAGCCTTCGTCGATGATGGCGTGCACGGTGTCCGGATCGGCGAGGAACTCCTCGCTGCGCTCGCGGATGGGCGCCTGCTCCTTCAGCACCGCCTCGATCACCGGCTGCTTGCAGTCGAGGCAGCCGATGCCCGCCGTGCGGCAGCCCTCGTCCGCCCAGGCCTGGACGTCGGCCGGCGAATAGATCTGGTGGAACTTCCACACCGGACAGCGGGCCGGGTCGCCCGGATCGGTCCGGCGCACACGGGCCGGATCGGTGGGCATGGTGCGGATTTTCTGGCGGACGCTGTCCGGCGCCTCGCGAAGCCCGATGGTGTTGTTGTAGGACTTCGACATCTTGTCGCCATCCAGGCCCGGCATCCTGGATTCTGGCGTCAGCAGCGCCCGCGGCTCGGGCAGGATCACCTTGCCGCCGCCTTCCAGGTAGCCCAGCAGACGCTCGCGATCGCCAAGGGAAATGTTCTGCTGGCCTTCGAGCAGGGCCTGGCCGCGCTCGAGGGCTTCGGCCGCACCCTCCTCCTGGTAACGCTTACGGAGTTCCTCGTACAGCGAAGCCGAGCGCTTGCCGAGTTTTTTGATGGCCGCGTGCGCCTTCTCCTCGAAGCCTTTCTCCCGGCCATAGAGGAAGTTGAAACGGCGGGCCACCTCGCGTGACAGCTCGATGTGCGCGACCTGGTCTTCGCCCACCGGCACGTGGCCGGCCTTGTAGATGAGGATGTCGGCGGACTGCAGCAGCGGGTAGCCAAGGAAGCCGTAGGTGGAAAGATCGCGCTCGTGGAGCTTTTCCTGCTGGTCCTTGTAGCTCGGCACGCGTTCGAGCCAGCTGAGCGGGGTGATCATCGACAGGAGCAGATGGAGTTCGGCGTGTTCGGGCACCCGGGACTGCACGAAAATGGTGGCGGCTCCGGGATTGACGCCCACTGACAGCCAGTCGACCACGATATCGAAGGCGCTGGCGACCACCCCGCTGGTGTCTTCGTAGCCCGTCGTGAGCGCGTGCCAGTCGGCGACGAAGAAGAAGCAGTCGTACTCGTGCTGCAGCTGCAGCCAGTTCTTCAGCACTCCGTGGTAGTGGCCGAGATGCAATTGCCCGGTGGGGCGCATGCCGGAAAGGACGCGCTTGTTGGCGGCGAGGCTCATGGTTCGGGCTTGCCCTGATTCAGTTAAAGGGACGGGAGCGGGCGGCGGATCAGTTCATCAACTGCATGACGATGCGCTCGATTCCCACCAGCACCGGCCGCAGGAATACGCCGAGCGCACCCGAGGCGACCAGCAGCAGGGTGAGGATCAATCCGAAGCGTTCAAGTCGATTGTAGGCGATTGCCAGGCGTCGCGGCAGCATGGCGGTGACGATGCGGCTGCCGTCGAGCGGCGGGATGGGGATCAGGTTGAGGGTCATGAGGGTGGCGTTGAAGAAGACACCCGTCCATCCCATCTCGGTCAGGAAGGGGTTATGCCCGGCCACCACCAGCAACAGGGTCCAGCCACAGAGCATCAGGAGGTTTGCCGCCGGCCCGGCGATCGCCACCAGGGCGATGTCGCGCGGCAGCTTGCGGAGGTTCCGCCAGTTGACCGGCACGGGTTTGGCCCAGCCGAAAAGAAAGGGAGAGCCGGTCAGCTTCAACACCAAGGGCAGGAGGATGGTGCCGACCGGGTCGACGTGGCGCAGCGGATTGAGGCTGAGCCGCCCCATCTGGGCGGCCGTCGGGTCGCCGAGTTTGCTCGCGACCCAGCCGTGGGCCACTTCGTGCACGGTCACGGCAAACACCGCCGGCACGGCAACCGCCACGAGGCCCATCAGGTCCATCGGGAGGCCAACTCAGTCAGCGTCCGGGAAGATGCGCGAGACATCGCCTCGCCCCCGGCGCACCAGCACCGGCTCGGACCCGGTCAGGTCGATGACCGTGGTGGGGTCGGTGCCGCAGGCCCCAGCGTCCAGCATGAGGTCCACCTGGTGGCCATAGCGTTCGTAGAGGTCGTCCGGATCGGCCAGCGGCACGTCGAGGCCGGGATCGGTGAGGGTCGCGCTCAGCATCGGCTCGCCCAGGTGTTCGATGAGCCCCTGGGCCACCGGATTGCCGGGAATGCGCAGCCCGATGGTGCGACGCTTGGGATCAAGCATGCGCCGGGGGATTTCCTTGGAGGCCTGCAGGATGAAGGTGAACGGCCCCGGCGTGAGCTGGCGCAACAGCCGGAAGGCATTGTTCTCCACCCGGGCGAGGCTCGCGAGGGAAGACAGATCCTTGCACATGAGGGTTAGGTAGTGCCGCGGTTCGTCGCGCCGGACCGCGTGCATGCGCTGCTGCCCCTCATGGGCGTTCATGCGACAGCACAGGGCGTAGGCCGAATCCGTGGGGTAGATCAGCAGCGCGTCATCCCGTAGCAGGTCGGCCGCTTGCTTGAGCAGGCGTTCCTGTGGGTGCGTCGGATGGATGTTGATCTTTCTCGCCATGGCGAATCACTGGATGCGATACTGGCGCGAAGGATGTCCCGCCATGAATACGCTGCTTGAATTCGTACCGATTATTGCATTCTTCGCCGTCTTTAAATGGGTCGGCGGCGCAGAAGCCGTGTATCCGGCCACCGTGGCGGGTATTTCCGGCGCCGTGCTGGTCACGGCAGTCCACTGGCTCCGCCACCGGACCGTACCCGGCCGCATGCAACTCATGCTGGGCATGTTCATCGTGATGGGGGGCTTCACCCTGGCCTTCCACGACCCACGCTTCATCCAGGCCAAGCCCACCATCGTGAGCTGGATCACCGCGGTCGCCTTCCTCGGCAGCCAGTTCGTGGGGGGTAAAACCCTGCTGGAGCGCATGTTCGCCGGCGCGGTCGTCGTGCAGCCAGCCATCTGGAAGCGGTTCAACCTTGCCTGGGTGGCGTTCTTCGCCGCGCTCGGCGGCATCAACCTCCACGTGGCCGGCAACTACCCTATGGACGTGTGGGTGGACTTCAAGGTCTTCGGCGTCATGGGACTCACGCTGATCTTCGCCATCGTCCAGGGCTTCTTCCTCATGCGCTACGACGAATCACCCGATTCCGCCGCCAACGATCCTTGACGCCATGCTCTACGCAATCCTCGGTTACGACGCCCCGGACAGCCTTGAGCGCAGGCTGGTCGCGCGGCCACGCCACCTCGAACGCATGGAAGTCCTGCAGCGCGAAGGCCGCGTGGTGCTGGCCGGTCCCTTCCCGGCGGTCGACGCCAAAGATCCCGGCGCGGCAGGGTTCACCGGCAGCCTCATGGTGCTGGAATTTCCCAGCCTCGACGCTGCCAGCGAGTGGGCGGCAAATGACGCCTACGTGACCGAAGGCGTGTTCGAACGCTGGGAAGTCCGCCCCTTCAGGCAGGTCGTACCTTGAGCACAGCCGCCACGCGCAGCCAGCGCATCGAGGCCACGCTCACGGCGGCCTTTCCCGACGCCACCTTCGAACTCGTGGACGATAGCCACCTGCATCGTGGCCACGCCGGCGCCCGCGACGGCAAGGGTCATTTCCGGCTGACCATCACCAGCGAGGCGTTTGCCGACCAGGGCCCGCTGGCACGCCATCGCAAAATCTTCGCGGCGCTCCAGGCGCTGCTCGAAACCGACATCCATGCCCTCTCGATCGAAGCCCGCACCCCCGCCGAACGCGGGGCCTGAAGCCCCGCTGGAACCAACCGCGCCGCTGCCGTTATGGCAGGGCCGGGATGGGCAAAGTCACCTCGTCTGCGCCGACCAGCGGGAATTCCTCGCCAGCGTGGCGGATGCGAGCGTGGACTGCGTCTGGACCGATCCGCCCTACTTCCTGTCCAACGACGGCAGTACCTGCGTGGCCGGCCGCCGAAAAAAAGTTAACAAGGGCGACTGGGATCGCAGCCAGGGCCTGGCGCAGGACCATGAATTCAACCAGCAATGGCTGGCCGAATGCCGGCGCGTGCTCAAGCCCACCGGCACCCTGTGGGTGAGCGGCACCACGCATGTGTACTTCAGCGTGGGCATGGCGCTGATGCAGCTGGGTTTCCGCATCCTCAACGACATCGTGTGGGAGAAGCCCAATCCGCCGCCCAACCTCGGCTGCCGCTGCTTCACCCATTCCACCGAAATGCTCTTGTGGGCGTCGAAATCGGCCAAAGGCAGCGCCAGCCGCTACGTCTTCAACTACGAAGACATGAAACAGCGCAACGACGGCCGCCAGATGAAGAACGTCTGGCGCATGCCTGCACCCGGTAAGCACGAGAAGCGCCACGGCCGCCATCCCACCCAGAAGCCGCTGGCACTCATCGAACGCTGCCTCGCCGCCAGCACCCTGCCCGGCCAAATCGTGCTCGATCCATTCAGCGGCAGCGGCTCCACCGGGGTCGCCGCGCTGGCCAGCGGCCGGCGTTTCATGGGCTGCGAAGTGGACCCGCAATACGCAAGACTTGCCGTCGCCCGCCTGGAAGAAATCGACCATGCCCGCTGAATCCGTGGATCCCACCCTGGCACTCACCTGCGAACTCATCCGCCGCGCGTCCGTGACACCAGACGACGCGGGCTGCCTTGACGTGATCGGCGAACGCCTCTCTCGCTGCGGCTTCACGCTGGAACGCATCGACCACAACGGCGTGTCCAACCTGTGGGCGACGCGCGGTGAGAGCGGTCCTACCTTTTGTTTCGCCGGCCATACGGACGTGGTGCCCACCGGCGATCTCAGCGCCTGGCAAAGCCCGCCCTTCGAACCCGTGATCCGCGACGGGGTGCTCTATGGCCGCGGTGCCGCGGACATGAAAGGCAGCGTGGCGGCCATGGTTACTGCACTTGAACGCCTTAGCGCCGAAACGCTGCCCGGTACCCTGGCCGTACTTTTTACCTCCGACGAAGAAGGCATTGCCGTCGATGGCACGCGGCGCGTGGTGGAACTCCTGCGTGAACGCGGCACCCGCATTGATTACTGCCTCGTCGGCGAGCCCAGCAGCCAGCGGCAGCTTGGCGATCTCCTGCGCATCGGCCGGCGCGGTTCCCTTACCGGCAGGCTCACGGTGCGCGGCGTGCAGGGCCACGTGGCTTACCCGGATCGCGTGAAGAACCCCATCCACCTTGCCCTGCCTGCACTTGCGGAACTCACCGCCACGACCTGGGACCAGGGCAACGAGTTCTTCCCCGCCACGTCCTTCCAGATCTCCAACCTCAACGCCGGCACCGGCGCGGACAACGTCGTGCCGGGCACCCTGCAGGCGGTGTTCAACTTCCGTTATTCCACCGCCAGCACCGCCGAAGGCCTGAAGGCGCGCGTCGCGGCAGTACTCGAACGCCACGGCCTCGACCACGAAGTGGAGTGGCACCTGTCCGGCGAGCCCTTCCTGACCCGGCCGGGACACCTGCTCTCGGCCGTACTCGCGGTGCTGGAGGCCACCCTGGGCGTCACGCCCGAGCTTTCAACGGGCGGGGGTACGTCGGACGGGCGGTTCATCGCGACGCATGGTACGGAGGTGGTGGAACTTGGCCCCATCAACGCAACGATTCACCAGATCGATGAATGCGTGAAGGTGGCGGATCTGGCGCCGCTGTCGCTGGTCTACGAGCGGATTGCACGGGCCGCGTTGAAGGCCTGAACCGGCTACCACCCGCTGCGGCAACGGCTTCCCGATCACGCCGCGTGTCCGCATTCCTTCCGCCAAGGCCGATCGGAGACTCCCCCGTCGCGATGGGTCGAACGAAGGCAGTCACCCGGCGACAACGCGCGTCAGGGGAATGGCGAAGGCAATGAACCAAAAAAAGCCGGCCCGCTCGCGCGGCGCCGGCCTTTTTCAGCGCAACCGGATTAGTGGTTGAACTGTTCTTCTTCGGTCGAACCGGTCAGCGCGGTGACCGAGGACTTGCCGCCCTGGATGACCGTGGTGACGTCGTCGAAGTAACCGGCGCCCACTTCCTGCTGGTGCGAGACGAAGGTGTAACCCTGTTCACGGGCCTTGAATTCCGGCTCCTGCACCATCTCCACGTAGTGCTTCATGCCTTCGCCACGGGCGTAGGCGTGGGCGAACTGGAAGGTGTTGTACCAGTTGATGTGGATGCCGGCGAGCGTGATGAACTGGTACTTGTAGCCTAGCGCGGAGAGTTCTTCCTGGAACTTGGCGATGGTCTTGTCGTCGAGGTTCTTCTTCCAGTTGAACGACGGCGAGCAGTTGTACGAGAGCAGCTTGCCGGGGACGGCCTTGAGTACGGCCTGTGCAAATTCACGCGCGAAGCCAAGATCCGGCGTGCCGGTTTCGCACCACACGAGATCCGCGTAAGGGGCGTAGGCCACGCCGCGGCTGATCGCTTGTTCCAGGCCATTCTTCACGCGGTAGAAGCCTTCCGGCGTGCGCTCACCGGTGAGGAAAGGCTTGTCGTTGGCATCGTGGTCGGAGGTCAGGAGGTTGGCGGCTTCGGCGTCGGTGCGGGCCAGCACGATGGTCGGCACGCCCATGACGTCGGCGGCAAAGCGGGCGGCGGCGAGTTTCTCGATCGCTTCCTGCGTTGGCACCAGCACCTTGCCACCCATGTGGCCGCACTTCTTGACCGCCGCGAGCTGGTCTTCGAAGTGCACGCCGGCCGCGCCGGCGGCAACCATGTTCTTCATCAGCTCAAACGCGTTGAGCACGCCGCCGAAGCCAGCCTCGGCATCCGCCACGATGGGCAGGAAGTAATCGACGTAGCCTTCATCGCCCTGGCCGATGCCGCGCGACCACTGGATTTCATCCGCGCGCTTGAAAGTGTTGTTGATGCGACGAACCATCGTCGGGACCGAGTCATAGGCGTACAGGGACTGGTCGGGATACATGGTTTCGGAAGTATTGCCGTCGGCGGCAACCTGCCAGCCGGAGAGATACACGGCTTCAAGCCCGGCCTTCGCCTGCTGCATGGCCTGGCCGGCGGTGATCGCGCCAAATGCGTTGACGTAGCCCTTCCTGGCACCGCCGTTGACCTTTTCCCAGAGCTTTTCCGCGCCGCGCTGTGCCAGTGTGTATTCGATCTTCACGGAACCGCGCAGACGCACGACGTCTTCAGCGGAATAATCACGGCGAACGCTTTTCCAGCGCGGATTGGTTGCCCAATCTTCCTTGAGAAGCTCCACCTGCTCTTTGAACGAAGCCATCGACATATCTCCTGCCATCCCCGACGCGCGGTCGGGAGCCCTCCCGCGAGGGAGGCCAGTGGGTTAAACGAAAGTGTGCCTGGGCACACGATATTGCGGGCGCGCCGGGCGACCCAGCCTGCCGGTTCGGCCGCCGAACTGCCTTTCGATCATTCCATTGCGCATTGGCATGGCCGCTGCGTGACTGACGGTATCGAGGGACGTCCCCCCAGTCTGGGGGTGGATATCGATGTCAAAATGGAAAACCACCGGATGGTGCGCTGCGGC
>JAYTTZ010000153.1:0-1901 GCA_043744805.1 Gammaproteobacteria bacterium
CAGGTTCTCTTCCGGCACGAACACATTGTCGAAGAACAAGGTGTAGGAGTGCATCCCGCGATAGCCGATGGTCGGGATGGCCTTGCCCGACAAGCTGCCACCGCCGGGCAGGGCGAACTCAAAGGCGTGTTCCTCGCTGGCGGGCTTCTCCAGCAGGAACAGCGAGAGCCCGCGGTGGCCGGCGGTCGGGTCGGGATTCGTGCGCGCCAGCACCAGCAGCAATTCGGCCTTGCCGGCGAAAGTGCACCAGGTCTTGGCGCCGTTGAGCACGTAGCCGCCGGCCACCCGGGTGGCGCGCAAGCGCACGGCGGCCACATCCGAGCCACAGTCGGGCTCGGTCACCGCAATGGCGCACAGCGGCTTGCCGGCCGCGATGCCGGGCAGCCAGCGTGCCTGCTGGGGTTCGTGGCCACCGGCCATCAGCGCGCGGGCCATGATTTCCGGGCGGGTGAGCGGGCTGCCGGCAGCGGCCAGGGAGCCGACGGAAAGTTCTTCCGTCACCACCACCATGGAGAGGTTGTCGTGGCCCGATTCCGGCGCCGTGCCGCCAAAGCGCTCGGGGATGGAGAGCGCGAAGCTGCCCATGTCGGCAATGGCCGTGAGGATTTCATCAGGCAGGGTGAGGTCTTCGCGGTGGATGCGCTCGGCGAGCGGTGCCACCACTTCTTCCGCGATGCGGGCGAAGCTGGCCGCGATGATCTTCTTGTCTTCGTCGAGCAGCGAGCGGCCACAGTGGCCGGCGGCGAGGATGCCGGCACCCACTTCGGCCAGCGCGGCAGGCGCCAGCCACTGGCGGCAGAAGTCGCGCAGCGTCGCGCTTTCAAAGGTTGCGAGCAGGGATTCGGTGGAGAGATTGATCGCATCCCGCACGCGCTCGAAGCGCTGGCGCACCTTCACCAGGGTGTCCGCCGCGAAGGCCAGCGCCATGCGGGTTTCCAGCACCGTGTCCGCGCCGCTGGTGCAGCGCGCGGCATAGTCCAGCATGGCGCGCATGGCGTGGAGTTCGGCGCTCACGAAGGCAAGCTCGTAGGACACCACCTGGCCCTCGTCGAACTGCTCGTTCAAGGGCCCCTGTGCTTCGAGGATGCTGCGCAGCCGACCCCAGGCTTCCTCGGTCAGCGCGTGCAAGGCTGTGTAGAGATCGAGTCCCGTGGCAAGCGCCGGATGGGTGGAGGCTGTTTTCATGGTGTGGGCTTCAGGTCGCAGGCTGTTTATACGTTCGGGGGATACGCCCGACACGCTGCGAAGGGCCACGGCGCTTGCCTTCTCGCAGACGGCTGCGGAAACTCCGGCGCGCATGGACCCGGTGAGGGTCGGGACGGGGGTTCGGGATTGCGAGCCGTAGCGTCTCGATCACCGCCCGGATGGTACTTTGGAAACTGGCGGCGTGGAATATCGCAGCCGCAGGTCCGGAATCCAGGATTCGGCCCGCCGCGCGCGCGCCTCAGGAGAAAATTTCCCGCATGAGCCTGCCTTCCTCGCTGCGTTTCCATGTCCTGCCGGACATCCCCATGATCGAGGCTGGCGACGACCTCGGCGCCGTCCTTGCCGAGGCGCTGGGGCGCCTCGACCTCACCCTCGCGGACGGCGACGTGGTGGTGCTCGCGCAAAAAATCGTGTCCAAGGCCGAAGGCCGGCTGGTGCCGCTCAGCACGGTCACGCCGTCGGAGCGTGCGGTGGAACTGGCGCGCGAAACCGACAAGGACCCGCGCCTCGTGCAGCTCATCCTCGATGAATCCACTGAAGTCATGCGCACGCGGCCCGGCGTGATGATCGTGCGGCATCGCCTGGGCAATGTCGGCGCACACGCTGGCATCGATCAATCGAACATCGACCATGCCGGCGGCGAAAACGCGCTGCTGCTGCCGGAGAATGCCGATCTGTCCGCTGCGAGGCTGCGC
>JAYTTZ010000154.1:0-1887 GCA_043744805.1 Gammaproteobacteria bacterium
GCTCAAGCGCATCACCTCGCTGCAGCGACCCGGGACTCCGTCGATCCTCGGTCGCGTGATCGAGCTCTACCTCGATTCGGCACCCAAGAACATGGCGGCAATCCGTGCCTCGGTGGAGCAATGGGATGCAGGGCAGTTGGAGCATTCCGCACACAGCCTCAAGTCGAGCAGCGCCAACGTGGGCGCAACGGCGGTGTCGGAATACTGCCGCCAGCTTGAATTGATGGGGCGTGAGAAGCGCCAGGACCAGGCCACGGCCACGGCCGCGGCCCTCGAGGCCGCTTACGCAATGGCCACGATGGCACTCGAAGCCGAGCAGAAGAAAATCACCTGCAGCCTCAGGCCCGGATAAACCTGGCCACGGCGGGATTTTCGCGCAAGCTTGCCAGCGTCGCCTCGTCCGGCAACTGCGGCCGATCGCGCTCGGCGTTGACCATGCAGAGGAAGCCCAGCGGTTCGTCGCCCACTGCACGGAACTGATGCCAGGCCTGGGCCGGTACCTGCACCAGATCGTGCAGGGCAAGCTCCATCACCGAATCCCCCACGAGTGCGCGTCCACTTCCGCGCACCACCATCACGGCGTGCATGTGCTCGTGTCGTTCAAGGGTGCTGTGGCCACCCGGCGCGACTTCGAAGTAGCGCAGCTGGCAACCGAGGGCGCCGTCCTCGAACAGCACCTGCCGGGTTACGTCGCGGAACGGCGCGCTGCCGTCCTGCTTGTAGGCCAGCACGGGTACCGCGTCCCAGGTGAAATCGCCCTGGTGGCGACGATGGTTTCCAGTCGGCATCAGGCGGCTCCCTGCCGGCCCGTGCCGGCGACTGCGTTCACGAATGCGCGGCTGCGCGCTGCAAGTTCGGTGCCCGCCGACAGGAGCGCGCCGCCGATGAGGAGGATGACGTCGCTGCCGTACATCGACAGCATTTCGGGCACGCGCTCGACACTCATGCCGCCGGCCGGCACCGGCGCGATGGCCTTCAGCCCTCCCCAGGGTTTGCGCGCGGCGTCCGCCAGCGCAAGGCAGGTTTCGGGGCTGTAGCTGAACCGTCCGCCGAAGTTCGGGAAGATCGTGGCATCGGCTCCAAACAGCCGGAACAGGCGCCCCAGCAGCAGCGGCGGCGCGATGCGCGAAGCTCCCGCCAGCGCAGGATGGGCAATGATCGGGCAACCGATGTCATCAGCCGCAAGTTCCGCCAGGACGGGCACGCCCAACAGCATCGGACACAGCAACACCATGCCCACCCCTTCCTCGCGCACGATGCGCAATTGCTCGGCAAGCTGGCGCGGCCCACCGGAAAGCGCAGGAGCGTAGACGCTGTTCCCGCCCGTTTCGGCGTTGGCGGCGCGGAGTTCCTGCTGGCATGCCATGACGCGCGCTGCAAACGGCGCGTAGTGCTGGTTGGCGATGCCGTGATCGTCCTTGATGACGTCGAGGCCGGCACGCGCGAACGTCCCGCAAAGCCGCGCCAGATCCGTCGCGGGCAGACCCTGGGGTTTGAGCGCCGTCATGGTGAGGGGGCGATCAGGTGCCCTGACCTTCGCACGGATGCCTTCGAGCCCGTGGCGCGGACCCGGGAAGGCGTCGATGAAGTCGTCCGGGAAGCGAACGTCGACGAGGGTCACGTCGTACTGGAGCGAACAGTTGCCGAACAGCATGTTCATCAACTGCCCGGCTTCCCCGCCGGTGGTCGCGCTGGCGATGCCCAGCATCACCGCGAAGCGCCGCTCGCCAAGCTGCTGGATGCCTTCGACCGAAGCGAGGATTTCCTCGCGGATCCAGGCGTTGTTGACCGCCGAGGGCGGCATTTCGATGCTTTGCTCGGCAGCCAGCGCCTGGGCGCGGGCTTCGACAGACGCGGCATCGGTTTCAAGGTGGTAAAGCGCGTGTA
>JAYTTZ010000155.1:0-1875 GCA_043744805.1 Gammaproteobacteria bacterium
CATGCCGGAGATATCGTTGCGGCGCCGGTAGAAGGCCGACTGGGAAGTGCGGTTGTCGCGCTCGGCGCGCATGCCGAAGTCGAATTCAAGGCGCTGCCGCAACGACAGAAACATCGTGTAGTTGTCGATTACGCGACGGGCAGCAATATAGCGGGCGGGTCCCCGCGTGGCCTGCAGCCTGGCGAGCTCCGGCGTGGTTTCGATCACCAGGGCATCCGCGCCCTGGCCAAACCCCACCACCATCAGGATCTCGCCCGGAACGGCGGTTTCGAGGGCCAGCGCAAGCATGAGCAGCGAGTGCGCCGCGCCGCAGTCGCCCACCTGGGCGGCCAGGGGATCGACCAGCCGGTCTTCGCCCACGTTCAGGATCCTGGCGAGGCCCTTGGCCACGGTGGCGGAACTCGGAATGATGAAGCGATGGATTTCGCCGAGTGCGACCCCCGCTGCCGCGGCGGCCGCCTGCACCGCCCGCGGCACGATCTTGTTGTAGCCCTCTTCGCGGATCCAGCGCTCTTCCAGGGCGTAGTCGTAGTCGGCGTCCGCCGCGCGGTAGGAGTCGACCAGATCCTCATGCACCGACGCGACCCCGCGGATAAGCGCCACGGGCTGTCCCTCGCCCAGCAACAGCGCTGCGGCGCCATGGCCGTACTGCATTTCCTGCGGGCTGCCGGGCCGGGCTTCGCGGCAGTCGGCCGCGAGCAGCAAGGTGGTGGGCCCGCCCTGCCCCGTACGCCCCAGTCGCGCGAGCGCGCTGGTGGCTGCACGTCGGCTGCCACCGAGGTCTTCGGTGTTCACGTTGCCGGCCAGTTGCAGGGCGTCCGCAATGACCCCGCTGTTGCTGCGATCGGCGAAGGGAAAGGTGGTTGAAGCAAGCTGGAGGTGGTCCACCGCCTGCGGCAGGCCAGTCAGGCAATTGCGTGCGGCTTCCACCGCCAGGGTGATGCTGTCCTCGTCCCAGTTGGCAAACGAACGTTCGCCTTGCTGGCCGGTGGCAGAAGGCGCAGCCCACGCGATGGCCTGCGCGATGGCCTGTCGGGTGATCCTGAAGGTGGGGACGTAGCCCCCGAAAGAAAGAATGCCGTAACTCATGGTGCCGCGTGCTCCCGGAATGCTGGGTGTTCTGCTTGAAGGCGCCGCGATTATACGGGGCGACCTCCGGGAGCGGGGCCTTGTGCAGCGCGCCGGGTCTCAGGTTGTGCCGCTGACGGTGATGGGGATAATGAGGACCACCCTCCACCAGAAGCTCCTCATGGCCCAATACGTCTACACCATGCACCGGGTCGGCAAGATCGTGCCGCCCAAACGCCATATCCTGAAGGACATCTCGCTGTCTTTCTTTCCGGGCGCCAAGATTGGCGTGCTGGGCCTCAATGGCTCCGGCAAGTCCACCTTGCTGCGGATCATGGCCCAGGTCGACAAGGATATTGTCGGCGAAGCGACCCCCATGAAAGGCCTCAAGATCGGTTACCTCGAACAGGAGCCGAAACTCGACCCCGCCAAGGATGTGCGCGGCAACGTCGAAGACGGCGTCGCCGAGGCCAAGGCCTGCCTCGATCGCTTCAATGCAATCAGCATGAAGTTCGCCGAGCCGATGGGCGAGGACGCAATGAACGCGCTGCTGGATGAACAAGCCAAACTGCAGGACGTGATCGACAGCGCCAACCTGTGGGAACTCGATCGCACCCTGGAACGCGCCGCCGATGCGCTGCGCCTGCCGCCGTGGAACGCGGACGTTGGCAAGCTTTCGGGCGGTGAACGCCGCCGGGTCGCGCTGTGTCGCCTGCTGCTGTCCAAGCCCGACATGCTGCTGCTCGACGAACCCACCAACCATCTCGATGCCGAATCCGTGGCCTGGCTCGAACGCTTCCTCGAGGA
>JAYTTZ010000156.1:0-1863 GCA_043744805.1 Gammaproteobacteria bacterium
GACAGCGTATTCGAAGCGCGGGAAGAGGGTGTTGCGCAGGCCGCCGGACTGGGGTTCCTGCAGTCGGTTGCGCAGTTCGATGCGTGATCGGAAGTCCGACGGGTCGAGGCGCTTGGCGATGTGGGCTGCGGTCTCCACGGCGCTTTCGGCGGCTATCCCGGGCGCGTTGACCAGGCAGGCCACGGCGATTGAGAAGGCCAGCGCGGGCAGTTTGGGGCGAGGATTTTGCGCGGGACTCATGGGTGCGGATGATAACGTCCGCAGGTGGTGGCGGTCACCGGTTCCAGACGTATTAAGTTGCGCGAGCTCAATTCACCTGCCTGGCCTTGCCCGCCCAGTGGGGACTGCGGAGTTCGGTCTTGAGGATCTTGCCGGCACCTGACATTGGCAAAGGTTCAGCGCGGAACTCGACGCTGCGGGGGCACTTGAAGTCCGCAATCAACGCACGGCAGTGGGCGATCAGCGCGGCCGCGTCGCGCACGGCGTCGGGACGTGGCACGACCACCGCATGCACCCGTTCGCCCCAGCGTTCGTCCGGTATGCCAATGACCGCGCACTGCGCGACGCCTGCGTGCTGGTACAGCGCATTTTCCACTTCCGTCGAGTACACGTTCTCGCCACCGCTGATGATCATGTCCTTCAGCCGGTCGGTGATGAAGACGAAGCCTTCTGCGTCCATCCACCCCGCGTCACCGGTGTGCAGCCAGCCGCCGCGGAGCGTGGCGGCCGTCTGTTCCGCTAGCTGCCAGTAGCCGAGCATCACGTTGGGGCCACGCGCCACGACTTCGCCCACTTCGCCGCGTGGCAGTTCGCGATCGTCCGCGTCGACGATGCGCACTTCGACGCAGGGCAGGGCATGGCCGGCGGACCGCAGGCGCCCGGCCAGCGGGCCGCTTTTCACGTGGTACTTGCCGTCCAGGAGGGTCAGGGTGGGCGCGGCTTCCGTCTGCCCGTAGAGCTGGATCGGACGCGTGTCGGGCAGCGCATCGAACAGGCGATGGAGGGTGGACTCCGGGATGGGTGACGCGCCGTAGTAGAGGCGCTGCAGGTCGGGCAGGTGGCGCGGGGTGGTCGCGAGGTGATCGAGCAGCAGCTGGATCATCGTCGGCACCAGCAGGATGTCGGAGATCGCGTGCTCGGCCAGCGCCGCCGCGCAGCTTGCGGCCTCGAAGCGCGGCAGCACCACGTGCGTTCCGCCGAGCGTGCTCACCATGTACACGCTGAGCGCATCGGCGATGTGGAACATGGGCGCGGCGTGGAGGTAACGGACCTCACCCGTGGTGCCCACCATCGCCGCCACCTGCACGCTGTTGGTCACGTGGTTGGCATGGCTCAGCATCACGCCCTTGGAACGGCCGGTGGTGCCGCCGGTGTAGAAGATGCCGGAGAGGTCGTCACCCTCGCGCGGTGATTCGACCAATGGTGGGTGGTCGTGGATGAGGCGTTCCACGCCCAGCGTGGCGTCGACCGTCGATTCGCCCAGCACGAGCAGCGCCACCTTGTCCCTGGTCCCGGCGACGAGCGCGCGGCCCATGGGCAGGAAGTGTGCGTCGACCACCAGGGCGCGCACGCCAGCGTCTGCCAGGGCATAGGCGATTTCGGCCTCCGCCCAGCGCGTGTTGATCGGCACGATGACGCCGCCGGCCCACGGCACGGCAAAGAACGTTTCCAGGTAGTGGTCGGAGTTGAGGGCAAGCACGGCGACCCGTTCGCCGTCGACCACGCCCAACTCACGCAAGCCCCCGGCAAAGCGGGCGACGCGTTCGGTGAATTCCCCCCAGTTGCGCGTACGGCCCTGGCAGACGGTGGCGGGGCGCGAAGCGCGTTGTTGGGCATTGCGGACGAGGGCCTGGGTTACACGCA
>JAYTTZ010000157.1:0-1854 GCA_043744805.1 Gammaproteobacteria bacterium
CCCCATAGCCGGGCTATGGGCCTGCAAATCCGGCACCAACTGTCCTGGCTGGGGCCGATTCTCGCTATCGACGCCCCAAGTCCGACAGGCTGCTAGAGGATTTTCTCGATGACGAACCGCGGCCGACGTTTGGTCTCGAGGTAAATCTTGGCGACGTATTCGCCGAGGATGCCAATCGACAGCAGCTGGATGCCGCCCAGCAGATAGATCGGGATGACCGACGATGCCCAGCCGGGAACGGCGAGGTTCTTGATCAAGGCCCCGTACAGCACGAAGACAATCATCGCGAAGCTGAAGATCGAGATGACGAAGCCCAGCACCGTGATGAGACGCAGCGGCACGATGCTGAAGGAGGTGACGCCTTCCAGCGCGAAGGTGAGCATCTTGCGCAGTGGGTACTTGGAAACCCCGGCGAAGCGTTCGGCGCGGTCGTACTTCACGGTCGCGGCCTTGAAGCCGATGAGCGGCACGATGCCGCGCAGGAACATATTGACCTCGTCGTACTGGCGCAGCACTTCCAGCGCGCGTCGCCCGAGCAGGCGGAAGTCGGCGTGGTTGTGGACCAGATCCACGCCCATGCGTCGCATGATGGCGTAGTAGAGCAGCGCCGTGCGGCGCTTGAAGGCGCTGTCGGCTTCCCGCGAATGGCGCACGCCGTAGACGACTTCCGTGCCGCCCAGGTATTCGCGGACCATGTCTTCGATGACCGCCACGTCGTCCTGCAGGTCGGCGTCGATGCTCACCACCGCGTCACCTTCCACCGCGAGCAATCCGGCCAGCAACGCGAACTGGTGGCCGCGGTTGCGCGAGAGCTTGATGCCGTGGACGCGCGGGTCTGCGGCGGCGAGTGTTTCCACCAGCGCCCAGGTGCCGTCGCGGCTGCCATCGTCCACGTAGTGCACGCTGCTGGCCGCGCTGACCAGCCTGAGGTCAAGCAGTCGCGACAGCAGGGCAAGGAGCCGCCGGTTGGTTTCCGGCAGCACCTCTTCCTCGTTGTAGCAGGGCACGACGATCGCGAGCCGCGGCGGGCCCTGTCGTTCAGCCGCGTGGGTGGCCAGCAGTTCCGGGTTCAGCATGGGAGAACACCACGATTTTGAGCACGAAGTAGGACATGACGGTCACCGGCAGCGCGGCGAGGGCGCCCGCCACGTAGGCGTCCAGCGACCAGCTCTGCAACCAGCCGATGATGCCGATGTTGAGGAAATACAGGAATGACCACGCCAGCCCGTAGCGGAGCAGGGTCGAGCGACCGGCCGCACGGAAGACCAGCGCGCGCTGGGTGGCGTAGCTCCAGAAAATCCCGAGCACGAGGGCCAGGAGGCTCGCCAGGCGGTACCCCAGTCCGCACCACAGGAAGAGCGCGTACATCCCGTAGCTGAAGCCCGTGTTGACCACGCCAACGGTGAGGTAGCGCAGGAAGCGGGAGCGGGCGAAACCCGCGCGCAAGCTGCCAAAGGGTCCCCCAGGTTCAGAGGCGGGCACGGACGATGTAGCCGAAGGACAGCAGCGGGAAGCAACGCTCGACCAGGCGGATGAACCCCTGGACCGCACGGGCGGCGAGTTGCTTCGCCCCGGTCGAAGTGAGGATCATTTCCGTGGCGTAGAAACGGTAGGGGATGATCTGCCACTCGCTAAGGCCTGCGCGCAGGCACAGCGTGTTGAGGATCTTGTAGGTGAACACCTGGAGGTGGTCGTGGTGCTGCACCTCGCGCCCGAACACGCCCATGAGGGTGTTGGCGAACTGTCCGCCGTTGGGAGTAGAAAGCAGCAGTTCGCGGCCAGGGAACTTCACCTTGAGCGCGTGGAGGAAGGCCAACGGGGATTCGATGTGTTCGATGAACTCGCCGGCCACGA
>JAYTTZ010000158.1:0-1850 GCA_043744805.1 Gammaproteobacteria bacterium
CTTCTCGGGCGTGGCGTTATGGAAGCGCCGTTCCACATCGAGATGCTGTCGGTGTGGCTGATCCGCACGTTTACGCTCGACTTGGTCGAGCACATGGCCCAGGCCGCCGGCGGGGCACGGGCAGCTAAGCTGAACCCGGCGCTGCGCCGGCGGTTGGGCGTCGGCAACTCAACCGGCTTGGGCATGGCGCCGTTCCTGGTAAACCACCCCGCGCTGTTGCACGCCTGGATTGATGCGCGGGAGACGGCGATTGCGCGGGTCCGCGCCCTACCGCGGGCGAGCGCCGAGGAACAGGCGCGATTCCAGGAGATGCTGGCGAGGGCCCAACTCAATGCGATGCTCTGGACCACAGATCATCCAGTGCAGCAATCACGCTGCACTCTCCTGCGGGACGAACTCGGGCAGGTCGCCCGGCGCGCGCATTTGGGAGCCTTGGATTCTGCCTATCCCTGGGACCAGCTGATGCTTTGGGCGGGTACGAGCCTGTCCCTCGAGGGGCAAGAGCAGGTCGCCGCACTAATGCTTGAACCCTATGCCAGGCTGGTCGACGACTTGGCCACCACCATGCAAGTAAACGAGCAAGGCTCATTCCGTATTGATGGTGCGATGCCAGTTCGGCAACTCCGCGACCTCATCGACGAAAACTACGCCTGGGCGCTCGCGCCGGACTACACGGTGCCGGAACACTGCGCGCGCTTTTGGTATGTCTCGGCGGAGAAGCTGGAACCCCGCCTGGGCGCTCGTCACGAGGAGTCCGGTGCCGAATACGAGCAGCCGCTCGACGTGGGCCGTGCCATCGCTGCCTTGATGGCATGCCTGGTTGCCTGGGCGCAGGAGGCCGGACCGGTCTTGGCGTTCCTACGCCGCCATCCCGAACACCGCCACGCCGTGCGGCGCGTGCAGCTCTCGGCCTCGCGCTGCTATGCCGAAATACGCGATAACCTGATCAGTCAAGACATGCTCCCCATCGATATCATGCGGTGCAAGCTGTCCTTTTTCGGCGCGACCCGCTTCGAT
The DNA here is from genome assembly GCA_043744805.1 of Gammaproteobacteria bacterium. Lineage (GTDB taxonomy): Bacteria > Pseudomonadota > Gammaproteobacteria. Next base: position 1,018 of record JAYTTZ010000158.1, read on the forward strand.
CCGCGTTCCGATCGGTGGGTGCGGATCTGCATGTTCCAGAACGCTCCATTCCCGCACGAACTCGGCGACATACCCGAGGATGACTGGGTCTACCCGCCCATGGCGCCACTGGCTGCATGAACGAAGCTTGCTCCACGACGGCGCGCCTCTCGCTGACGGAAATCGACGCGCTGTGCCGTAAGGCCGCTCGAGGCGGCGGTTGCCCCTGGGGCATGGCCGAAGAAGCCGGCAGAGCATCACGATGGCTGGCGTCGCACGGGCTGCCGGGACCGGAGGCGCTGGCGGCGCTGCTGGATGCGCCGCGCGATTGCCGGTGTGGCGCGGCCACGCAGGGCCCGGGATGCGCCCTCAACCTCGGCGCGGAGCTGTCCGACGCCGCCGAGGCGGTCGCCAAGCACGGCACCCTACAGTTTGGGGTGGTGGCGAGCCCCCTGCTGATGCTGGCGCAAGCCGGGCAGGCCGCCCAGGCCCTCAATGTGTCGTTGACGCTGCAGTGGACCGGCTTTCGCGCCACCTGCTCGCCGGACGGGCTCTGGATCGAGCGTGATGAGTCGCGTGATACGGCGGTGGCGTTGGACGTTGTGTGCATCCTGGCTTCATTCCCCGGACGCGCCCGGCCGCCCGCGTCGTCGTCACGCCCTGTGGACTCAGCGGCCCTGCATCGGCTCGAGACACTGGCTGCCCGCACCTGCGCGCCCGCCACCGACGCCTCTCGTGCGCGTGGCGCGGGAGCGGCAAACCTAGATAAGGATTAGCGCATGACGGTGACCGTGACGGCCGCGGAGATCGAAGCCCTGGTGGTGGCGGCCCTCGTGGCGGCTGGGGCGTCGATG
>JAYTTZ010000159.1:0-26383 GCA_043744805.1 Gammaproteobacteria bacterium
TTGCACAGTGCGATTCCGAGACCTTCAGACTTGAAGCTGCCGGCGCAGTCGAGTGCAGATTCCTGATCGAGGTAAGCCTCGATCCGCGTCTTGTCGTTGGACCTGAACTCCACGATTGTGGGCACGACGACGGTTTCCTCGCGCCCGGAAGTGGTGTCGAGAAGGCTGAGACCAGTATGGAATACAAGGACTCGGCCAGACGCTGCGATGAGTTGGTCGAGCGCGCTTTCGCGCGAGCCTGGCTTGCCGATCGGCCGACCATCAAGTTCCGCAGCCTGATCGCTGCCAATGATGAGCGCGGCGGGAAATTGCGGGCCAAGTGCGCGTGCCTTCGCCAAGGACAACCGGGATACCATGGCGGAAACGCCCTCGGCCGGCAGGGCCTGTTCATCAATATCGGGCGCCACGGCCAGGAACGGCAGACCAAGTCGGGTCAGAAGCTCACGGCGATAGGGTGAAGACGAGGCAAGGACGACTTGAGGCAACATTGCTGGCGGTCCTCTCAACAGATTGAAAATAAGCATTTTACGCGAGGGGTCGTTCACGTATACTCGCGCCCCTGATGAGGGACGCACTGCCTGAAACCGTGATTCCTCGCCAAGCCGCCCAACAGGCTCTGGTTCTCGGTGGGGTGCTCCCGCACGAGGCCACGCCGAGGCTCGCCGAGGCTTATGTATTAAGTGCGCCGGTTGACGTGACCTTGCGGTTCTCTGCGATATCCGAGGAGAAGGTCTTGATGACCGGGCACCTCGAGACGCGGGTCCAACTGGAATGCCAGCGCTGCCTCGAGAACTTTGAACAGTTGCTCGTGGCTGAAGTCGATGTAGAGTTTGGTTCTGAGGCCGTCGGGCCTGACAATCAAGAAATTTTGCGCGAAACATTGCCGGGAATTGACAAAAAGCTGGTCCTCGCAAGTTTCATTGAAGACGAATTGCTGCTGAGCGCCCCCATGGTCGCACTGCACTCCGAAGGCGTCTGCCAGCCACCTGGTGAAGCCCCAACTGAAAACGAAACGGTGGTGTCTGTGCAACGCCGTCCATTTGGTGACCTGCGTTCCCTGCTTGATGGCGGGGAACACGATTGAAGACTGGAGACTGAAGCATGGCCGTACAACAGGACCGTAAAACACCGAGCAAGCGCGGCATGCGCCGCTCGCACGATAAACTTTCGAATCCCACATTGTCTGAAGAGCCGACCACTGGGGAAGTGCACCTCCGGCATCACGTCAGCGCCGACGGTTACTACCGCGGCAAACAGGTCATCACGCCTAAAAACTGAATTCGTTTCAGGTTGCCCGCAGTACCAAGGCCTCGGGCAAGTAACCGATGATCCATCTCGCGTTGGACGCCATGGGCGGGGACTTCGGTCCAGCCGTTACCGTCCCGGCCGCCTTGGCGGCCCTTCAACGACATCCCGAACTACGGCTTACCCTGGTCGGCGACGAGACAGCGATTGCGGGGCTAGTGCCGAAAGGGTTGACCGAACGCTGCCAGGTCATGCACGCACCCCAGAAGGTCGAAATGTCCGACCGGCCGTCAATTGCCCTGCGAACCAAACGCGAATCTTCAATGCGAATCGCCCTCGACATGCTTCGCGATGGCAAGGTCGATGCCTGCGTCAGTGCCGGTAATACCGGGGCCTTGATGGCGATCGCGCGTTACGTTTTGAAGACCCTGCCGGGCATTGAACGCCCCGCAATTTGCGCCACGATGCCTTCCGTCAATGGTGCCACCCATGTGCTGGATCTTGGGGCCAACGTTGACTCGAGCTCGGAGGAGCTCTTCAGGTTCGCCGTTATGGGATCGGTCCTTGCGTCCTCGATCGACAATCGGCCCAACCCGCGGATAGCACTCCTCAATATTGGCGAGGAGGAAATCAAGGGTAACGACCGCGTCAAACAGACCGCGATCCTGCTTGAGCAGAGTACCCTCAACTACTGTGGCTTTGCGGAAGGTAACGACCTCTATTCCGGAAGGTTCGACGTCATTGTTTGTGATGGCTTCGTGGGGAACGTGGCGCTGAAGGCCAGCGAAGGCGTGGCAGGCATGCTCGTCGCCCTTGCCCGGGAGGAGTTCTCGCGCGGAATACTCTCCAAGCTTCGCGCGCTGGTGGCAGCCCCGGTCTTGCGCCGCCTTCGCGACCGTGCGGATCCGCGCCGTTACAACGGAGCAAGCCTGCTTGGGCTCCGAGGCATCGTGATCAAAAGCCATGGTGGAGCCGACATCTTCTCTTTCGGACACGCGATTGACGAGGCGATCATGGAAGTGAGAAAGGGCGTGCCCGAGAAAATCAGCAGCGTCCTCGAACAACTTCTGGTCAGTCAGCCGGAACTGTAGAACCAACATGCTCGCTTTTGTCTTCCCTGGGCAGGGCGCCCAATCAATCGGCATGGTCGATGCCCTTGCTGCCGAGTTTCCGCAAATCAAGGCCAGGTTTGATCAGGCCTCGGCCGCGCTCGGGCTTGACCTCTGGGCGCTGGTGACGAAAGGGCCGGTCGAAAAGCTCAACAGCACAACGAACACCCAGCCCGCCTTACTCGCAGCAAGCGTGGCAACTTGGGACGTCTGGCATTCACTTGGTGGACCAACTCCCCATCTCGTGGCGGGGCACAGCTTTGGCGAATACTCGGCGCTGGTGTGTGCCGGTGCACTTCGCTTCGAAGATGCCATCACGCTCGTGGCGGCACGCGGCCGATTCATGCAGGAAGCAACGCCGATAGGTGCGGGCGCCATGGCCGCAGTGCTGGGTCTTGACCGTGCGGAACTAGAGCAAGCGTGTCTGGAAGCATCGGCCGATGGTGCGGTCCAATGCGCAAACCTGAACGCGCCGGGGCAAATCGTGATTTCTGGTTCGGTCGAGGGCGTGGAGAAGGCATCGGCCCTGGCCAAGGCTGCCGGCGCGAAGAAAGTCATTCACCTGGCCGTGAGCGTCCCGGCACACAGCGCCTTGATGCGCCCGGCTGCCCAACGTTTCGAGGAACGGCTCGGCGACGTGAACATGGCCAGGCCTGGAATTGATGTCATCCACAACGTGGATGTCGCACCATGCGAGACTGCGGATGCGATCAAGGGCGCGTTGGTTCGCCAGCTTTTTTCGCCAGTACGCTGGCAGGAAACGATTGAGTTGTTTGAGCGCAAAGGGGTGACGCATTGCGTGGAGTGTGGGCCAGGTAAAGTGCTGGGACCGCTGGTCAGGCGTTGTGCGCCTGGCATGGCAGTATTTTCACTGGCCGATCCAACCGATATTCGCGTCGCGCTCGCGGCCTTTGGAGTGAGCTGAATGAGTGAACCGACACTGGCATTGGTAACCGGCGCTACGCGCGGTATCGGCAGGGCAATCGCCGAAACCCTGGCACGCCAGGGCATGACCGTCATTGGTACGGCGACGACTGAAGCCGGGGCCCAGGGCATCACCGAATTCATGGCAAGTTTGGGCAGTGGACACCTTGGCGTGAGCCTGAACCTCGGTTCAAGCGCGTCGATTGACGCCTTCTTCGCCACGTTGGGTGAGCGAAACCTCATACCCATGGTGGTTGTCAACAATGCGGGGATTACGCGCGACAACCTGCTGTTGCGCATGAAGGACGATGAGTGGAACGCGGTCATAGAGGCCAACCTGACGTCGGTCTTCCGGTTATGTCGCCATTTCATTCGCGGCATGCTAAAGGCAAGGTACGGGCGGATTATCAACGTCACCTCTGTCGTTGCCGCTTCAGGTAATGCTGGCCAGGCGAATTATTCCGCCGCGAAAGCTGGCATCATTGGCTTCACGAAATCACTCGCCCAGGAAATTGCGGCGCGAGGCATTACCGTAAACGCGGTCGCCCCCGGTATGATCGACACGGACATGACGCGGGTGCTCACGGAATCCCAGCGCTCGGCGATGCTTTCACGGATTCCCGCGGGTCGCCTCGGTGACGTCGGGGAAATTGCTGCTGCCGTAGCATTCCTTGCGTCCGCCGATGCCGGATACATCACGGGCGAGACCTTGCATATCAATGGTGGTCTATATATGGCCTGAACAAAATTTCTGTCGCTGGCCCAGATCTGCCCTCTCATTTGGGAGTTAGCCGATTAATTGGATCAGCGCAGTTGGGTGGCCGGGCTATGTCCCGGACTTTGCTTGAAACTTGGTTTGATTCCACTAAACTAGCAGCCGTCGCAGCCTCTGCTGTTCCACGGTTGGGAGGATGGTCCACAAATGAGTAGCGTTGAAGAGCGTGTCAAGAAAATAGTCGTCGAGCAGCTGGGCGTTAAGGAAGAAGAAGTCTCAAACGGCGCTTCCTTCGTTGATGACCTCGGCGCTGATTCCCTCGACACGGTGGAACTGGTTATGGCCCTGGAAGAAGAGTTCAAAACTGAAATTCCAGACGAGGAAGCCGAAAAGATAACGACGGTTCAGCAAGCCATCGACTACATCACTAAAAATCTGGGCTGATAATAGCCACAGCCACCAGAATCTGCAGGGCCGCGGATAAAACGTAAAGTTTGTCGCGGCCTTTTTCATTTCTGGAACACATGAAGGAGCACGCGTTGACTCGTCGCGTCGTCGTCACTGGGCTGGGAGTCATTGCTCCCAACGGCAATTCCGCTGAACTCTCCTGGCAAAACATCATTGCCGGGCAAAGCGGTATCAGGCCGATTACATCCTTCGATATCTCTGAATTCAGCACCCGTTTCGGGGGCTCCATCGTCGATTTCGACGTGGGGCAATACATCTCGCCTAAAGAGGCCCGCAAGATGGACCCGTTCATCCATTACGGGATGGCCGCAGCCATTCAGGCGATTCAGGATTCTGGTGTCGAAATCACGGACGAGAATCGTCGCAAGGTGGGAATCCTGATTGGTTCCGGGATCGGCGGACTTCCCGGCATCGAAAAGGGTTACCAGTCCTTCGTTGATGGCGGTCCGCGCAAGATTTCACCCTTCTTCGTGCCGAGCAACATCATCAACATGATTGCCGGCAATCTTTCAATCAAATACGGCATCAAGGGCCCAAACTTCGCCCTTGTATCGGCATGCTCCACCGGGGCTCACTGCATCGGACTTGCGGCACGCATGATTGCCCGGGGTGAAGTCGACGTAATGCTGGCTGGCGGTGCGGAACACGCCACCTGCCCGACCGGCATCGGTGGGTTTGCGTCGGCACGTGCGCTGTCCACGCGCAACGATGACCCCGAAGGCGCAAGCCGTCCGTGGGACAAGGACCGTGACGGCTTCGTACTTAGCGATGGGGCCGGCGTGATGGTGCTGGAGGACTACGAGCGCGCCCGGAGCCGCGGAGCTCGGATCCATGCCGAATTCATTGGGTTCGGGATGAGCAGCGACGCTTACCACATGACATCACCGTCGCCGAACGGTGAAGGCGCCGCAGACTGCATGGCGCTGGCGCTGGAAGATGCGCGAATCAACAAAGATCAGGTGGGCTATATCAACGCACACGGAACCTCGACCCCGGCCGGAGACAAAGCCGAGACCGATGCGGTCAAGGGGCTGTTCGGGGAACTGGCATACAAGGTGCCGATGAGTTCCACAAAATCGATGGTCGGTCACATGCTGGGCGCTGCGGGTGGCGTCGAAGCCATCTACACCGTGATGGCGCTGCGGGACGGTGTTCTGCCTCCCACCATCAATATGCAGACCCCAGATCCCGAATGTGACCTTGATTACGTGCCGAACATTGCCCGGGCTCAGCAGGTGGAGATTGCGATTTCCAACTCCTTCGGTTTCGGTGGCACGAACGGCACGCTGGTCTTCAAGCGGATTTAATCCTCTCCCATGGTTCGCGGCGCATGACGCTGGTCAATGGCTCTGCCGCAAACACTGTTGATGCCGGCGACCGGGGGATGGCCTATGGCGACGGGCTCTTTGAGACCATCGCCATAGTCAATGGACGCCCCCAACACTGGGAGAAACACCTTACGCGACTTCGCCATGGAGCCGGGTGCCTGAATATTCACGCACCTCCCGACGAAACATGGCGTTCAGACTGGCAAATCCTGGCGCAAGGCTGCCCACGGCAAGCCGTCCTCAAGCTTTTACTTACGCGAGGTAGTGGCGGTCGTGGCTATCTGCCGGCGCCGACGCTAACCCCGACGAGGATCTCCCGCGTATTCGAACTTCCCATCTGGCCAAAGACCGCTGCAGAGCAAGGCGTGTCCATCCGGATTTGTGCAACCCGACTTGCCAGGAACCCCCGCCTTGCGGGCATCAAGCACCTTAATCGCCTGGAGCAGGTGCTCGCCAGCGCAGAACTCGCATCTTTCGATGCCATCGATGGGCTGATGCTCGATACTCACGGCCTTGTAATCGAATCCACACGTTCAAATGTTTTCCTCGTGGTCGATGACACGCTGGTGACACCGACACTGGAACATTGCGGCATCGCCGGCATCATGCGCGAAGTGATTCTGGAGGCCTGCCACGAGGTGGGTCTTCGGGTGATGGAACAGGTCGTCGATCTAGAGAGCCTGGGACGCTGCAGCGAGATGTTCGTCTGCAATTCCCTGATCGGGATATGGCCCATCAGGCAAGTCGTTGGCGCAATCCCCGAGTTGCCGGTCGGGAGTGTGACCCGGGGCCTGCAATCCCGCCTCAGGCAGCTTGAATTGCTGCCATGAGTCGGGACCGGCGTCGGTGGCTGGGCGCTGCGGCGCTGTTTGCCATCATGATAGGCGTCGCCGCTCGTGTGCTTTGGCTGGACGCCGAGTCAGCGATGGACTGCCCAATTACCCAGGAATCCCCGGTAATTTTCGAGTTGGAGCGCGGCGCAACTATCAAGACGGTCGCGTCATCGTTTGCCACTCGTGGCTGGATAAAGCGAGCTGCCTACCTCGAGTTCGAAGCGCGCTGGCAACGGCAGGCAACCCGCGTGCAAGCTGGCGCCTACGAAATCCTGCCGGGGGAAACTCCGCGCCAACTCCTGCAAAAATTCGTCGAGGGCCGCGTAAAACTCTATGAAGTCACGTTTGCGGAAGGCATCCGCGCCCAGGACCTACTGGCCCGGCTCGGCGAGTTGCCTGGACTTAAGCGCGAACTGGCAGGCGTGCCGCCGGCTTCCCTCATGGCGGCGCTCAAACTAGAGGAGGGGGCGCCGGAAGGCTGGTTTTTTCCGTCAACTTATTTCTACCGTCATAACTCATCCGATCGGGATTTGCTGATGCGTAGTCACCGGCAGTTGCAGGAATTGCTAGACAAGGAATGGGCCGTACGAGACGCACGATTGCCCTACAAGGACCCTGTCGAGGCGCTCATCATGGCTTCGATCATCGAACGTGAATCAGCCATCGCCAGCGAGCGGCCCTTGATCGCAGGGGTGTTTGTCCGCCGCTTGCGACAGGGCATGAGGCTGCAGACCGATCCCACGGTGATCTATGGCCTGGGCAGCAGCTTCGACGGAAACTTGAGGCGTGCCGATCTGGAACGCGACACGCCGTACAACACCTACACGCGTGCTGGCCTGCCGCCGACACCCATCTGCCTGCCGGGCGCGGAGGCGATCCGCGCCGCACTTCACCCGGCGGATGGCGATGCCCTCTATTTCGTCGCGCGCGGTGACGGCTCGCATGTTTTTTCGGCGACGCTGTCCGCGCACACTGCAGCCGTCCGCGAATTCCAGACTGGAGGCCACAAATGATGAACGCACGCGGCAAGTTCATCACGCTTGAAGGCATTGAAGGGGTAGGCAAGTCCACCCACTGCGGATTCATTGCCAAACATTTGCGCGATGCGGGCAAGACGGTGGTGGAAACCCGCGAACCTGGTGGCACCAGGCTTGGCGAAGCGCTGCGCGGCGTGCTCCTCGATCCCGGACTTCCCGCCATGTCGCCCGTTGCCGAACTGCTGCTGGTTTTTGCCGCCAGGGCCGAGCACCTGTCGCAGGTTATCGTGCCCGCCCTCGCGCGCGGCGACTGGGTGGTATGCGATCGCTTTACGGATGCAACCTATGCTTACCAGGGGGGCGGTCGCGGACTGGATACTGCCCTGATTGGCCAGCTTGAAACCCTGGTGCAAGCCGAGTTGCGACCCGACGCGACGATCCTGTTCACGGCGCCGGTCGCGCTGGGCCTGTCACGGGCCAAGTCCCGCGGAAGCGCCGATCGTTTTGAATCCGAGCGCATTGAGTTTTTCGAGCGCGTGCAGGCGCGCTACCTTGAGCGCCTCGCCGTGCACCCACTGCGTTACCGCCAGATTGATGCCGCCCAACCTCTGGAGGCCGTGCAAATCGAGTTGCAGCGCTGGGTGAAAGGCGCAGTGGCATGACCGCACTGTATCCCTGGCTCAAGGTCGCGTGGGACAGGCTGCAGGAGGCTCGCGGGCGCGGACAACTGGCTCATGCACTACTCCTTCGCGGGCGCGCTGGCTTCGGTAAGCGCGAGTTTGCCGAGGCTTTGGTCCGGAGCCTCCTGTGCAGCAGTCCGTTGGCCGACCGTCGCGCTTGCGGTAACTGCCGGGATTGCAGTCTCGTCGCTGCTGCCACCCACCCGGACTTCGTCCGCGTGTCACCCGTGGAGCCCGGCAAGGGCATCCTTATCGAGGCGGTGCGCGAACTGGCTCATTTCTTTTCGCTCCGTTCGCACTACGGCGCAGCAAAGCTCGCGCTGATTGAACCCGCCGACGCCATGAATCGTTCCGCCGCGAATGCGCTCCTCAAGCTCCTGGAGGAGCCACCGCCCGGCGCCTGCATTATCCTCGTGGCCGACCGCGCCGAGCGCTTGCCGGCCACGATTCGCAGTCGCTGCCAGCACCACGTGCTGGACCGCGTTAACGGTTCTTCGCTGCTTGGTGAACTACTGGCCAGCGGGGCCAAGGACATCAGTGCCGAAGTCCTGGCCAGGGCGGGCGGCAGTCCCTTGCGTACAGCGGTGTTTGCAGATCCGGCGGTCGCCCGCGTGATTGATTCGCTCCCGGAAACCTTGGCCGCCGTGGCGGGAGGCACCCTGAGCCCGGTGGCCGCCGCCGCCCAGTTGGCCAAGTTCGATTTGTTGCTCCTGATCGACCAACTGCAGCGCATTTGCCACGAACTCCTGCTGATTCGTCAACACGTAACGTTGCCGCTGGCTGACGCCGGCCGTCGGCCAGACATGGGGATACAACGACTGGCCGATCGACTAGACTCGCGGGACGTTGCCAGATTTATCGAGAAACTGATTGAGGTCAAGCAGTTGAAGCTGTCATCGACCAGTCTTCGTGACCTGGATCTCGGCGAATCGCTATGGTTTGACTGGCGTGTTGCCAGCACAACCGATGGGGCCCGGACCACGACGTCCCGCCGCTAACCAGGAGGAGTATTTGCGTGGCAGCCAATGGGCAGAATCCTCGTCAAGGCATCCTTTCGCTTGCCATCAAGGACAAGAGCTCGCTGTACGCGGCCTACATGCCGTTCGTGAAGAATGGCGGCTTGTTCATCCCGACCACCCGTACCTACAAGCTGGGTGACGAGGTCTTCATGCTGCTGACGCTAACCGACAGCAAGGAAAAACTGCCTGTCGCGGGCAAGGTGGTCTGGATTACGCCAGGCGGCGCCCAAGGTGGACGCACCGCCGGTATCGGCGTGCAGTTCAGCGAACTCGACAACGGTGCAACCCGTAACAAGATCGAAACCCAGCTTGCCGGCGCGCTCAAGTCGGAGCGGCACACCCACACGATGTGAGGCCGCGCCTCCCGGTTTGAATGCCCATGACCCCAGTTGTTCCAGCGCCCCTCGTAGATTCCCATTGCCACCTGCCACTCCTCGAGCGCGACCTGGGTGAAGCCCTTGCGGCCGCGAGGGAAAGCGGCGTGTCCCACATGCTTTGCGTTGCGGTTGACCTGCCGAGCTTTCCCGGGGTTCGCGAGATGGCCCATACGTACCCGCATGTCTTTGGCTCGGTGGGCGTCCATCCGAATTCTAAAAGCGACGGCGACGAACCAAGCGTGGAACGCCTGCTGGATCTCGCAGACGACCCTCGCATCGTGGCCATTGGCGAAACCGGCCTCGACTACTTCCGCCAAAGCGGGGACCTGACGTGGCAGCACGCCCGATTCCGCACGCATATCGCTGCAGCAGTGGCCTGCCGCAAACCCCTGATCGTCCATACCCGGGATGCCGCGGCCGACACGCTGCGTTTACTCCGCGAAGAAGGCGCCGACCGTGCCGGTGGCGTGATGCATTGCTTTGTCGAGGATTGGCGTACCGCAGCAGCAGCGATGGAACTTGGCTTCTACATTTCTTTTTCGGGCATCGTGACCTTCAAGACGGCAACCGAGTTGCAGGCGGTGGCAAGACAAGTGCCGCTGGAACGCCTCCTCGTTGAAACCGACGCGCCGTGGCTGGCGCCCGTACCGAAACGCGGCCGAACCAACGAGCCGGCCTTCGTGCGCTACACGGCCGACTTCCTCGCAAGGCTGAGGGATGAAGACCCCAATGAGCTTGCCGACGCCACCACGGCAAATTTCTTCAAATTGTTCAGCGGTGCCACGCCGGTGGCCGCCTGAGATCTGCGGGCCGTCCGTAGGGGTGGACGAGTCCACTCGCTCGCTCGGTCAGATGGCCGTGCCGTCTTCCGCAGGGCGGCTCAAGACGCTGTCTGTGCGCCAGCAACCCGGGCAATCGCCGTCGGTCTGCCTGGATAACAGGAACAGGTAATGGAAATGCCGGCCATCGCGGGCCGTCACGTCAACGGGCTGGGTCGCAGTGTCGGCTTCCATCTGGATGGGTCCGAGCTCCGCAGCAGCGTGGCCGAGAAGTTCCGGGTAACCCTTTCGGATCATCATCGCGAAATGGGTGGCCGGGCCGGTCTGTGCCTGGTTCCCGGGCGAGGCAAAGGCGAAGACGCGGGCAAGCCCAGCGTCGGAATTATCCCGTAGGGCGCTCAGCTGGGCCTGGACCACGTCGGTGGGACTTAGTGTCGGTGTGGGCGCTTCGGGGAGTTCCCCAGCCGAAACCGCAATGGCTACCAACATTCCACTGACTACCGAGGCATAACGGGCTTTCATCATCCGGCGCTCCTGTGTGTCCGCTTATTGGGTTTGAGTCCCCGGAATCCGTCAAGCGGTTCCAGCGGGCAACCGCTTGCTGCAGGGTTGATTAAATATTGACGATTAATGAAAATCGTCACATGAAAAGCAATGCGCCCGATCGCCCTGACGTCCACAGCCGGATACTCGCTGAAGCCGAGCGCTTGTTCCGCCTGCTGGGTTACGCCAAGACGACGGTCGCGGACATTGCCGCGGCCTGCCAGATGTCCACCGCAAACGTTTATCGCTACTTCGATAGCAAAGCGACGCTGAACGAGGAAATCACCGAACAGGTGTTGTCCCGCCTGGAAGAAGCCTCACGGACCATCGCCTCAGAGCAAGGCCCGGCGGCCGACCGTCTCAAGCGCCTGGTGCTCGCCCAGCATCGCTACACCTGCGAACAGTACCTCCAGGAATCACGAGTCCACGAAATCGTCATCAAGGCGATGGACGAGCAGTGGGCCGTCATCGATGCCCACATCGATCGACTCCGTGAGTGCTTCCGAACCATCCTTCTCGACGGGGTCAAGCGGGGCGAGTTCGACGCCCAGGAAGTCAAAGTCCACGCCGAGTGCGTCTTCAACGCCGTCATTCCCTTTTGCCATCCCCAGGTCGTCGCCGAGCGCTATGCCAAGGACGAGGGCCGCCAGGCCGCGCTCATGGCCGATTTCCTGGTCTCTGCACTACGCGCCCGTCGCCTTTAGATTCCAGCCCCGGGGCCCACGCCACCATGCTGCACAACCACAAACACTTGCGGTGGGGCATATCGCAACTGCCGGTCGCCGCGCTGTGCGCGATCGCGATTGCGCTCATCGCCTGCACGAAGCTGCCTGCGGAATCGGTGCCAACAAGGTCCGTCAGGACCCTCGTTACGACCGACGTGCAGCCGAAGGTCGAGGCCACTTACGCTGGCGAGATTCGTCCGCGCCGTGAGTCGAACCTCGGGTTCCGGGTGCCGGGCAAGATCCTCAGCCGCCATGTGGATGTAGGCGAACAGGTCAGCAAAGGCCAGCTGCTCATGCGACTCGACGTGCAGGACCTGGCACTCAACGAATCCGCCAGTCGCGCCACCGTGGCAGCGCAGGAAGCGCAGTTTGCGGTGGAAAAAGCCGACTTCGAACGATTCGCCAAACTGGCACGGACGGGCTACATCAGCCGTGCCGGATTTGACCGGCAAAAAACCCATTTCGAAGCCGCGCGCGCCCAGCTTGATGCCGTGAAGGCACAGGCGAGGGTCAGCGGCAACCAGGCGAGTTATGCCGCGCTGCGCGCCGACGTCGATGGGACCATCACCGCCGTCGCGGCGGAAGCCGGCCAGGTGATTGCGGCTGGCAGCACCGTCGTTCGCGTGGCCAGGAAAGGCGAACTCGAAGTGGCCTCCGATATTCCGGAACAGCAGGTAGCCGGACTCAAGCCTGGGCAGGCCATGGACGTCGCTCTCTGGACCAGCGGCGACCGACGCTATCCCGGTCGCCTGCGTGAACTGGCGTCCTCGGCCAACCCCGCGACGCGCACCTACTCAATCCGGGTGGGCATCGACAACCCGCCGCCGGAGATGAAACTCGGCATGACCGCGAGCGTCATCGTGCCCATGACCGCAGCACGGAGCTTCATCCGCATTCCGCTGAGTGCCTACGTCCAGCAGCGCGAGGTGGCCGGCGTCTGGGTGTTCGACCCCACCCGGGGCATTGTTAATTTCAGGCCCGTCCAGGTGGTTGGGATCGAGGGCAACGAGGCCCTGGTGGGCGGTGGCCTTACCGCCGGCGAACGGATCGTCACCGCTGGCGCAAACCTCCTCGAGCCCGGGCAGTCCGTCAGGTTGCTCGACGCGGTGGCCGCGGACGGCTGAAACGAGATGCAAGGTCCATCGAACGACGGCGGATTCAATCTCTCACGCTGGGCCATCGCCCACGGTTCGCTCACGGGGTTCCTCGTGGTGCTGCTCATGGTGAGCGGCGTCTATGCCTACTTCAACCTCGGCCAGAAGGAAGATCCCGAGTTCACTTTCCGCGTCATGGTGATCCGGACTCTTTGGCCAGGCGCGACCGCGTCCGAAGTGGAGCAACAGGTCACCGACAAGCTTGAGGAGAAATTGCAGGAAACGCCCTGGCTTGATCGCACGGAGAGCTACTCGAAGCCAGGCGAATCTTTGATTTTTGTTTTCCTGCGCGAATCGACACCGCCACGTGAAGTGCGCCCAACGTGGTACCAGGTAAGGAAGAAAGTTGGCGACGTCGAGCGTGACTTGCCCAAGGGCGTCAGCGGTCCGTTCTTCAACGACGAGTTTGGCGACACCTACATCGCCATGTATGCGTTCCACGCCGATGGTTTCGATTACACGGAACTCAAGGACTACGTCGATGGCGCACGCAAGGTGCTGTCCGCAGTACCCGGCGTCGAGAAGGTCGACATGCTCGGTGACCAGAAACCCCGGGTGTATGTTGAATTCTCGTCCCACAAGTTCGCTGAACTGGGGATTACCTTCCCGCAACTCGCCGCCGCGCTGGAGGGCCAGAACAGCGTCCTGCCCGCTGGCCAGGTGAACACGCCCGACAAGGCGGTCTTCGTCCGCATCGATGGCGCCTTTGACGCCATCCAGCAGATCAGCGACACGCGATTCCGTGTTGGCGAAGCGAGTTTCCGGCTTGGCGACTTCGCGAGGGTCTACCGCGGCTGGGAAGATCCGCCGGTCACCCGCATCCGCCACAAGGGCAGGGAGGCCATTGCGCTCGGTATCGTGATGGCGCAGGGGGCGGACGTCCTCAAGGTCGGCACCGGCTTGAATGCCCAGCTGGCCCGGTTACGCGGTGAATTGCCGCTTGGAATCGAGGTCGCCCAGATTGCCGATCAACCCAGGGTCGTCCACGAGGCCATCGGCGAGTTCGTGAAATCGCTGGCCGAAGCGGTGGTCATCGTCCTCGTCGTCAGCTTCTTCAGCCTCGGTTGGCGCACCGGCATGGTGGTCGCACTTACCATCCCGTTCGTGCTTGGCGTGACCTTCCTGGCCATGTCGTGGGCCGGCATCCAGTTACAGAAGATCTCCCTCGGCGCGCTGGTGCTGGCGCTTGGCCTGCTGGTGGACGACGCGATGATCGCGGTCGAAATGATGGCTCGAAAACTCGAGGAAGGTTACGACAAGCTGAAGGCCGCCTCCTTCGCCTACACCTCGACGGCATTCCCGATGTTGACCGGCACGCTGATTACCGCCGCGGGCTTTCTGCCCGTAGGCTTCGCCAAGTCGCAGGCTGGCGAATACACCTTCTCGATCTTTGCCGTAGTGGGGATGGCGTTGCTGATTTCCTGGGTTGCGTCGGTCTACGTGACGCCGTGGCTCGGAATGAAACTCCTCCGAGAACGTCCGGCGGGCACCCACCACGACCTCTTCGAGACTCCGTTCTATCGCCAGTTGCGGGGCGCCATCGGCTGGTGCGTCACCTGGCGAAAGACCGTACTGCTGCTTACCTTGCTGGCTTTTGGGCTCGGAGTCGCAAGCTTTCGGTTCATCCCGCAGCAGTTCTTCCCCAATTCAACCCGGGACGAACTGATGGTCGATTTGTGGCTTCCCGAAGGTTCCAGCTTCGCGGCCAGCGAATCGGTAGCGAAGCGCCTTGAAGCCAGGCTGGCGACGGATCCCGACGTCGCCGATTACGTGGCCTATGTCGGAACGGGCGCCCCGCGCTTCTACCTGGCCCTCGACCAGCGGCTCTCCCACGTTAACTTCACGCAGTTCGTGGTGCTGGCGCGGGATTTCAAGGCACGCGATGCCTTGGAGAAGCGTATCCCCAAGTGGCTCGCCGACGAGTTTCCCGAAGTGCGGGGACGGGTGGAACCGCTGCCCAACGGACCGCCCGTGGGCTGGCCCGTGCAGTTCCGGGTCCAGGGACCTGATCCACGCGAGGTCCGGAAGATTGCCGATGAGGTGAAGGCCGTAGTCGGCGCCAGTCCGCTGGCCACCAACGTGCACGACAACTGGCATGAACCCATCCTGGTTATTCGTGATGTGATCGACCAGGACAAGCTCCGGGTGCTTGGCATCACCAGCGAAGATATCCGGCGCGCCGGGCAGACCCTGCTCACCGGCAGCGTGATTGGAAGCTATCGCGAGGCCAACCGGAACATCGATATCGTCGCTCGCCAGCCGCTGGACGAGCGCTCGCGGATTTCGACGCTGTCGGAGACCTATATGCCGACGGCAAGTGGCCAGTCGGTGCCGTTCTCGCAGTTCGGCCGGGCGCAGTTTGGCTTTGAACCCGGTGTGCTGTGGCGACGCTCGCGCCTGCCAGCAATCACCATCCAGGCCGAGAACAAGCCGGGAACGCAGGCACCGGACGTCACCCGCGCCATTGATCCGCAACTGGACGATATTCGTGCCCGCTTGCCGTTGGGGTATTCGTTGTCGATTGCCGGCGCGATGGAGCAGTCGCAAATCGCCAATGCCTCGATCAACGCCGAAATGCCGAAGATGCTCGTAGTGGTCGTGTTGCTGCTGATGATCCAGCTCCAGCATTTCGGGCGCACGGTGATGGTCTTGCTGACCGCGCCACTCGGCATCATCGGCGCGGCGGCGGCGCTGCTTTTGACCGGTATGCCTTTCGGCTTCGTTGCCTTGCTCGGCGTCATAGCGCTCGCCGGCATCATCATGCGCAATTCCGTGATCCTCGTGGTTCAGATCGAACAGGACATCGCGGCCGGACTCGCGCCGGCAATAGCCATCGTCGAATCCGCCGTGAGGCGCTTCAGGCCCATAGTGCTCACGGCGGCGGCGGCAGTGCTGGCCCTGATCCCGTTGTTGCGAAGCACTTTCTTTGGCCCGATGGCCGCCGCGCTCATGGGCGGATTGATCGTCGCCACGGTGCTGACCATGACGTTCCTGCCAGCGCTCTACGCGGCTTGGTTCCGGGTCCCGGCTGCCGCCCGTTGAACGTTGCGGACGGCTTGCGCCGTCCGTCGCTTGGACGCACCCTGAACGGCCATCCCGATGGAGGACGTCCACATGCCGCTGTCTGCAATCGATCACTATTTCGTCTACGCGAGCGATCTTGAAAGCTCGCGCCATTTCTACGAAACCGTGCTGGGTTTCGAGGTGGGCGTCCGCCCCCCGTTTCCGTTCAAGGGCTACTGGCTGTACCTGGAGGGCAGAGCGCGCGTCCATCTCGGCGAGGCGTCGAGTTCGGAGGGCCAGGAGTATTACCTCGGCAAGCGCGAAGACTTCTCGGGCGAGCATACCGGCAAGCTCGACCACATTGCGTTCCAGGCCACCGAGTTTCCCCAGTTCCGGGCGCGGCTCGACGAACTCGGCGTGGCCTATCGGCACCGTGAAGTGCCGCAGTTCAATATCCAGCAGTTGTTCATCAAGGATCCGGACGGGATCACGCTGGAACTCAATTTCCCGAACCCAAGCTGAGGATGCGCCGTGCTACTTGAAGGTTCCTGCCACTGTGGCAGCGTGCGGTTTCGCCTTGCATCCGCCCATCCCTATCCGTTCAATCTTTGCTATTGCTCCATTTGCCGAAAGACCGCAGGGAGCGGCGGCTGCGGCATCAACCTCGGCGGGGAAGCCGCCAGCCTGAGCGTCACGGGCGAGGAACACATCACGGTCTACCGGGCGTTGCTGCCTACTGGGCCAGGTGACGCGCTGGAGCGCAGTCTGGCGGAGCGACGGTTCTGCCGGCACTGCGGGAGCGCCCTGTGGGTCTGGGATCCCCGCTGGCCCGAACTCCTACACCCGTTTGCCTCCGCCGTGGACACACCCTTGCCGGCGCCGCCCGCGCGGGTGCACCTGATGCTGGGTTCGCGGGCACCGTGGGCCGAGCCCAAGCTCGGGCCCAACGATCAGGTGTTCGAGGAATACCCGGCGGAATCCATCGCCGAATGGCACCAGCGCCTCGGCCTTGAATGCTGAGTGCAATGCGCGTTGACACTCACGTTGCTGGAACCTGCATGAACGATATCGCCGTTACCCGCCTGCTCGCGGAATGGGCCTGCAATCTTTCGCTCTCCACGACCTCGCCCGAAGCCAGGACCGTGGCGCGCCAGTGCGTGATGGATTACCTCGGCGTTACCCTTGCCGGAAGCGACGATCCCCCGGTGCGGATCCTGCGCGAAGAACTGCTGGAGGAAGGGGGTGCGGAGCGGGCCAGTATCCTCGGGAGCACCCTGCGCATGCCCCTGGCCAACGCCGCCTTGCTGAACGGCATGGCCGCGCATGCGCTTGATTACGACGACGTGAATTACGCGCTGATGGGACATCCCAGCGTGCCGATCCTGCCCGCGCTGATGGCCCAGGCCGAAGCGCAAGGCGCGAGTGGTGCCGAACTGGTGGAAGCCTTCATCGCGGGGTACGAAGTGGAATGCAGGGTGGGTTTGCTGGTGGCACCAGGCCATTATGCCGCGGGCTTCCACGCCACGGCCACGGTGGGTGCGATCGGGGCTGCGGTCGCCTGCGCCAAGCTGCTGGGTGCAGCCGTGCCCGTAATGGCGCAGGCCATCGGGATTGCGGCTACCCAGGCCGCCGGACTGAAGAGCATGTTCGGCACGGCCTGCAAACCCTTCCATGCCGGCCTCGCGGCACGCAGTGGCCTGATGGCGGCGCGCCTCGCGGTACGGGGATTCGACAGCCGCCTTGATGCCCTGGAATGCGCGCAGGGTTTCGCGGCGACCCACAGCGTCAATTTCGCAGTTGAAAGCGCGCTGGCCGAGCCGCCGGGCGGCTTTCACATCCTGGCCAACCTCTTCAAGTACCACGCCTCCTGCTACGAAACCCACGCCACCATCGAATGCGGCCGCGCCCTGCGCTCGGCGCACGGCCTCGCGACGGACGACATCGCTGAAGTGGACGTGACGGTGAACCCGTACTGCGACCACATCTGTAACCTGCAGCAGCCAACGACGGGCCTGGAGAGCAAGTTCAGCTTGCGACAGACGGCGGCCATGGCGCTTGCCGGTGTCGAAACGGCGGATCCGGCGATGTTCTGCGAGGCGACTGCGCAATCACCCGCACTGGAATCATTGCGTGATCGCATTCGCGTTGGCTTTTCGCCGGAGGTGGACCAGGGCTGTGCCCGCATGCGGATCAGGCGCGCGCAGGGCGACTGGATCGAAACCCGCTACAACGCTGCATTGCCCTGGACCGATCTCGAGGCCCAGGGCGAGCGACTCCTCGCCAAGTTCACGCGGCTCGCAGAACCAGTGCTGGGCGTGGAGCAGACGGCGCAACTCGCCGAATGCGTGGACGCGCTGGAGGCGCTTTCCAGCATCGATACGCTGGTGGTGCTCGCAACGACCTGAGATGCACGGTGTCGTCAGGAAATCAAAAAGAATGCGCGATTTGGCGCAGGAGGGGCTGGCAATGAAAACAGGTTTCATCGGCATCGGGGCCATGGGCGTTGGCATGGTGAGGAACCTGCTCAAGGCAGGACACGAAGTCACGGTCTTCAATCGCACGCGGGAACGCGCGGAGGCGCTCGTGGCGGATGGCGCGCGCCTTGCGGACACTCTCGAGGATGCTGCCGGGCAGGACGTGGTCATCACGATGCTGGCGAACGACGAGGCTACGGAAGCTACCGTCTTCGACAGCGGGTTCCGGCAGGCCATGCCTGTCCACGGACTGCATGTGTGCATGGCCACCATCAGCGCGGCCCTCGGAAAAAGTCTTTCGGCGGCGCACGCCGAAGATGGCCGGGCCTATGTTTCGGCGCCCGTATTCGGCCGCCCACCGGCGGCTGCGGCGGCGCAGTTGTTCATGCTGGCGAGCGGTGATGCGGCTGCCGTCGAACGCTGCACACCCTTGTTCGAAGCTATGGGCCAGAAGACCTTCAATCTCGGCGCGACCCCGGAGGCCGCCAACGTGGTGAAGATCACGGGCAATTTCATGCTGGCCAGCCTCATCGAAACCCTCGGTGAAGCCTGTGCGCTGACCCGCAACTACGGCATCGCACCGGAGCAACTCATCGAGATCCTCTGCGGCACGATTTTCCCTGCACCTGTCTACAAGATTTATGGCGGCCTCATTGCCAGCGAGCAGTTTGAACCCGCCGGCTTCAAGCTCCGGCTTGGACTCAAGGACATCCGGCTGGCGCTTGCCGCGGCGGACGCCAAGGAAATTGCCCTGCCGCTGGCGAGCCTCATCCGTGACAACTACCTGAAAGCCCTCACGCGGGGCTACGAGGACCTCGACTGGGCGGCGCTGGCGCTGGTGGCGCAGGAAGACGCGGGGCTTGCCCGCCGCTGATCAGTGCAGTGCGCAGGTGAAGTGGCGCGGATTGCCGGGGCTGACCCACACCTGCTCGCCGTCCCGCCACTGCTCGGCGGCAAAGCGCTCGTGTGTGAGTTCGGCTTCGATGACGCCCTTGCCGTCGGCCCGTTCCAGCGCGAGGCGCACCACGGCGCCGACCCGGCGCTTGCCGAGGAGGCGGGTTTCGATGCCACCCCGTCCTGGCGCAACCCGCGCGAGGTCAAGTTCGTGCGGGCGCGCGTAGACGAGGGCGGGTTGGGCGGTCCCCGGGTCGAGTTCGTTCGTGGGCGGTTCGCTACCGTCGTGACTGCCCAGCAGGTTCGCGTCACCCAGGAACCGGTAGACGAAAGGCGTGGCGGGTGACTCGTAGATTTGCTCAGGCGATCCCACTTGCTCCACGCGGCCCGCATTCATGACCACCACGGTATCCGCCACTTCCATGGCTTCGTCCTGATCGTGGGTGACGAAGATGCTCGTGACGTGGAGTTCATCATGCAGTTTGCGTAGCCAGCGCCGCAGTTCCTTGCGGACACGCGCATCCAGGGCGCCGAACGGTTCATCCAGCAACAGCACCCCTGGATCCACGGCCAATGCACGGGCGAGCGCAACGCGCTGGCGCTGGCCGCCGGACAGTTGGCTGGGATACCGCAGCGCCAGCCCGTCCAACTGGACCAGTTCGAGCAGTTCACGAACCTTTGCGTTGATCGCCACCTGGCCCGGGCGCTCTCGACGCGGTCGGACGGTAAGCCCGAAGGCAATGTTGTCGAAGACAGTCATGTGCTTGAACAGGGCGTACTGCTGGAAGACGAAGCCCACCCGGCGCTCGCGGACGTGGACGTCCGTCATGTCATCGCCGTCGAACAGGATGCGCCCGCTATCCTGGCGGTCGAGTCCCGCGACAATCCGGAGCAGCGTGGTCTTGCCGCAACCAGAAGGCCCGAGCAGCGCCACGAGTCCGCCCGTTGGAATCTCCAGGCTCACGTTGTCGAGCGCACGGAAGCCGACGAAATGCTTGTTGATGCCGTCGATCTGGATGCTCATGGTTCAGGTCTCCCGCTGCGCGCTTCGATGAAAGTCTTCAAGGCCAGCGTGACCACGGCAAGCC
This sequence comes from Gammaproteobacteria bacterium, assembly GCA_043744805.1. GTDB lineage: Bacteria > Pseudomonadota > Gammaproteobacteria. Next base: position 20,336 of record JAYTTZ010000159.1, read on the forward strand.
CCATGAGGAGCGAAGCCACCGCGAACGCGGCCATCGACTGGTACTCGTTGTAGAGGATCTCGACGTGCAGCGGCAGCGTGTTGGTCATGCCGCGTATATGCCCGCTCACGACGGATACAGCGCCGAACTCGCCCATTGCACGGGCGTTGCACAGCACCACCCCGTAGACCAGCGCCCATTTGATGTTGGGCAAGGTGACGCGCCGGAACGTCTGCCAGCCGCTGGCGCCCAGGGTCGCTGCGGCTTCTTCCTCATCAGTCCCGTGCTCCTGCATGGCCGGGATCAGTTCGCGGGCAATGAAGGGGAAGGTCACGAATACCGTGGCCAGCACGATGCCGGGCACCGCGAAGATGATCTTGAGATCGTGCTCGCGGAGCCACTCGCCGAACCAGCCGTTGAGCCCGAACAGCAGCACGAAGACGAGGCCGGAGATCACCGGGGAAACGGCGAAGGGGAGATCGATCAGCGTGATCAGCAGTGGCTTGCCCTTGAACTCGAACTTCGCGATACACCAGGCTGCGGCCACGCCGAACACGAGGTTGGCGGGCACTGCAATGGCGGCGGCGAGCAGGGTGAGGCGAAGGGCCGACAGGGCGTCTGGATGGACCAGCGCCGCCCAGTACGCGGGCAAGCCGTGTGCCAGCGCCTGGCCCAGCACCAGGACCATGGGCAGCACCAGCATCACGCCAACGAACGCAAGCGCCAATCCCAGCAGGAGGTAACGCACCCAGGCAGGGTCCTGCGTTGCGACGTTGCCGCAGCTGTTCATCGCGTCTGTTCCCGGGCGCGGGTCCAGGCCTGGAGGACGTTGATTGCCAGCAGGAGCACGAAGGACATGACCAGCATGGCCACCGCGAGCGAGGTCGCACCGGCATAGTCGTACTGTTCGAGTTTGGTGAGGATGAGCAGCGGTACGATCTCGGACACCATGGGCAGGTTGCCTGCGATGAAGACCACCGAACCGTATTCGCCGATGCCACGAGCGAAGGCCAGCGTGAAACCCGTGAGCAGTGCCGGCAGGACCGACGGCAGCACGACCCGGGCGAAGATCTGCCAGCGGTTTGCCCCCAGGGTGCTCGCGGCTTCCTCGAAGCTCGCGTCCAGCGTTTCCAGCACGGGCTGGACGGTGCGCACGACGAAGGGCAAGCCGATGAAGACGAGCGCCAGCGTGATGCCGACAGGCGTGAAGGCAATCTTGACGCCGATGGCCGCGAAATACTGGCCAATCCAGCCCTTTGGGCCGTACAGCGCGGACAAGGCAATGCCAGCCACTGCGGTCGGTAGGGCGAAGGGGAGATCAATGAGCGCGTCGCAAAGACGCCGACCCGGGAAGCGGTAGCGCACGAGCACCCAGGCAAGCAGCAACCCGACCACGGCGTTGACCAGCGCGGCGAGCAAGGCACACCCGAGGGTGACTCGATACGCGGCCAGGACGCGTGGTGAACTGATCGCCGCCCAGAAAGCGTCGAAACCGAATTGTGCCGCCTTGAAGAACGCGGCGGAGAGCGGCAGCAGCACGATCAGGCCAAGGTAGAACACGGTGAAGCCCAGGGTCAGGCCAAAGCCCGGCAGTACGCTGGGGCGACGGAAGTGGTCACGCCAGGCGCGACGCCGGAAGTAGCTACGGTTCAGGTCTGGCAGCGTTGCGACCGCTGGCACTTCCACTAACCAGACTCGCTAGTGCAGGAAAATCTGGTCGAAGGTGCCACCGTCGTCGAAGTGGGTGGCCTGGGCGGCCTTCCAGCCCCCGAAGGCCTCGTCGACGGTCACCATCCTTATCGCTGGAAGCTCCCGCGAAAATTCCAGGGCAACGTCAGGATCTCGCGGCCGGAAGTGGTTCTTCGCGGCGAGCGTCTGGCCTTCCTTGCTGTAGAGGTATTCGAGGTAGGCCCTGGCCACCTTGGTGGTGCCGTGGCGTTCGGCATTCCTGGCGACCAGCGCCACCGGCGGCTCGGCGAGGATGCTGATCGACGGCATGACCAGTTCGAAATCCTTGCCGGTTTCGCCGCGCAGCGCGAGCAGCGCTTCGTTTTCCCAGGCAATGAGCACATCGCCGATACCGCGTTCGACGAACGTGGTGGTGGCGCCGCGGGCGCCGCTGTCGAGCACCGAGACCTGCTTGTACAACTTGCCCACGAAGGCCCGTGCGCCTTCTTCGCTGCCGGAGTGCTGCCGCGCGAAGGCCCAGGCCGCGAGGTAGTTCCAGCGGGCGCCACCGGAGGTCTTGGGGTTCGGGGAAATCACCGCGACGTCGTCCCGCACGAGGTCGTTCCAGTCCTTGATTGCCTTGGGATTACCCTTGCGAACCAGCAGCACGATGGTCGAGCGATAGGGTGTGCTGTTGGCCGGCAGCAGGCCCTGCCAGTCGTGCGGCAGCAGCCCGGACTTCGCGGCAATCGCGTCGATGTCGTAGGCGAGGCCGAGCGTGACCACGTCGGCCTCCAGTCCGTCGATCACGGCGCGCGCCTGCTTGCCAGAACCCCCGTGGGACTGGCGTACCGTCACGGGCTCTCCGCCCTCGGCCTGCCAATGCCTGGAAAAGGCAACGTTGTAGGCCTCGTAGAATTCACGCGTTGGGTCGTAGGACACGTTTAACAGCGTAGTTTCGGCCCGGGCCGCGCTGGTCAACGCGGCGAGCAACAAGAGGGTGGCGCCCCACAGGGATCGATTCGACATGCCATGGATTCCCGATTCGTGGCCGTGGAGGAGGGGTGCGGTGTTACGTGCCCTTGCGAATAGTCGGTCGCCATTCCAAAAGGGTGCCGGAAGCCAATAAGCAATCAGGGTTCATGCCAACTGGTGTGTTCAAGGCAGGGGCCGGGCAGGCCGGTCGAACGCTTTGACCGCAAGCTCGACAGTCGGTGATATTTGCCATCAACCTGCGCAAATCTGCTATCAGGGCAAATGTGCTGGAGGCGAAGGTCCAGGGCGTGAACCTGCGGCATAAGCATAGTGGGTCTCGGTCTTGCTGCCCTCGCGCCTGCTGTGCAACGGTTGCACCTGACACCGGTTCGCTTCGAATTTCGACCAACCCTTCACGCCCACGCCCTGACACCAGATAGAGAGCACCATGACACCCGGGCCTGACAGCGAATTGCTCTACCGCGCATGGCAGGACGCCTGCCGCCATATCGAGATCCAGGACTTCGCGCAGATCATGGCGGCCGCCCTGGGTGAAGTGCTGCCGCTGTACGCACTCGATGTCTATGAGTTCAGCGAATCCGCGCGCGGCCTTGTCCATGTGGCGCGCGCCCAACCTGGACGCGACGGGACGCCGGATTACACGCGGATTCGTTGCGCACCTGCGCAAGCCGCACGCCTTGCACAGTGGATTCGGCGCGGCGTGTGCCATGCGCCGGGTGAAGCGTTGCTGGAACATTCCGGGCTGCCGACACTGCTGCCCGGACTGCATGAGCATTCCCTGCTCGGCGGCTTGCGGAGTCCACACGGCGTCCAGGGCCTGCTGCGCGTCCAACCCGCACAAGGTAAGCGCTTTGCGACCAGCCAACGCTTGATGCTTGACCGCCTGCTGGAACCATTCTCAACAGCACTCGAGAACAGCCAACGCTTGCGGACCCTGGGTGATCAGGCCAAGACCGCCGCTGCCGAGAAGGCCGGTTTGCTGACCAAGCTAGGCCGGGACGGTATCGTCGATACCGTCGTCGGCGTCGAGGGCGGCCTAAAGGAGATTTACAGCCGAATCGAGCGCGTGTGCGACTCCGACCTCCCGATGCTGCTCCTGGGCGAAACCGGCACGGGCAAGGAAGTGCTGGCGCGCGAAATCCACCAGCGCTCCTCCCGTGCGGAGGGTCCGTTCATCCGGGTGAACTGCGGCGCCATCGCGCCGGAACTGCTCGACTCCGAACTCTTTGGACATGAGAAGGGCAGTTTTACGGGCGCTACTGCCATGCGTCGCGGATGGTTTGAACGCGCTCACGGCGGCTCGCTGCTGCTGGACGAAGTCGGCGAACTGCCGTTGGCTGCGCAGGTGCGACTGCTGCGCGTCCTGCAGGATGGCGTGTTGCAACGGGTGGGCGGCGAGGCCGAGTTCGTGGTGGACGTGCGCGTGATCGCCGCCACGCACCGGGATCTGCCTTCGATGCTTCTCGACGGGAGTTTCCGCGAGGACCTCTGGTATCGCCTCGCGACTTTTCCCGTGGAACTGCCACCGCTGCGTGAGCGACTGCAGGACATCCCGGCATTGGCCTTGCATTTCGTGGCGCGTGCGGCCCGACGCTTTGGGTTTCGGACCTGCCAGCCGACGCCCCAGGACGTCGGACTGCTGGTCGCCTATCCCTGGCCCGGCAATATCCGCGAACTTGCCGCGGTGATTGATCGTGCCGTGATCCTGGGGGAGGGCGAGCGTCTGGCGATCGCCAAGGCGCTCGGTGCGGCACTGCCTGCCGCGAGCGCACCCGCGCGTGCCCTGGGCAGCGCCCAGCCTGGACCCACGGCACCTTCAGGACATTTGCTGACCCTGGATGAAGCCATGAAGCGCCACATCGAAGCGGCCCTGGTGCATACCAGCGGTCGCATAGACGGCATCCACGGCGCAGCGCGCCTGCTCGACATCAACGCCCATACCTTGCGTGCACGCATGCGCAAGCTGGGCGTGGACTGGAACAGCTTCAAGTCCGCTGGCACCTGATGCCTGCCCACGTGCGCGCGATTAGCTGCGCAGGTGTCCGGGTATTTCGCGCATATTTGCGCGGCGGCGCGATAAGGCGCAGTGGATAGGCGGGATTCAAGCCTGAATCTTCATCTTCCTGTTTGGCATCGAAACTGCCCTCCGTTGTGCCTTATCCATGTCACTGCAGGTGAACCCGATCATGAGCATCTCCGCCATCAACGCGCGCAACCAGTTCAAGGGCACGGTCGTCGAAATCATCCGCGGCCCGGTCGTCTCCGAAGTGGACGTACAGACCGAAGCAGGCATCGTCACCTCCGTCATCACCACGCGCTCGATTGACAACCTCAACCTCGATCTCGGGCAGGACGTGCTGGCGATCTTCAAGTCGACCGAAGTGCTTCTCGCGAAGCTTTGAGCACGTGCCATGTGCCTTATCGTCCACCAGCCGGCAGGCGTCGAAATCCCACCTGCGCTGATTGAATCAGCGGCGCGCTTCAACCCGCATGGGGCCGGCATGATTGCCCTGCATCCTGAACGCGAGCCCGTGATCCGACGTGCGCTGGACACGGCGCCTGCAGCGCCGCTGCACTGGGCTCTCGATCATCGCGACTACGAGTGCGTCTTCCATTTCCGCTACCGGACCCGGGGCCGGGTCGACTTCGCCAACACCCATCCGCTGCAGGTCACGGAAGACCTCTACCTGTTCCACAATGGAACCTTGCCGGGTGGCGCGGGGAGTCGCCAGCATTCGGACTCCTGGCACCTCGCCCAGGACCTGCTCAGGCCGGTGCTCGAACGCAAGCCCGCCATGCTCGACGACCTGGTGTTCCAGCGGATGCTTCACAGTGCCGTGGGCGTGAGGAATCGCCTCGTGCTGGTGGACGTCAAGCGTCGCCGGGTGATCAACCTGCACCGCGACGTCGGTTTCGAACGAGAAGGCCTGTGGCTCAGTAATTCGCGCTGGTTCGATCCGCGCCGGGTGGGCTGGAAGCCGGCGGCGCAGCCTTCGGTGGGTGCCAATCCGCTGCCTATGTTCTGCGCATGAGCGTGCAACTCGAACGCGCACGGACACGCAGTCCTTCCGTGCCTGCGCGTTGCCACGCCGCGGCGCTCGCAGATGTCGTCGACTACGTGTCTGATCGTCTCGGCGAACTTGGCGCTGTCTTGCACGAACCCTGGTTCTCGGCCCAGTCGGGCCGCCTCCAGATCCTGGGCGACACGTTGGAGGCCGAAGTTGGGCCCTTCCTCATCCGCAGCGATACGACCCCGCTGTGCAAGGCGCATGTTCCGGCCGCGCTGTTTGCGTGGTCGAGCGCGATCAACGTGCGGACTCGCTCTGGTCTGTCAGTGAGTGCAGAAGCCTTGACGCGCTTGCAGGCCACCGACAACGCGGCCATCGCGCTCGATAGGCTTTGCCG
>JAYTTZ010000160.1:0-7019 GCA_043744805.1 Gammaproteobacteria bacterium
GGCGACCAGGTTACTCGGTGGTCCATCGAGCGAGTCGCTGCTCAGCTTGCTCCTGGGTAAGCTCACCATGCTGATCGGCAGCTCTGATCCCGCGTTGCACCTTCTCGATGACGTAGAGGTGGTACTGGATGTCTTCAAGCGTGCACTCGTCGGGCAGCTTCTTGAGCAAGGCTTCTACTTCCTGCTTGGCAACACTCATATCGGCGGTCCTGATAGCGAGACGAGGTTGCCTAGTTTAGCCGCATCTTGGGGTGGGGGGCGGGCTGCGACGGGCCGGAGCGGAAGCCGCGCAGCAGCTGTAGTCGGCCAGGCGTAGACCGGCGGGTGGAGATTCTTAGCTCCAAAGGCCAGCAACGCCTCAAGGTCCTGTCGATAAACGATTCGGCCATTGTCGTCGTCGCAGGTCACGAGCCCCGTAGGGTCAGCGTTGATCTTGAGCGTCCAGGCCTGGAATTCCTCGGCAGCGACCACGTTTTCGTGGCGCTGCGCAATCGCGATGATATCGAGCAGCCAGTAGGATCCGGCCTTATGGGCGACGTATTGCGCGCCGTCGGTAAACAGGATTTCGCGGTGCAGTGCATGGCGATACCAGTGCTCCAACATGCGAAAATGCACCGGCCGACACGCCGCGGCCAAACACCACCACGGGGCCAGACCCACGTCCATGTCCATCAACAAAGTCCTGCTTGGCCTTACCCTGGGGAGCCTGGCCACGTTGGCCATCCTGCCTACGATATTCCTCAATTCGGGCCTGCCCACCGTGTTCATCGACTACGGCGGTCCGGCACTTCTCGTGGAAAGACCCGTGGACAAGCCCGATGCAATCCTCGTGCTGGGCGGCGAGTCCGACGGGCGACCCCGCGCAGCTGCCCGCTTGTACCGACAGGGCGTGGCGCCGCTGTTGTTCGTGATCGGCACCGGCGACGACGAAGAGGTTCGCCAGGTGCTGCTTGCCGAAGGCGTTCCGCGGGAGCGGATCCGGGTAGAACCCAGGTCGGCCTCCACCTTGGAAAACGCGCTGTTTGCACGCCCCCTGCTGGCAGCCGCCGGGGTCCGGCGCGCGCTCATCGTCACGTCCAGTTTCCATGCGAGGCGCGCGCTGTCCACGTTCCAGCAACGCATCCCGGGGATCGAGTTCGGGGTCGCGACGGCGCGGCGGGCGTGGTGGGATACCCCGCGCGGCCATGCGGATGAAAACAAGAACGCTGCGCTCGAATTCCCGAAAATCCTGGCGTACTGGGTGCTGTACGGCGTGCCGCCGTGGGTGAACTGAGGCCGGTTCCAATGCCAGGCGAACCGGCCATCGGGACTGGACGCTAGCCAGCCTCGCGTTCCGCCGTCTCCAGCGCTTCGCTGTGCGTCAGCCACGCGAGTTCAGCTTCTTCGATTTGCGCCTCGAGCTTCGCCTTGTCGATCAGGAGGCTTTTCAGCTCCTGGCGCCGCGCCGGTGCGTAGAGCGCGGGATCGGCAATCCGGGCTTCGAGTTCAGTGCGTTGCTTGTGCGCCTTCTCCAGGCTTGATTCCGCCAGTTTCACGGCGTCCCGCAGCGGTTTGAATTGCGCGCGGAGTTGCGCGCCCTGCTGCCGGCGCTGCTTGTCGTTACCGCGCTCGGCACTGGCGGCTGGCGGGGCAGTCGTTGCCGGGGTTTCCCACGGCAGCTCGCGGCGACCACCGCCCAGCCAGCGTGCGTAGTCGTCGAGGTCGCCTTGCCAGTCCTGCACCTTGCCGTTGTCCACCAGCAGGAGGGTGTCGGCGGTGGTGCGGAGCAGGTGGCGATCGTGGGCCACGACGACGAGCGCGCCTTCGAAGTCCTGCAGCGCCAGGGTGAGGGCGTGGCGCATGTCGAGGTCGAGGTGGTTGGTGGGCTCGTCGAGCAGCAGCAGGTTGGGGCGCGCGTGCATCAGCATGGCCAGCACGAGGCGCGCCTTCTCGCCGCCGGAAAAACTGCCCACGGCACGCAACACCATGTCGTTGCGGAAGTTGAAGCCCCCGAGGAAATTGCGCAATTCCTGCTCGCGGGCCTGCGGTGCGAGGCGAGTCATGTGCTCGAGCGGCGTCTCTGTCGCCTCGAGTTGTTCGAGCTGGTGCTGGGCGAAGTAACCCACGGCCAGATCCTGCGCGCCATGGATTTCACCGTCCTGCGGCTTCAGTTCCCCAGCCAGCAGCTTGATGAGCGTGGATTTTCCGGCGCCGTTGGCACCAAGCAGCGCGATGCGATCGCCCGGGGCAATCGAGAGCTTTACCTTGTCGAGGATGCGTCGCTGGCCATAACCGGCGGACACGCGGTCCAGGGTGAGCAGGGGCTGGGGTAACTTCCGAGGCTTGGCGAAGGCAAAGCTGAAGGGCGAATCGACGTGCGCCGGGGCGATGAGTTGGAGTCGTTCCAGCGCCTTCAGCCGACTTTGCGCCTGGCGTGCCTTGGTGGCCGAGTAGCGGAAGCGTTCGACGAAGGACTGCATGTGCGCCACTTCGCGCTGTTGCTTTTCGAACGCCGACTGCTGGCCAGCGAGTTGTTCGGCGCGCGCCTGCTCGAAGACCGAGTAGTTGCCGGTGTAGAGCTTCAGCCCGCCCTGTTCCAGGTGGGCGATGACGTTGACGACGCGGTCGAGGAAGTCGCGGTCATGCGAGATCAACACCAGCGTGCCTGGATAAGCGAGGAGCCAGTCCTCCAACCAGATCACGGCGTCGAGGTCGAGGTGGTTGGTGGGTTCGTCGAGGAGCAGGAGATCGGAGCGGCACATCAAGGCGCGGGCAAGGTTGAGGCGCATCCGCCAGCCGCCGGAAAACGAATTGACGGCGTGGGTTTCCGTGCCCGGTGCGAAGCCGAGGCCGTTCAGCAGCCTGGCCGCGCGGGCCGGCGCGGCATAGCCGTCGATACGGGCCATGCGTTCGTGGAGTTCGCCGAGGTGCTTGCCATCGCCGGCTTCCTCCCTGGCGATGGCGGCATCGATTTCGCGCAGTTCAACGTCGCCGTCCAGGGCGTATTCAAGCGCGGTGCGGGAGTCAGGCGGCGTTTCCTGCGCGACATGCGCAAGCTTCAGGTTGGAGGGCAGGCTGACCTCACCCTGATCGGCGCCGAGTTCGCCACGGATGAGCCCGAACAGGCTTGATTTTCCCGTGCCATTCGCACCTGTGAGCCCGACTTTCTGGCCCGCATGGACAATGAACGACACCGTGGAAAACAGTAAGTGCCCGCCACGCCGCAGGCTGACATCACGAAAGGACAACATGGGGCGGGAGTGTAGTGGGTTGAGCCGGTTTTGGGGCGGGCCTTTGCATGCGGTTTGAGCCCCGAATGCGGACGCGGTCAGGCCACGAGCGAGCCCAACTCCTCCACCGCCGCCACCAGCTCGTCGCCGGTTTTCAGGCGCGGGAACGGAATAAGCCGTTGCACGCCTGCCTCGGCATAGCGGGAGACGAGGTCCGAGTCCAGTGTTCCGGCCGGGGTGATGCTGATTTCGAGGGGGCCAAGTGACGCGGGGCGTTGCACCGCCTGGGCCGCTTCGGCCAGGCCAGCAATGCAGCGTGCCGTGGCCTCGACGTCCAGCGCGAAGCCATACCAGCCGTGCGCATGCGCAACCGCTCGACGGAAGGCCTCCGGGCTGTGGCCGCCGATGACGATGGGGATTGGCGACTGGACCGGCTGCGGACGTGACTGGATGTTTGCATATGAGACGAAACGACCTGCGTAGGCAGGTGCGTCCTGCGTCCACAGCGCCTGCATGGCCTTGAGGTAATCAATGGCGCGCGCACCCTTGAGATCAAACGGCACGCCTAGCGCGTCGAACTCGGCTTTGAGGTACCCGACGCCAAGTCCAAAGATGAGGCGCCCCCCCGAGACGACGTCCACGCTCGCCAGTTCCTTGGCAAGCACCAGCGGATTGCGTTGCGGCAGGATGATGATGCCCGTCCCGAGCTTGATGGTCCTGGTATGGGCGGCGAGGAAAGCGAGCGACACCGCTGGATCGAGCAGGGGATAGCTTGGCGGCAGCGGTGAAGGCGCCACCTGCGGATCGGGTAGGACCACGTGTTCGCCGGTCCAGAGGGATTCGAAGCCCGCGGCTTCGGCCGCCCGCGCCACGCGCGCGGCGACGTCCGGGTTGCTGCAGGCGTTCATGTTGATGCCGAAAAATCCGAGCTTCATGGCAGGACCCCACGTTGTTTTGAGTGGCGCCGAGCTTAACCCGGAAGCCCCGAACCAGGGACGGGGCTACCAACGCAGGAGGCGAGGACCGACGAGGGCGCCAAGGCCTGTCGGGATGAGGATCCCCAGCAGGTACCAGCAGGCGATGAAGGGTGCGGCCATCTCGGGGCAATGCAGGCAATAGACGCTCGAGGCGATGGCACCCGCCAGCAGCCCACCCGCAGCCCCGGCCAGCCTTAACCGCGTGGGTCCGAGACCGGCCATGGCCCACAGGACTCCGACGAACACCGGCACCGAGAGCATGCCGATGAGCAGCGGGCAGTCCTGCCAGCTATCGCCGAGGATCAAGGCGAGCCGGTCCCCCAGGGCCACGGTGGCCAGGGCGATCGCGGCAAGCAGCCAGATCGCGAGGACCGGAACTCCCAGCGCGACGGGAACCGCGCGCAGGCCCGCGCCCGGCCGCGCGAGCCGGAGGCTGGCGTAGAGGCCGCTCGCGGCCAGGCTCGCCGAGAAGCCGAGCTTCACCCAGAACATCGGCAGGGTGCTGGCCTCTGCGAGATCCGGGCGCACGCCGATCAGGCCCAGCATCAGGATTACCGAGCCTACGGCACCGAGGCAGAGGCCGTACACGAGCCGTCGCTCGACCGTGTGGGCGCGCACGCCGACGTCGCCGTTTGCAAGCATTCCGATGAGTTCGTCGGTTTTCATGTGGCTTTACCCAGTAATGCCGCGAGGGCCTTGAGGCCGCGATGCACGCCGACCTTGATGGCGGACTCCGACATGCCCGTAGCCGCCGCCGCCTCTGCCACGGACATGCCCTGGAGCTTCATGTGGACGATCGGCAGGCGCTGGTGCGCCGGCAGGTGCTGGAGGTAGAAGACGACGTCGTGGCGCGCATCGGCGGCGTCGACGTCCGATTTCGCGAACAGGTCCTGGCTGTCGTCGAGGGGATCATGCAGGGCCTCGCGATGCGAGCGCCGGCGCAGCATGTCGATGATCTTGTACTTCGCGATCGCGTGCACCCACGCCGTCAGCGGCAGGCTGGCCTCGTAGGTGTGGCGCTGCTTGTGCAGGGCGAGTAAGCATTCCTGTAACAGGTCTTCGACTTCTTCCGGTAGGCCGGCCAGTCGCCGACGCAGGAAACCACGCAGGTGCACGGCCAGATCCTGGAGGAACTGGCGATAGGCACCTGCATCACCCTCGAGGCCGAGTAGCAACAACCCCTTCAGCTGGATTTCGCTGCTTTTAGCGGCCCCTATGTCATCAGTTCGTTGCATGGATGCCTTTGGTTACGGTCATCAGTCGGTGTGGGCCGCGTGTGACAAAGTGTGCCCTGCGTTGTAACCATTCGCCACGTACCGGCGAACTCTCCGATAGACCACACGCAAGACCGGGCAAGGGGCTCTGGGTGCGATTAAAAGTTCAATAGCCGGAGAGCAGTAGTCGTGCAACGAGCGGATTCCCTTCCAGGTCGCCGGGTCGCCGCTTGCGTGGCGGGCCTCTTGTCGATCCTTCCCCTCGCCAGCCACGCCGCGTGTGAGGCCAGCAGCGGCCCCAACACCGCAGCGCTAGTCGAGTTGTATACCTCGGAGGGCTGCTCCAGTTGCCCGCCGGCGGACCAGCGCCTTGGCCAACTTGCCGGATCGCTCGATGCTGGCGCCGATTTCGTGGCAATTGCGCTCCACGTGGATTACTGGGACTACATCGGCTGGCGCGACGTGTATGCCAGCCCTGCCTTCGGCGATCGCCAGCAGTGGCTGGTCACGGCCAACCACGAGACCACGGTCTACACGCCCCGGTTTTTCGCCAGTGGCCATGCGAGCCGTGCGGACGACGGGCTCTTGCGCCAGCAGGTGCGGCTCATCAATGCCGAACCTGCTGCCGGTAGCATCAGGCTCGCGGCAAGCTTGCAGGGCCGGGATGCGCTGGTCGTTCGGGTGGATGCCAGTGTGGACGCGGCGAAGGAAGCCACCGTGCTCTACCTCGCCGTGACTGAAAGCGGAATCATCAACGCGGTGGAGCGCGGCGAGAACACGGGGCGCACCTTGCGCCACGACTATCTCGTACGCAGTTGGGTGGGGCCGCTGCCGCTCGGCGACGGGCGGATCGAGGTGCAGCGTGGGATCTCCCTGGCCAAGGACTGGAAGCGCGATCGACTTGAGATGGTCGCCTTCCTCCAGCATCCCGCTGGCGGCCACGTGCCGCAAGCCCTGCGCGCCATGCAATGTGCCGCCTCCTGAACGACCTACCCCCGAGGAACCGAAGCCATCGACGAAAATACCGGACCCATCCACCCGCTCTGGTTGCGCGTGAACCACTGGCTGAACGCCTTGGCGATCGTGCTGCTGGTGCTGAGTGGCTGGCGCATCTACAACGCCTCGCCCTTGTTCGAGTTCCGCTTCCCGAAGGAGTACACGATCGGTGGCTGGCTTGGCGGTGCGTTGCTGTGGCATTTCGCCGCGATGTGGTTGCTGGTCGGCAATGGCACCGCCTATCTCCTGTTCAACGTCGCCACGGGACGCCTGGCGCGCAAGTTCTTCCCGCTCACACCGGCGGCGATCCTGCGGGATTTGCGCTCCGCCCTGCGCGGCCACCTCTCGCACGCCGATCCCCGCCAGTACAACGCCGTGCAGCGCGCGGCCTACCTCTTCGTGGTGGTGGATGCGGTCGTGCTGGTGGCATCGGGCCTGGTGATGTGGAAGTCAGTCCAGTTCCCGCTCCTGCGCGAACTGCTCGGAGGTTATGAGATGGCTCGCCACGTCCACTTCTTTGGCATGGCGGCACTGGTGGCCTTCGTGGCAGTGCACCTCGTGATGGTGGCGCTGGTGCCGAAAACCCTGCTGGCGATGGTTCGCGGCAACTGAACCCGCGAGGA
>JAYTTZ010000161.1:0-1831 GCA_043744805.1 Gammaproteobacteria bacterium
CGCGGTCCGCATTCAGCCTGTGCAACCCCGGGACACCTCGCTCCAGTCGCCCTCAAATAGGACGAACAGATCACTCGAAACTAGCGTGGGTCGTAACAATCGTTGCTGACTTCGCCGGTGATCGCGCCCGTGCGGCGGTTGGCAGATCCGTGATGTCTACGCAGGCAAGCGCCTTGGCCTTCATGTCCAGATCGACCTCGGCGTAGATGTGGGTCGTGTCCAACGAGACGTGACCAAGCCAGGCCCGGATGGTGTTGATGTCGACGCCGGAACGAAGGAGATGGACGGCCGTGGTGTGCCGCAGCGTGTGTGGGCTGATGCGCCTGCCCTGCATCGATTCGACCTGCTTGGCGGCGGTTATGGCGTGGGTCGTCACCATGCGATGTACGCCGAACCGCGTCATCGGCTCACCGGTTCGTCCGTGGAACACCTGATCATCGGCACCGTTGCCGGCGACGAGTGGTCGCAGCGCCGCTACGGTGATGGTCCATAGAGGACAAACCCGCCATTTGTTGCCTTTGCCGAGAATGCGGACCGACGGCGACGTGCCCAGTTGCAGGTGGCTCACGCGAAGCGATGCTGCCTCTGCGGCGCGAGCGCCGCTGTTGTAGAGGAAGAGCAGCAGAGCGTGGTCGCGCGCACCCAGGATCGAGCTTCGATTCGGGGCCTGCAGCAGTGCCTGCACTTCGGGCTTGTCAAGGTAGCCGATAACGGTCTTGGCCGCCTTCTTGAACGGAACCGAACGTACCTGAGAGCACCAGTCTCCGAGGCTGCGTTCGCGGGGTTTGCGCAGAGCCGCTTGCGGCTGGATAGCGCACAAGAATTGGCACAGGCAGCACGCCATCCGGCCTGGGGTTTGGGGGTACAACCGACCCTGACGACCCGTACAGTTGAGCATGACCACCCCGTTGCTGGCCACCAAACTGTTCGCGCCCCCGTCGCTGCCTCGCAGCGTAGCGCGCCAGCGGTTGATGCAGCGCTTGGACGCGGGTCTGCAGGGCAAGTTGACGCTGGTGTGTGCGCCGGCCGGTTTCGGCAAATCGACCCTTCTGGGCGCCTGGGCCCAGGCCTGCGAGCGCCCAAGCGCCTGGTTGTCGCCAGCAATCTGCCCGCCCCCAACCTGCGCCGGGTGCCCAACGCCTGGCACTTCGCCTTCATGGATACGCCCAGCATGCCCCTCCCCAGTCTGGATGGCGACGTGGCCGCGAACCCGCCGGGTTTCGATCGCGATGCGTTCCTAAAGCAGCTCGCTGGCGATATTGCGGCCTTCTTTGACAAGGCACTTCTCTAACGCCTTCTTTCCGTCGAACGACAGGGGGCCATGTCCGCAGGTGGTCTGAAACGACGACGGTGAGCATCGGCCTATCCCAGCGCCCGGTGCGAAGGTCTGCCGTCGGGCTGTGAGGTCGGCGAAGCGGCTGGCTGGCGTCGATCCTTGGTGGTTGGCTCTCACGCAAATCTTCTTGACGCAGATCGGTTGGTTGCGCGGCCGCGGTTGCCCACGGCAGGTTCGGGCGTGCCCGGACCTCGCAAATCAGCCACTTGCTCGGCGTGACCGCCAACCAGGTCTGACCCCTGGCCTGCGCAACCTTCAGGACATAAAAGCCACAGGGTTCCATTTGCGTCATCACCCCCCCTACGAACCGGCTGCACCGTGCCCCCGGTCAACGCCTACCTGCCCGACAAGGCGGTGGTGCAGCCGGGCACCCCAGTGCGAATCTAGGCCGGGCGTGCCGCGAACACCCGGCGCGCGCACAGCGCGGCTGTTGCGGCCAGTGCGGCGGCCAGGGCCATGACGGCCGTGATGCCTGAACTGATGCCCAACGTAAGG
>JAYTTZ010000162.1:0-26290 GCA_043744805.1 Gammaproteobacteria bacterium
GTCTGGGGGCCAATTCGCGTGCGGCGCTCATCACCCGTGGACTTGCGGAACTGGCGCGCCTTGGCCTTGCACTGGGTGCGCGCCAGGAAACCTTCATGGGGCTTTCGGGCCTTGGCGATCTGGTCCTGACCTGTACTGATGACCAGTCGCGCAACCGCCGCTTTGGCCTTGCCCTGGGCCATGGGCTCGACGTCACCGCGGCGCGTACCGCCATCGGCCTGGTCGAAGGTGAATCCACTGCGCTGGCGTTGGCGGACATGGCCGCGAGGCTGGGTGTCCGCATGCCCATCGCGACGGAAGTGGCACGCATCGTTCGTGGCGAAACCCGTCCCGCTGAGGCGGTCAATGCCTTGATGATGCGAGAACCCGGGCCGGAATTTGGCACCTGAGTGGATGGCCGTTGCGCAAGTCGTCGATTTACTGCGGATTACTGTGTGTAATTATCTGATAATCAGAAACTGAGCCGGGCCAGTTGGCTTGGGGCGGGGGATAGCGTTGTTCAACTGGTTTCGACGGGGCTCGGACACTCGACAGCTGCTGGCTGTCTGCCCAGCCGTCGACGGCGTTTCGCTGGCCTTGACCGACCGCACGGCCGATGGCCGCCTGGTCGTGCTGTGGGCTGAATACCTCTCGCTGTCGGGTGCGCCCCGCACGACCGTTGACGCTAACCAGGCGTCCGAGCCTCAATCAGAATCCGCCCCACCGGGCCCCGACGACCGACGCTCGCGCCAGGATCGACGCAACAATGACCGTCGCCTCGGCGACCGGCGCAGCGGGGATCGCCGGGCCGGCAGCGCGCAGGGCGAGCCCGAGGTCGAGGGCGAATTCGACCGCATCGCCCCCGTCCTCCAGCGCTTCGTCCGCCAGCGTGAGCTCCGTCGGGTGCCCTGCACGGGCCTGCTCCGCCACGGCGACTACTCCCTCATCCTCGTCGACACCCCGGACGTCCCGCCCAGCGAAATCCGTGCGGCGATGCGCTGGCAGGTGAAGGAGATGATTGATTTCCATATCGACGACGCCGTGATCGATGTCTTTGAGGTGCCGGAACGCGACGACCGCAGCACTCGCCGGCTCTACGCCGTGGTCGCCCGCCGTAGCAAGATCACCCAGTTGATTGACCTCATGGCCCTGGTTGGCCTCAACCTCGGCGTCATCGACATCCCGGAGCTGGCCCTGCGCAACCTTGCGGCCCGCCTGCCGGAAGATCAGGGCGGCGTGGCGATGATCTCGTTCGAACGTGGCCACGGGCTCATCACCGTAACGCGCCAGGGCGCGCTGTATTTTTCCCGCAAGGTGGATTGCGGCAGCGAGCGCCTGCTGGCCGCCAATGAAGGCGACGGATTGAGCCCGGCCCTGGAAGGCTTGCTGGATGGACTGACGATAGAAGTCCAGCGCTCGCTGGATTTCTATGAGCGGCATTTCAGCCAGGCCGCCGTGGCGGGCATCGTGCTGACGCCACTGCCCGGGATGAGCGATGAAGTCTGTCGCTACCTTGAAGCACAACTTGGCGTGCGCACGCGCTGGCTGGCGATCGCGGAAGTCGGCTTGGCCGAGCAAGCGCGTACGGAGCTTGCGCTCGGCTGCATGACCGCCCTCGGGGCGTCGCTGCGCGATGAGCGAGTGGCGCTCTGATGCTCCAGATCAACCTTTATCAGCCGATTCTCCGGCAGCAGAAGCGCATTTTCTCCGCCCGTACCCTGGGCGCCACCTTGCTGCTGGTCGCCGTGATGCTGGGGGCAATCGACCTGTACGGGCAAGTGCAGGTCCGTGGACTCGGGGTCGAGGCGAAGGCCCTCGAGAACAGTCGCAACGTGGCGGAGTTCCGCCTGCGCGAGCTGAAAATCAGACTGCCGAAGCGCCATCCCGACGCCAGGCTCGAGGCCGAGGTCGTGGTCCTGCAGGCCGATGCGCAGCAGGCCGCGCGCCTCGCCGAGACCCTGTCGAGCGGCGCGCTTGGCAACACGGGGGGACTCTCGGAGTACCTCGTTGCGCTTGCGCGCCAGCACGTGGACGGCACCGCCTTAACCCGGATTGAAGTTGCCGCAGGCGGCTCGGCCATCGGCCTGGGAGGCGTGGCGCGGGCGCCCGAATTGGTGCCCGAATACATCGAGCGCCTGCGCCTGGAGAAAGTCTTCAACGGACGGGTGTTCAACCAGTTGTCCCTGAACCGCGCCGACTCCGGCATCGAGTTCAGGCTCACCACGCCGGGTACGAGCCTCAGCCGGAAGGAGGACGCGAATGCCGGGCGTTGAATTGATCAGGCGGCGCTTGGTCCAGTTGGAGGAACGGATCAATGCACTGAGCCTCAAGGAGCGCCTGCTCCTGATGGGCGCGCTGTTGCTGGTGCTGACCTACGCGTGGCAAGTGCGTGTCCTCGCGCCACTGGAACTCAAGCGCAAGGCCTTGACCCAGGAAGTCTCGGGCCTGAACCGTACCTTGCGGGAGATTGACGCACAGACTACCGAGTGGACTCAGGCAGCGGCCGTCGACCCGGACGCCGCAACGCGCCAGCGACTGGTCGAGCTTGCCCGGGAGCTGGCGAGCGTCAAGACAGCGGTGGAAGCGCGAACGGGTCGGATGGTGAGCCCGGAGCAGATGCCGCTGGTACTTAAGAACCTGCTTTCCGGCTTCAAAGACCTCAATTTCGAAGCCATGGAAGGCCTTGCCGTCCAACCCGTGCTGGAAGATCCCGCGCCGATCGCCACGGGCACGGCGAGCCCACCCGGTGCTGTGGTGGTCGCCAAGGCACCTCCCGGGCAGGCCGCTTACAAACACGGCATCCGCATCCGTTTCAGCGGCAGCTACCGCGCTGCGACGGCTTACCTGAAGGCCCTTGAAGCACTGCCCTACGGATTTTTCTGGGACCACGTGGAGCTCGACGCGACGGACTTCCCGCGCGTGCGCGGCGCGCTGGTGGTTTATACCGTCAGCCTCCGCGCGGGGTGGATCGGTGTATAGGAGCGGACAGGCGTGGCGGCTTGGCCTGCTGGTCGCGCTGGTAGCAGGCGGCGTGCCGGCTGCCGCCGAAGAGCTTGCCGACCCCATGCAGCCCTTGCACCAGGCCCTCGAAGCAGGCCCGGAAGCCGTTCCGGAAACCCCAGCCGCCACCTGGCTGCTGCAGGGCATCCGGATCGACCGCCACCACCGTTCGGCGGTGATCAACGGGCAGGTCGCGACGGTGGGTGACGCCGTGGACGGCGCCAGAATCATTAAAATCGAAAACGATAGCGTCACCCTCCTGAGCGGCGATGAGCCCTCGACGCTGAGGTTGTTCAAGCATGAGATCAAACAGCGCTCGCATGTTCCTCGCTGATCCCCGCCGCTGGTTGTGGCTGGGAGTCGGCCTGTTGGCGGGCTGCCAGACGCCACCGCCGACAAAAGGAATCCTGCAGCAGATGCAGAAGGAGCTGGCGGAAGCCGCCGCGCCCGCCGCGCCGGCCGCAGTGCCCACCGAAGTGAGTCGCGCCCTGGTGCCCAGCCTCAAGCTCGATCCCCACCAGTCGCCGAAAATCGAGGACGAGCAACGTTTCGACATTGCGGTAAACGAGGTGCCCGCCCAACAGTTTTTCATGAGCCTGGTGGATGGCACCCGCTACAACATGGTGGTGCATCCGGAAGTCACCGGCAAAATCTCGCTCAACCTCCGCAACGTCACCATTCCTGACGTCATCAAGGCCACGCGCGACGTCTACGGATTCGAATTCGAGCAGACCAGCTACGGGTTCCAGGTGCTGCCTTCACGGCTGGAAGCCCGCGTCTTCCAGGTCAATTACCTCAATATGCAGCGCACGGGCTCTTCATCGACCTTCGTCAGTGCGGGCACCTTGCAAGACGTGGGCGGCGGCGCCGACGGCGGATCGCGCGACAGCAGTCGCCGCCAGGACTCCGGCAGCGGCGGCACGAGCAGTGGCGGCGGACGGGGTGGCAATGGCGGATCGCGCGCCGTCGTCGGTACCCAGGTCACCACCGTCGTGCCGCAGACCTCCTTCTGGCAGGAGCTCTCGGCGGCGCTGGCTGCCATCGTGGGCGACGGCGAAGGACGCAGCGTGGTAGTCAACCCGCAGTCCGGCGTAGTGGTGGTGCGCGCGATTCCCACCGAACTGCGTGAAGTGGAAACCTACCTCCAGGCCGCGCAGCTCATCGCCCAGCGCCAGGTCATCCTGGAAGCCAAGGTGCTGGAAGTGGAACTGTCGGAGGGCTTCCAGTCCGGGGTGAACTGGGCGGCGGTCTTCAATGAATTCACCATTGGCCAGACGGGTGGCGGCAAGGTCTTCGAGAGCGACTCCGGCCGGAGCGACCTGCAGGGTCGTAGCCTGAGCCTCATCCCCGGCGTCACCAACCTCACGGGGGTACCGGCTTCGGCGTTCGGCGGGGTGTTTTCGCTGGCGGTCAACGGCGGGGATTTCTCGGCCTTCCTGGAACTCCTGAAGACCCAGGGCAACGTGCAGGTGCTGTCCAGTCCGCGTATTTCCACGATGAACAACCAGAAGGCGATCATCAAAGTGGGGACGGACGAGTTCTTCGTCACCGACGTCTCCACCACCACGATCACGGGCACCGCCACCACGACCACGCCCAACATCGAGCTCACGCCCTTTTTCTCCGGCATCGCGCTCGACGTCACGCCGCAAATCAGCCGCGAGGGCATGGTCACGCTGCACATCCACCCGTCGGTGAGCGAAGTGACCGACCAGCAGAAGAAGATCACCATCGCCGGCGTCGATCAGACCCTGCCGCTCGCGCGGAGCTCGGTGCGCGAATCCGATTCCGTGGTCCAGGCGCAGAGTGGGCAGCTGGTGGTGATCGGCGGCCTGATGCAGACGCGCACCAAGGAACAACAGGCCAAGACGCCGCTGGCCGGCGACGCGCCGCTGTTCGGTGGACTGTTCCGCCACACCCGCAACCAGACCATCAAGAGCGAACTGGTGATCCTGCTCAGGCCGGTGGTCATCGAAGGCCAGGCCGAGTGGGCCAAGGCCATCAACCAGGCCCAGGAAGGCTTGAGCGGCATGGGGACGTCCCTCGACCTCCGGGGCAACGTGCCGGGCAGTAACCTCGGCATCGGTGTGCCCTGACGAGCGCGCAGGCCCGCAGGCGCCGCCAGCATGTACCTGCAGCACTTCAAACTGGATGAGATGCCCTATTCGCTGACGCCGGATACGGCGTTTTTCATGGGGCGTGCCCACTACCGCGACGCCCTCAACGTGCTGCTGGTAGCGCTCCGGAGCGGCGAAGGCTTCATGAAGGTCGTGGGCGAGGTGGGTACCGGCAAGACCATCCTGTGCCGCACCTTGCTCAAGACGCTCGAACCTGAATTCGCCTGCGCCTACCTGCCCAATCCCTACCTGCGGCCGTCCAGCCTGCTGCTGTCGATTGCCGATGAACTGGGCATCGACTATCCCAAGCGTGCGAGCCAGCACCAACTGCTGAAACGCCTCAACGAAGCCCTGCTAGCCTTCCATACGGCAGGCAAGCGCGTGGTGCTGTGCATGGACGAAGCGCAGGCCGTGCCGCTGCAGACGCTCGAAGCCCTGCGCCTCATCACCAACCTTGAAACCGAAAAGACCAAGCTGCTGCAGGTGGTGCTCTTCGGCCAGCCCGAGCTCGACGACGTCCTCAACGAACCCTCGATCCGCCAACTGCGCCAGCGCATCACTTTCAGCTACCAGCTGCAGCCCCTCGGGCGCGACAGCGTCGAGGAGTACCTCATGCACCGAATCACGATTGCGGGTTACGACGGTCCCCGCCTGTTCGAGGCCCGGGCGGTCGACGAACTCTACCGGGGCAGTCGCGGGATCCCGCGCCTGGTCAACATCCTGGCGCACAAGTCGCTGATGGCGGCCTTTGGCGAAGGCGAGGCACGGGTCAACCGCAGCCACGTCCGGCGGGCGATCGCGGACACCGACGACGCCCGCTCGGTCACGTCACCGCTCCGCCTTGCCGATCTGCCCGTCCGCGCCTGGCGCTGGCTGGGTCGGCTCTTCGGCGGTGCCGCGCTAACCCTGGTGGCAGTGCTGGCGCACGGACTCGGTCGGTGGCCGGCATGAGCCTCATCAACCAGATGCTGGCCGATCTCGAAGCCCGCCGTGGCGGCAACGTGCGCAACGTCGACCACGCGCTGGACGGCCTGGCGCCCACCCCTGCAGGCCGCCGCGCACAGCGGCGTCGGGGCCGCGTGGCGGCGGTGGTGCTAGTGGGAGGGATCGCCCTCGCGGGCGGTCTGTTGTGGCAGTTCCGCCTGGCGCCGGTGGCGCCGCCCTCGCCAGCCACCCTCTCAGCATCCGCTTCGGCCGCACCGACCGTGGTCGCGGCGCCCATACCCTCCGCCCCCATGCCGGCTACGCCGCCGACCGAGCCCCCTGCCCCCGCCAACAAGCTGCCGGTGCTGATTGCCGACACCAGGCCCACGCCAGGGGTCGAAGTGGCGCCGGCTCCGGCGGTCGATCCCGCCAACGCCGCCAACGCCGCCATCCCGGCATCAGCGGCGGCGGCAGTGCCCGTCGCAGACCTCCCGCCGCCGCCACCGCTGCCTGTGACGAAAAACCTGCCAGCGTCGGTCCCCACTCCCGTGGCTTCGCAGGCGCAGGAAACGCCGCCGCTGGTCGTGAAGCACGCCGCGTCGCCCACGTCCCGGCAGGCGCGTTTGCCGGCTGCGCCGGTAGGCGCGCCAATGGTCGAGCAGGCGGGGAGTTTCCAGCGTAATCCTGCGAGCAACGGTCTCCCGCCCGCCGAGGCGCTGGCCTATGCACGTGCGCTCAAGACGCTGGAGCAAGGTTCGACGGCCGGGATGGGCAGCTTCGTCGCCGCACATCCCGCGTTCGCCGAGGCCCGTGAACGCCTGGCGCTCGCGTTGTTCGACGCCGGGCGCGGCAGCGAAGCCGAGGTAGTGCTGCGGGTGGGCCTGGCGGCCTCACCCAAGTCCTCCCGCTTTGCTGAAATGCTCGGGCATGCCCTGCTCGCGAGGGGGGACGCCGCCGGCGCGCAGGCGGTACTCCGGCCTGCCGCCCCAGCGCTTTCGACGCATCCGGACTACCACGCGCTCCTCGCGGCAGCGGAGCAGGGGACCTCCGCACACGCCCTGGCCGCCACCCGTTACCGTGGCCTCCTTCAACTTCAGCCGGGTAACGGCCGATGGTGGGTAGGGCTGGGGATCTCCCTGCGCGCGCTCGGCGACCCGCAACAGGCGGTTATCGCCTTTGACCGCGCCCTGGACGACCGCAGCCTGCCTGAACCGTTGCGGGCCTACGCCGCGCGGGAAACCGTCCGCCTGAAGGAGCGTTGAGCATGAGTGCAGTTCGCAAGAAGCTGCGTCTGGGTGACTTGCTGGTTGAGAACAAGATCATTTCCCAGGGCCAGCTCGATGCGGCCCTCGAAGAGCAGCGGAAGTCCGGCCGCAAGCTCGGGAAGATCATGATCGACCACGGTCACCTGAGCGAGGACGCCCTGCTGATCTTCCTGTCCCGCCAGCTGGGCGTGCCGTTCGTGGAGCTCGCGCACTACCAGTTCGAAGCTGACGTGGTGGCTTTGCTGCCCGAAATCTACGCCCGTCGCTTCCGCGCCGTGGCCTTGAAGGACAAAGGCGATTCGCTGCTGGTGGGCATGTCCGATCCCACCAACATCTTCGCCTACGACGAGCTGGCGCGAATCATCGGCCGTCCGATCGAGATAGCGGTGGTGCGCGAGCAGGAACTGCTCGACACCATCGAGCGCATCTACAAGCAGACCGATCAGATTTCCGGCATCGCCGAACAGCTGAGCGACGAACTGAAGGAAGGCGACTATGACGTCGCCCAGTTCGCAGCGGGCGCGGACCTCAGCGAGGCCCCGGTGGTGAAGCTGCTCCACACGCTGTTCCAGGCGGCGGTGCAGGCGCGGGCTTCCGACATCCACATCGAACCCGACGAATCCGTATTGCGCATCCGCCAGCGCATCGACGGCGTCTTGCAGGAGCAGGTCCTGAACGAACGGCGCATCGCCCCTGCGCTGGTGCAGCGACTGAAACTCATGTCGCAACTCGACATCTCGGAAAAGCGGCTGCCGCAGGATGGGCGCTTCAGCATCCGGGTCGGCGATCGCGTGATCGACGTCCGCGTCTCCACCATGCCGCTGCAGCACGGTGAATCCGTGGTGATGCGACTGCTCGACCAGAGCGAAGGCGTGAAGGACCTCGAGGCGCTCGGCATGCCACCGTCGATCATGAAACGCTTCATGACCGTCATCCAGCGGCCGCATGGCATGGTGGTCGTCACCGGCCCGACCGGTAGCGGCAAGACGTCCACGCTGTATTCCGGGCTCAAGTTGCTCAACGAGCCCAAGACCAAGATAGTGACCGTGGAAGATCCGGTGGAATACCGGCTGCCGCGCGTCAACCAGGTGCAGGTGAACGCTCAGATTGGCCTCACCTTCGCCCGCGTGCTCCGCACCACCCTGCGGCAGGATCCGGACGTCATCCTGGTGGGCGAAATGCGCGACCAGGAAACGGTGGAAATCGGCCTGCGTGCCGCCATCACCGGCCACCTCGTGCTCACCACGCTGCACACCAACGACGCCATCAGCACCATCAGCCGATTGCTCGACATGGGGGCGCCCAGTTACCTGCTGGCCTCCGCGCTCAACGCCGTGATCGCGCAGCGACTCGTGCGCCGCCTCTGTAGTGAGTGTGCCGAGGAGGAAGCGCCGTCGGGCGCGGCCCTTGCGTGGCTGCGGATGCAGATGGGCGAGAGTTCACCGACCGGCCGCTGGATGCGCAGCGTCGGCTGCCACGCCTGCAACAACACGGGCTACAGGGGGCGCATCGGCGTGTATGAGTTGCTCACCATCACGCCGGCGATGAGTGTCTCACTGGGTGCTGGCGACTTCACCACCTTCGGTGAAATGGCGCGCCGGAGCCCGGGCTTCCGGCCGCTGGAGCTTGCCGCGATCGACTACGCGGCCGAGGGCAGGACCAGCATCGATGAAGCCATGCGCATCGCGGCGGAAAGCATCACCAGCAGCGAAGACGACGCCGCCGAAATCCCGGTTCCGTCACTGCTTGAGGCCGTGGCCTGATGGCGCAATTCCGCTACCGCGGACGTGGCCGACGGGGCGATCTCGTCGAGGGCGCACTCGACGCTCTCACCGCCGAAGCAGTGGCAAGCCAGCTGATGAACAGCGGCATCACCCCCATCGATATCAAGGAAGCCGTGGCGCAGCTCGACGTGGCCAGTGTCTGGCGCCGACTGGGCGCCAACCGGCCGCCGGAACTGGTCGATCTCATCCTGCTGTCCCGCCAGCTTTATAGCCTGATGCGCGCGGGTGTTCCGCTGGGACAGGCGCTGCACGGACTCGCCCGGTCCACCCGCAACGAAGTGCTCCGTGACGCGCTCGGCGCGGTGAAAACGACGGTGGAAAGCGGTCGTGAGCTATCGGTCGCTTTGGGCCAGCATCCCGGGATCTTCCCGTCGATCTACGTCAACACGGTGCGCATCGGCGAGAACACCGGGAAACTGGACGACGCCTTCCTGCGGCTTGCGGAATACCTTGACCGCGAACGCGACACGCGCAGCCGCATCCAGGCAGCGCTGCGCTATCCCTCGTTTGTGATCATCGCCATTGGCATCGCCATGGTCATCATCAACGTGGTGGTGATCCCGCAGTTCTCGCAGATCTTCGCGCGCGCCCATGTCGCGCTGCCGCTGCCCACCAAGATCCTGATGGGCACCTCGGATTTCTGCGTCGTGTGGTGGCCGGCGATGCTAGCGGCGGGCGTCGCTGCGGCGCTCGGCTTCCGTTCCTGGCGTGCCACCGAGGACGGCGCCTACCAGTGGGATCGCTTCAAGCTGCGCCTGCCCATCGTCGGGGACATCATCAACCGCGCGACCCTGGGGCGCTTCGCACGAGGCTTCTCGATGTCGCTGGCGGCCGGCGTGCCCTTGACCCAGGCGCTGTCGATCATGGCCCAGGCGGTGGACAACGAGTACGTGGGTGAACGTATCCGCTACATCCGCAACGGCGTGGAGCGCGGCGAGTCGCTGACGCGGACCGCCACCTCGACGGGGCTCTTCACGCCGATGGTGCTGCAGATGATGGCGGTGGGCGAGGAAACGGGAGCGGTCGACGACCTGCTGGCGGAAGTCGCCGGGTTCTACGAACGCGAGGTCGACTACGACATCAAGAACCTGGCCCAGACCATCGAACCGATACTCATCGCGGTGCTGGCCGGCTTCGTGCTGTTGTTCGCGCTTGGTGTGTTCCTGCCGCTGTGGGACATGGCAACCGTGAAGATGGGCCATTGAACGGGATTTTTCCTTGCGATCCCTAAAGTCGTCCCGGATCACTCCGATACAAGCATTAATTGCCCGAAGAAACAGCCTTTAACAGCCCATACCGAACCTCCATTCCAGGAAAACTCCATGAAGCAGCAAGCTGGTTTTACCCTCATCGAACTCATCACCGTGGTCGTCATCCTGGGTGTCCTTGCGGCATTTGCGCTCCCGCGCTTTGCGGGCCTCGAGGGCAATGCCCGGCAAGCCGCCGTGAATGGCCTCGCCGGGAGCCTGCGTAGCGGTGCGGCGCTGGCGCATGCGCAGTGGTTGGCTACGGGCGGCAGCCCCGCCACGATCACCATGGAAGGCCAGTCCATCGCGATGGACTCCAAGGGCTATCCTACCGCCGCCGCGGGCGGTGTCGACAAGGTCCTGCAGAGCCTGAACGGCTACACCGCGGTCCCCCCGACTAGCGGCACCACCTTTAGCTTTACACTTGACGGCGCACCGACCCCGGCGAGCTGCTCGGCTAATTACGCGCTTGGCACGGGTGGCGCCGCACCTGCGGTCACCGTGACCGTAAGCGGCTGCTGAGGCTAGCACCAGGACCGGGTGGTTTCGCCTCGCGGTCCGTGGTGGCCCTGCACCTGAACCCAATACCTGCGTCGACTGCATTGCGCGGCGACGCGGGCTTCACCTTGATTGAACTCGTCACCGTCCTCGTGTTGGCCGGCATCCTCGCCGCCGTCGCCGCACCCCGGTTCTTCTCTACCAATCCTTTTGCAATCGTGGGCTTCGCCAACGAGGTGCGCGCGGGATTGCGCCATGCCCAAAGTGTCGCGATCGCGTCCGGGTGTGATATCCAGGTCGAGCTTTCGACCACCGAGCTGACCTTGCAGCGCTGGACGGGCGGGACCAGCTGTAACGATCACGCCGGTCAGCTTGCCACGCTGACCCGTCCGGTCGGCGGCGACAGCTACGTTGCGACAGTGCCCGAGGGCGTCAGCGTGAGCACCGCCAGCCTTTACTTCGATACCCTGGGCAGGCCGTGGGATACCGCGGGCGGCACGCTGCTTGGTGGTGAACTCGAACTTTCCATCGGCACCGAAACGGTGTCGGTGACGGCCGAGACGGGCCTCGTACGGTGAACCTGCGCAAGGCGCAGGTGGGACTGACTTTCATCGAGCTCATCGCGAGCATCGTGATCATTTCCGTCGCGACCTTTGGCCTCATGCTGGCCGTAAGCGCCACAGTGGGCCGCAGCGCCGATCCAATGGTGCAAACGCAGGCCATTGCCATCGCCAGCGCCTACGTCGAAGAGGTCACCCTCGCCGATTTCTGCGACCCCGCGTTCGACCCGGATGGCAACCCGGCAACGACCTGCCGCACTGAGTGCAAGACGAGTGCGTGCGCCGGCGGCTGTGGCGGGGCGGTGTTCGGCGCGGAATCCAGTCGCGCGACGTATGACGACGCCTGTGATTACAACAACCTCAGCGACAGCGGTGCCCGGGATCGCAACGGCGTCGCCATCGCCAACCTTTCCCGCTATTCCGTAACGGTGCGCGTGCTGGACTCGGCCAGCGTCACGTTGGGTTCGCCGGCCTTGGGTGCAAGCGCCGGACAGGTCGTCCGCGTGGAAGTCGAGGTCTCGCATCCCGGGCTGGCGGCACCCGTCGTGCTATCGGCCTACAAGGCCAACCTCCAGTGAAGCGCCGGCGGCTCGTGCGGGGTTTTACCCTGGTCGAAATGATCGCGGTGATCACGATCTCGGCAATCCTCGGGCTGGTCGTGTGGCGCAACCTCAGCCTGCCCATCAAGGGCTTCGTGGATCTCGCACGCCGGAGTGAACAAGCGTCCACCGCGCGGCTGGCACTGTCCCGGATGGCCCGGGAAGTTCGCCAGGCGCTGCCGAACAGCCTGCGCACGGCCGGAGGCGGGCAAGCACTGGAGTTCCTCCGCACGTCGGCGAGTGGTCGCTACCGGCTGGAAGCCGACCCTTTGAACGCAGGTAGCGATCCATTCAACCTCACTGCCACGGCGGACACCTTCGAGACGCTTGGAGCCTGGACCCTGCCCTCAACCTTGCGCACGGGTAGCGGGCTGCCCGGGTGCCTTGGTGGCACTGCGGACTGCCTCGTGATCTACAACACCGGCAGCCCGGCAATTTGCGCCGCACAGGCCGCCGGTACCCGCACCAACGCCTGGTGCGGTGACAACCTCGCAGGCATCACCAGCGCAAGCGCGGCAACGGGTGTCATCGGCGTGAGCCGGGCCAGCGCCACCACGGCCTGGCCAACCGGTTCGCCACAGCAACGCTTCTACGTGGTGGATACCACCGTGAGCTTCGTCTGCGCCAACGGGGAACTGCGGCGTTACGCGGGTTACGCCGTGGACGCCGTGCAAGCCGTACCGCCAGCGGGTACCGGCCAGTTGCTGGCGGACAAGGTCGAATCCTGCAACTTCAGCTACGACCCGGGCACCGCGACCCGCGGCGGGGTCGTGACCGTCAACCTCGTCATTGCCGACGCTAGCCCCGGTGGCACGACGGAGCGCGTTACCGTGCTCGATCAAATCCACGTGCCCAACTCCCCATGAGGCGGCACTCCACGCAAGGCGGTTTTTCACTGGTGTCCGCCGTGTTCCTCCTGGTGGTGGTGGCGATGATTGCCGGCTACGCGGTGTCGCTGGGCACCGCGCAGCAGGGCGATGCCACGCTGGCCTTGCTCGCGCGCCGCGCGGATTTTGCCGCCCAGAGTGGGCTCGACTGGGCCATCGCACGGGTCATCAACGCAGGCGCCTGTCCTGGTTCCGGGACATCCTTCACGCCCTCGGGGCCGGGTCTCGACAGCTTTACGGTGGGGGTCGCCTGCACCTCGGTCACGGTGACCGAAGGCGCGGTGGCCTATCCCGTGTATTCACTCACCGTCAGCGCGACGATGGGCAGCGAGAGCACCGAGGACTTCGCCCGGCGCGCGGTCACCGCACAGGTCAGCGGCAAGCCCTGAGCGTCAGGCGAGTCCTGCGTAGCCGTGCTGGCGCAAGCCTTCGTAGACTGCCACGGCCACGGCGTTAGACAGGTTGAGGCTGCGGCTGTCGGGGCGCATCGGGATCCGCAGCCACTGCGATTCCGGGATGAGATCGCGAACGCTAGTCGGCAGGCCGCGTGATTCGGGACCGAACAACAGCACGTCGCCCACGCCAAGGCTGGCTTCCGGCAGGCACCGGCTCGCGTGCGTGGTGAAGGCCCACACGCGGCGTCCGGGCAGGGCCGCGAGCAGGGCCGAGAAACCAGGATGGACGTTAAGGCTCAGGCGCTCCGCGTAGTCGAGGCCAGCACGGCGCAGGGAACGATCGGAAATGTCGAATCCGAGGGGTTCGACGAGGTGCAGCCGGGCGCCCACGTTGACGCACAGCCTTATAATGTTGCCCGTATTGGGCGGAATCTCGGGCTCGAACAGGGCGACTTCAAACATGGGGCACGAGGAATCGATGATGACCGCACACAAGGCACCTGATCCCCGGTTGCAAACAGCGTTCTGCGGGATGGCGTTTGCGTCGCCATTGGTGCTGCTGTCGGGCTGCGTCGGGTTCGGCGAAGAATATACGCGGGTAGAAGGCTTTTCCAACGCGGATGTTGGCGCCGTCTGCCTGAAGGGCACTACGCTTGATCCGCGTCTCGGCAATCCAGCGCATCGGGTCTACGAAACCGCCAACGGCATGCTGAACGCCATCGGCTTGCAGAACCCCGGCGTGCGCCATGTGGTGGATACGATATTGCCCGGCCTTGATTTCAGTGAAACCCGCTTCATTGCGAATGTCTCCGGTTCCACGATCGAGGAGTACGAAGAGGTCACGCGGATTTTCGACGACTCCCCGATCGACGCCATCGAAATCAACATCTCCTGCCCCAACGTGAAGGCAGGTGGGGTCGCTTTCGGCAACAGCCCCGACATGTCCGCCCGGGTCGTGGCGGCGTGTCGCCGCGCAACCCGCAAGCCCATCATCACCAAGCTCTCGCCCAACCAGACCGACATCGCCGAGAACGCGCGCCGCTGCCTGGAAGCGGGCAGCGATGGCTTTGCGGTCATCAACACGCTGATGGGCAT
Source organism: Gammaproteobacteria bacterium (assembly GCA_043744805.1). GTDB lineage: Bacteria > Pseudomonadota > Gammaproteobacteria. The sequence continues at coordinate 14,351 of JAYTTZ010000162.1, forward strand.
GGCCATCGACAGCGAAAGCCGCCGCACGGTCATCGGCAACAACCAGGGCGGGCTGTCCGGTCCTGCGATCAAACCCATTGCGCTGCTCAAAGTCTGGCAGGTCTACCAGGTGTGCAAGCCGCACGGCGTGCCGATCATCGGCCAGGGCGGCGTGGTATCGGCGGCGGATGTCATCGAATTCATGCTGGCAGGCGCCAGTGCCGTGGGTGTAGGCACCGGGCTTTTCTACGAGCCCCTGGTGTGCCAGCGCCTGAACGAAGGGGTCGCGGATTACCTGGGCAGGCACGGCTTCAACAGTGCAAGTGAACTGGTGGGTGCCCTGCAGATCAACGCGCCGGCGGCACCTGCCTCGAAGCCGGCTTAAGCCTGGCGCTGGAGGCGGTTCAGGAACACCTGCATTTCCTTCGCGGCCTGCAGGTCGCCCTTGCGTCCAGCCACCGTGATGCCTTGGCGGTAGGCGTCGATGGCGCCCGCGGTGTCGTTGCTGGCCACCAGGGCCTTGCCCAGGAGCTTCCAGGCGGCTGAATAGTGTGGGTCGAAGGCCAGGGCTGCGCGGAAATGCGTGGCGGCCAGCGTCGGGTCGTCGTCCAGCCAGGCGTTGCCGAGGCTGAAGCGCAGCAGGGCGTCGTCCTTACCGCTCGCGAGCAGTTTTTCCAGCGCTGCAGCTCGCGAGCTCATGCCGTTTCAGTCCCGGGCCGCGTCCTTGAGCACGCGCGGGTCGATGCCCAGGCTCCGCAGCTTGCGGTAGAGGTGCGTCCGTTCGATGCCCACCTTTTCCGCCACCCGGCTCACGCTGCCATCGCAGGCCATGAGCTGGAACTCGAGGTAGCTCTTCTCGAAGCGCTCGCGTGCTTCGCGCAGCGGCAGTTCGAAGCCTGGCGGCACCAACTCCGGCTCGCTGCTCGGACGCACGCCCAGCGCATGTCCCACTTCCGAGGTTTCGATGGTGTCACTGTTGCCGAGGATCAGCAGGCGCTGCACCAGGTTGCGCAACTCGCGCACGTTGCCAGGCCAGGGATAGTCCCGCATCCGCGCCTTGGCGCCGGTCGAGACCTCACGGCGCGGCAGGCCTTCGCTGCGCACGAAGTGGTCGAGGTAGTGCGCCAGCAGTTCGTCGAGATCCTCGATGCGTTCATGCAGGGTGGGCACCTGCAGGGGGACGACGTTCAAGTGGTAGTAGAGGTCGTCGCGGAAGCGACCCGCCGCCACCTCCACCTGGAGATCCTTGCGGGTGGCCGCGATGATGCGAACATCGATGCTCACCGCCTCGCGCCCGCCCACCCGCAGCATCGACTGCTGCTCCAGCGCGCTGAGGAGCCGCGCCTGGGTGCTGGGATCCATGTCGGCGATGTCCTTGAGGAACAGCGTGCCGCCGTTGGCCTGTTCCAGGGATCCGTAAGTCACGTGACCGTCGATTTCCGTACCGAAGAGTTCCGCATCGGGATTTTCCCGCGCCAGCCCCGCCACGCCGACGGCGACGAAGGGATTGGCGGCGCGAGGACTGTGCTGGTGCAGGAAGCGACCCAGCACTTCCTTGCCGGTGCCGGACTCGCCGGTGATGAAAACGGCGGTCTTGTGCGGGGCGAGGCGCAGCGCGCTGGCGCGCAGTTGCTCCATCAACCGGCTGCGGCCGATGGGCTCCGCAGCGGTGGCCTGGCTACGTCTCAAGCCCACGTTTTCCTGCTGCAGGGTGGCGGTTTCCAGGGCGCGCCGGACGGTGATGAGCAGCTTGGCGATCGAGAGCGGCTTCTCGATGAAGTCATAGGCGCCAAGGCGCGTCGCCTCCACGGCCGTTTCGACCGTGCCGTGGCCCGACATCATCACCACCGGCACGTCGACGTGGCCGTCGACCGACCATTCCTTCAGCAGCGAGATGCCATCGGTGTCGGGCATCCAGATGTCGAGCAGCACGAGGTCGGGGCGGCGCAGGCGCCGCGCTTCACGGGCATGCGCGGCATTCTCCGCTGTGCTGACGTCGAAGCCTTCGTCCTCGAGAATCTCCTTGACGAGTACCCGGATGTCGGGCTCGTCGTCCACGACCAGGATGTGGCGGGCAGTCATGTGACTCTCCTCTGATCAGGAACAGGCGCGTCGGCGGCGGCAAGGGGCAGCTGGATTGTAGCCGCAGCGCCGCCGTCCTCGACGTTGCCGAGTGTAACCACCCCGCCGTGTTCCTCGATGATCTTCTTGACGATTGCAAGCCCGAGGCCGGTGCCGCGGGTCTTGGTGGTGACGTAGGGCTCGAAGATGTTCCCCAGCAGATCGGCGGGGATGCCGTCGCCGTGGTCGCGGATGACGATTTCGAGATGGTCGCCGGCCCCGCTGTCCAGCCTGCGCGTGCGCACCTCGAGGCGCGCGTCGGCGCGGTTGCTGGTCGCCTCCAGGGCGTTCTTCACGAGGTTGTTGAAGACCTGGCGCAGGCGACCGCTGTCCACCGCGATGGCCGGCAGCGCAGGATCGAAATCAAGCTCGAAGCGCGACTCCGGATTGGCGCCGCGGTAGAGGTCGATCACCGCCGAGATGAGCTGGTTGAGGTTGGTGGGTTCCTGGCTGATGGCAGGCATCCGGGCGTAGTCGGAGAAGGTATTGACCATCGCCTTCATGGTTTCCACCTGCTGGACGATGGTGGTGGTGAGGCGGTCCAGGGTCTCGGCATCGGGCCCCGCCATCTTCGAGAGATATTTCTGCCGCAGGCGTTCCGCCGACAGCTGGATTGGCGTTAGCGGATTCTTGATCTCGTGCGCAAGGCGTCGCGCCACTTCCGACCACGCCGCGTCGCGCTGGCCCTTGATGAGCGCCGTGATGTCGTCGAACACCACCACGTGGCCGGTGGCTTGCGCAGCGTCCAGCGAGAGCTTGCTGCCTCGGCACATCAGGACCCGCCGCCCGGTGCGGGTGAAGATCTGGCTTTCTTGCTGCCAGCCTTCGTCGCCGGCCCCGAGATGGTTGGCGAGGCATTCCACGAAGGGCACCAGGTGTTCGCGTATCCCGGGCAGGGCGCCCAGGCCCACCCCGGCGACCGGGATATCAGCCAGATCGAGGATGCGCCGGCCGGCGTCGTTGATCGTGGTGATGACCCCCGCCTGGTCGAGCGCGAGCACGCCGGAGGACAGTTGGCTCAGCAGTGTGTTGACGTAGCGATGCTGGGTATCGACTTCGCTGCGCGCGGTCGCCACGCGGCGGGTCATGTCGTTGAAGGAGCTGACGAGGAAGCCGAGGTCGTCGTTGGTCGTCACCGGCAGGGTCATCGTGTAGTTGCCGGCCGCGACGGCTGCCGTGCCGGCGGCAAGATCGCTAATTGGGGCGGCGAGCCGTCGCGCGGAATAAAAAGCCGCCCACACCGACGTGGTGATGCTGGAGAGCAGCACCAGGGTAAGCGTCATCGCGAAACTGAGCTTCAGCTTGCGCCTCAGGTACACCAGTTCCTGGTACTTCGCGTGGGTGGATTCCACGCTGGCGGCCAGTTCGTTGAGGCCCGAGGCGACGGGGAACAAAGCCTGCAGGACCCGGGTATTGTGGTCGAGGTTGTTGTCCGGCAGCGCGACCGCGACGCGGATGAAAAGGCCGTCGTTGCCAATGGGATCGAGGCCGATGTAGCTGTGCCCCTGCTTGACCTGGAGCAGGATGGCCGCTGCCGGGATCTTGGGCACGAGTTCGGTGCCGCTATTGCTCGATTGCAGGAGCCTGCCCTGCACGGTGACCACCAGCAGTTCCTCGGCACCTATGCGCCGGCGCTGTTGGTTGAGGTCGATGTCGCCCGGATCCCAGGCTTCGGCCACCACCGTGCTGTCTGGATTACGCAGCGCGCCAAGGTCGAGCACCGCCGTCTGGGGCGCGCCGGCGCTGATGTCCTCGGCCAGGTTCTCGGTCTGGGCCATCACTTCGCGCATGCGGAGATCGAGCGCGCTGCGGCTGAGTTCAAGCGCGTCGCCCAGTGCTCGATCGACCCGGACGTCGAACCAGCTGTCGACCCCGCGCATGAGGAAATTCATCGAGAAGCCAAACAGCACGCAGATGGGCAGGACGGACAGCATCACGAAGATCGTGAGCATTCGCAGCGTGAGCCGCGCGCCCGGCGCACGTCGCCGCAGCTTGCGGATGAGGTCCCGCACGTTGACCATGATGAGTCCGCCAAAGGCCAGAAGTCCAAGCAGGTTGGTCAGGAGCAGGACGGAGAAGAGATCGCCAAAGCGGCCGGAGTTCTGGATCGCCACGCTCATCAGGATGAGCGAGCCCAGCAGGGACACGCTGAGCAGGCCGACCGTGCCGACCACCCGCAGGCGTGCCCTCATGGCTGGATGGGCCATTCGCGCCAGCCCGAGGAAATCCACCAGCCCGGGGAAATCCACACCAGCGGACGCATGGGGGCTGGCAGTTCCTCCGTGACCAGCCGCAGCCGGCTGCGCGCCAGGAAGGTGCCGCCGGGGGCCATCAGCCTGGTCGCGCAGTCCAAGGCCTCGGGGATTTCGCCCAAGGCCACGAGGGCGTCGTCGAAGTTTTCGAAGGTGCTGGCCTGCGCCGCGCCCTGGGCCACCAGCGCATAGCGCGCGGACAGGGCGTGCCGCGACAGGGCGTAGCGGTGGGTGCTGGCGGCAATCCGTTCGTCTGGCCAGAACGGACGGCTACGCAGCAGGCGGGTGTCTAACTCGAAGTAGAGCGTAATCCCGTTATCGATGGCTTCACGGACGTTCTCGTCCAGGGTGAATGTGGCCCGGACGCCGACGACCAGATGGCCCTCGACGACGCTGCCGCCGGTCTGTTCGAGACCAATGCCACGCGCGGCCGCGAAACTGCTCGCTGAGAGGAGAATCAGGAGCGCGAGGCAACGTGCCAGCTCACGCATGGGCGTGTTTCTGTAGCAGGCCAAAGAAGAAGCCGTCCATCTCGTGCTCCCCGGTAAGGATCTGTCGGCCGTGCACCGTGGCGCGGCCCCAGCCCGCCGCGATGGGCACGGCGGTGCAGTCAGCGTGGGCGGCATTGAACGCAGCCAGGACTTGTTCGTTTTCTGCGGGCAAAACTGAACAGGTCACGTACAGCAGGCGCCCGCCCGGGGCCAGGGTCGGCCAGAGCCCTTCCAGCAGGGCGCGCTGCGTTTCTACCAGGGCGGCCAAATCGTCGGGCTGGCGATGCAGTTTGATGTCGGGATGGCGCCGGATGACCCCGGTACCGGAACACGGCGCGTCCAGCAGGATGCGCTCGAAGGGTTCGCCATCCCACCAGCTTGCGGGAGTACTGGCGTCGGCCACCAGCAACCCGCAGGTCAACCCGGCGCGCTGCAGGTTCTCGGCGACGGACTGCAGGCGCTCGGCGCTGTTGTCGATGGCGAGGAGCCGCGCCTGGCCGTTCGACAACTCCAGCAAATGCAGGGCCTTGCCCCCGGGCGCGGCGCAGGCGTCCAGGATCCGCTGGCCTGCGCGCACTTCAAGCAGCGGGGCAGCCAGTTGGGCGGCAGCATCCTGGACGGACACCGCACCGGTGTCGAAACCGGGGAGTTCAGTGACACGCACGGGGCGTTCCAGCAGCAGGGCGTGCGGCGCGCTGGGCGAGGGCACCGCGTTGAGTCCAACGGCGACCAGTCGGGTGAGGTATTTCTCGCGAGTGGTCTGGAGACGATTGACCCGCAAGGTCATGGGCGGATGGGCATTTCCGGCGACCAGCACGTCCGCCCAGTCCAGGGGCCAGGCCTTGCGGAACTTGCCGATGAGCCACTGTGGGTGGTTGAAGCGAGTCTCATCCCCGGACTCGGGCGCGACGCCGGCTTCAGCGGGCTTCGTGGCCCGGCGCTGCGCGTTCCTGAGCACCGCATTCACGAGGCCGCGGGCCCAGTCACGATCGAGTGCCGTGCAAGCGGTTACGGACTCGTTGATCGTGGCGTGGGCGGGTGTCGTCATCGACTCCAGTTGGTAGAGGCCGGCCAGCAGCACGCATTCGACGATGGCGTCTTTTTTCCGTAACGGCTTCTGGAGCAAGCCGCCCAGTTGCGCACGCAGGCTGAACAACTGGCGCAGGCAGCCATACACGCATTCCTGCAGGAAGCCCTGGTCGCGCGGGTTGGCCAGCAGGGCGCGCGATTGTTCCAGCGCCCGGTCTAGCGAGCCACCGCCATTGACCACCCGGTCGAGGCAGTCGGCGATGGCGGCCCTCAGCGGAGGCCCGCTGCGGATGTCAGCTACCAAGTCGCTGCCGATAGCCATTGATGAACTCTCGCGCCTGCATGATGTTCTTCCCGGAGGGTTGGAGTGAATGGACGCGCAGGACACCGTCGCCAGTGGCGACGTCAAGATGATTCTGCCCGAGGTCCAGCGTCCCGGGGGAGCCGTTTGCGGTTTCAGCCAGTGCTTCGACGGCGACGAGGTTGGCGGTCATGCCGCCAAGAGACGAGATGGCGAGTGGGGTGGGCGCGAGCGCGCGGACCTGTCGTTCCAAGGCGATGGCGGAACGCTCCCAGTCGATTTCGCGGTCGGTACGTTCGATTTTGCGGGCGTAGGTGACCTGTTTCTCGTCTTGCGCGATTTCCCCGGGCGCGCCGGAGTGGAACAAATCGAGGCTCTCGCCCAGGGCAATCCCGCCCAGCGAGGCCAGGCGGTCGTGGAGGCTGCCACCAGTCTCGTTGGCGCCAATGGGACAGGCGCGTTGCAGCAGCATGGGGCCGGCGTCGAGTCGGGTAACCATCCGCATGATGGTGATGCCGGTTTCAGAATCGCCCGCCATGATCGCGCGCTGGATGGGAGCGGCGCCCCGCCAACGAGGCAGGAGCGAGGCGTGGACATTGATGGCGCCGAGGCGGGGCGCATCGAGCACGGACTGCGGGAGGATCTGGCCGTAGGCAGCTACTACCAGCAGATCTGCTGCGAGTGCCGCCAGTGCTTCGACGGCCTGGGGGTCGCGTAACGAGGAGGGTTGTCGAATCGGCAGTCCCTCGGCCACTGCGAGCGTCTTGACCGCACTCTGGCGCACTTGCTGGCCGCGACCCGCGGGGCGATCGGGTTGGGTATAGACGGCCAGGATTTCCGTATCTGTCCGAGCCAGGATGGCCGCCAGTGCGCTGGCGGCGAACTCAGGTGTGCCGGCGAAAATAATCTTTAGTGAAGCCAAGGGCGGGTCCTGTCTGCGGGCGGGCGAGGATGTCCAGCGCAGCGCCACATTCGGTCAGGTGGCATCTAGAGCGCGAGCCGCTGCGCTTTCTCGAACTTGCGCTTGATGCGGGAGCGCTTGAGCAGGGACAGTCGATCGACGAAGAGTTTCCCGTCGAGGTGGTCGATTTCATGCTGGACACACACGGCCAGCAGGCCGGTGCATTCAAGCTCGAAGGCCTGGCCGTCGGCGTCATGCGCCCGGACGCGGACCCAGTCGGCGCGTTCAACCGGTTCATAGGTGTCGGGAACCGAAAGGCAGCCTTCTTCCATGACTTCCGTGCCACGCAGTTCCAGAAGCTCCGGATTGATGAACACCAGGGGTTGGTTGCCGTCGCGGGAGATATCAATGACGACCACTCGCTTCGAAACGTTGACCTGGGGGGCCGCGAGGCCAACCCCAGGTGCTGTGTACATGGTCTCGAACATATTCGAGACCAGCCTGCGAAGGGCATCGTCGAACAGCGTGACCGAGCGCGCGATCTGGCGCAGCCGCGAGTCGGGGTAGTGAAGGATTTCCAGCATCGCCACGGCGAAAATTCCATCCGTAAGGGCTTTGAAGGATATGGATCGGCCCTCGATCCGGCAAGGTGGGGCAGGGCGTTCGGGGCGAATCGTCGACTTGGGTTATTAATTGGCGGATAGTCTGCTAAACTGGATTAACCTTCATGCCTAAGAGCGTTGAAATGCATAGAAAAATTCTCTTTTCTATGGTTCTTGTGTTCAGCTGTTCCGCGTTGTGGGCGGCAGACGTTCCACTGAACCCCACCCATCCCCAGGCGTACACCGTGGTCAAGGGCGATACCTTGTGGGACATCGCGGGTCGATTCCTTGCCAAACCGTGGCAGTGGCCGGAAGTCTGGCAGGTCAATCCGCAAATCCAGAATCCGAACCTGATTTACCCGGGCGATGAGGTTTTCCTCTCCGATCGCGATGGGAAGCCCATGCTCAACTTGCGCCGTGGCGAGGCAGGGGGACGCAACATCAGATTGTCGCCTTCCGTACGCGAGGAGCTGCGCCAGAATGCCATCCCGGCTATCCCTCTCAACGCCATCAGTCAGTTCCTGAGTCGACCGCTCGTCGTGACGAAGAACCAGATAGAACGCTCTCCTTATGTGATTGCCAGCCAGGATGAGCATCTGGTGGTGGGTGTAGGGGCGAAGGTTTACCTGAGGGGACTCGGCGCCGATACGGGTACCCGCTACAGCGTATTTCGTCCGGGCAAGGCGTATGTCGACCCGGGGACCGGAGAAACCCTGGGCTATGAGGCACTGCACATCGCTGACCTCGCCATTTTGAAGTTCGATGAAACCAGTACAGGCCAGTTGACCTGGACGAACCGCGAAGTACTCAAGGGTGATCGCGTGATGCCGCAGGAAGAGCAGGAATACCCGTCATTCTTGCCCCGCGCGCCCGAAGCAGCCATCGACGGCCAGATCATTTCGGTGATCGACGGTGTAAGCCAGATCGCGCAGCACAACGTGGTGGTCCTCAACAGAGGCACGGCCGACGGGATTGCCACTGGCCACGTGCTCGCGATTTTCCAGCGCGGTGCGGAAGTTTCGGACCAGATCGGCGCTCAAATCGAGTTCCACGAACATCGCGAGGCGATGCAGAAGGCGACTGAGCAGAATCCCTCGGCCGTCGGCAGGTTCTTCGACCACATCGCTAACGGCGTCCGCGACGGCAAGATGGCAGTAGATCAGGCATTCGGGGAGAAAATAGGCGGCACGCCAAGGAAACTCCGTCTGCCCGAAGAGCGTGCCGGTGAAGTACTGATTTTTCGAACCTTTGATCGCGTCAGCTATGGGCTTGTCATGAACACCCAGCGGGCAGCACACGTCCTGGATCACGTCCGCAACCCTTGAACCCGGCTTGTCGGGCCCCCCGGGGCCCCGGTTATGCTCGCGCTCGATGGACAAGGGACAGGACATCGAATGCACCGAACTTTGCGCCGTAGCGCATGCAGCGCTTAATGGCCGACCCGATCTCCTGTCTGGTTTCCTGGCCAGAGCGCTTGGGAAAATTGCCGCGGGTTCTAGCACGACGCGGCAGTTCTCCGAACTCGAAGCCCTGGTCCGTTCCCTGCGGCTTACCATCGACCACTCAAGCGGACCACGGACTGCGCGCTGGCTAGAATCCCCCGGCCACGCGCTGGTAATACTCGGGGACCCCGCGTACCCAGCCCTCCTTGCCGCAATCCCGCAGCCGCCTCCAGTGCTTTTTACTTGTGGCAACACCTCTTTACTGGGGATGAAGCAGATCGCGGTGGTAGGTAGTCGACGCGCCAGCACCGCCGGCCGCGAAAATGCCTACACCCTTGCGAGAGGCCTCACTGCCGCAGGACTGGCAATCACGAGCGGAATGGCCATCGGGATAGATGCGGCAGCGCACGCCGGTGCCCTGGACGAATCAGGCGCCACGGTTGCGGTGTTTGGCTGCGGCATTGACCGAATCTATCCCGCGACACATCGCGACCTCGCGCGTGCCATCGAGGCCAGTGGCCTGCTGGTATCGGAATACCCGCTGGGTTATCCCCCAGCCAAGCATACTTTCCCCAGGCGGAACAGGATAATCAGCGGGTTAGCAGTGGGTACGCTAGTGGTGGAGGCTGCTCTGACCAGTGGTTCCCTCATTACTGCCATGCAAGCGTTGGAGCAGGGACGTGAAGTGTTCGCCGTGCCGGGGCCTATCCGTAGCCCGCTGAGTCGCGGCTGCCATGCCCTGATCAGGCAGGGCGCGGTGCTGACCGAATCGGTGGACGATGTGTTGAACGAACTGTCCTTAGGGCTGGGCCTGACCTTGCAGCCCGCGGAAACGACCCCGCTCGGTCTCGCGCTGCGTGAGCGCAAAGTGTTGGAAGCCTGTGAATTCGAGGCCCTGAGCTTCGACGCCATCGTCGATGGCAGCGGATTGACGGCCCCAGAGGTTTCATCCATCCTCACGGCGCTAGAAATGAAGGGATGGGTGCACTCCGACCGAGGAGGGACCTTTGTCCGTACCGCCCGAAACAGCGCTTGATTCACTTCCCGAGCAGCGAGGCGGGTCGCACCGCCAGATGCTGTGGATGTTGCGATAAGCCCGATCGCCCCCCTGTGGCGAACCCTGAGGCAAAGCATGCATCACACGGTCATAGACGTACTCATATACATTTTCGAGCACTACGCCGAGGATGATGCCGACCTGCTCGACGACCACGACAGGTTGCGCATGCTGCTGCGTGAAGCTGGCTTCGAATCCAATACCGTACGCCGCGCACTCGACTGGCTGAACGATTTGGCCGCCAGTGCGCCTGATTCGGATTCGATGAACGACAGCGGTTCTTCGCTGCGTTGCTACACGGACGAAGAGCAATTCAGGATGGACGCGTCCTGCCGGGGGTTCCTGCATTTCCTTGAAATAAACGGTGTACTCGAGTTTTCAAGTCGTGAACTCGTGATCGAACGCGTAATGGCGCTCGACGTCAAAAGCATCGACGTCGAGCAGTTGAAATGGATCATCCTCATGGTGCTGTTCAATCTTCCGGGCTATGAAAGCGCCTATTTTTCGATGGAAGACTTGGTCAATGACAGCCCCTACGGCGTACTGCACTGAGTGAAAACCCCTGACGGCCCTTACGAGCAGACCCCAAGGTCTGCTTAGAGAAACGTATGGCACAGAATCTGGTTATCGTCGAATCGCCTGCTAAGGCGCTGACCATCAAGAAGTACCTGGGTGAGGACTACGACGTTCTCGCCTCCTATGGTCATGTTCGCGACCTCCTGCCCAAGGAAGGGGCAGTCGACCCCGATCACAACTTCTCGATGACGTATGAAGTCATCGAGAAAAACGCCAAATACGTTGACGCCATTACAAAATCGGCCAAGAAGGCGACCGCGCTATACCTCGCAACCGACTTGGATCGCGAAGGCGAGGCCATTTCGTGGCACATCCTTGAACTGCTGAAGCAGCGTAAGGCGCTGGAGGGCAAGAAAGTCTGCCGGGTCGTGTTCCATGAAATCACGCCACGGGCTATTGCTGAGGCCGTGGCCAATCCTCGGGAACTCTCCTACGACCTGGTCAACGCCCAGCAGGCACGCCGGGCACTCGACTACCTCGTGGGCTTTAACCTGTCGCCCCTGCTGTGGAAGAAAATCCGCCGCGGCCTGTCGGCCGGACGGGTGCAAAGCCCGGCGCTGTGCCTCATCTGCGAGCGCGAAGCGGAAATTGAAAAGTTCAATCCACGTGAATACTGGTCGGTTGAAGCCGACATGACCGCCGCTGCGGGAGCCTTCAAAGCGCGGTTGTCCGAACTGGGCGCAGAGAAGATTCGCCAGTTCAGCGTGACTTCGCAAACGCAGGCGGAAAACGTTCGGGCCCAGATCCTCGCCGGGTCGGATGGCACCTTTGTTGTCACGTCCATTGAGCGCAAGCAGCGCAAACGGCACCCTGCACCGCCGTTCATCACGTCGACCCTGCAGCAGGAAGCCGTGCGAAAGCTCGGATTCACCGCCCAGCGCGCAATGCGGGTAGCACAGCAGTTGTACGAAGGCATCGACACTGGCAACGGCGCCGAAGGCCTTATCACCTACATGCGTACCGATTCTCTCAACGTGGCGCAGGAAGCGCTGGAAGAACTTCGTGACTTCATCAGGGCCGAGTTCGGGCCGGCGTCGCTGCCCCCCAAGGCGCACGCTTACAAGACCAAGTCCAAGAACGCCCAGGAAGCGCACGAGGCGTGCCGTCCCAGCGACGTGGAGCGCACGCCCGAAAGCGTCGAGACCTTCCTCAACCACGACCAGAAGCGCTTATACGAGCTGATCTGGAA
>JAYTTZ010000163.1:0-1826 GCA_043744805.1 Gammaproteobacteria bacterium
TCGAGGAAAGACTTCACGCCCTCTACCGCGTCAGCCGCGCCGCCGACATACCACAGCGCCTGCGACTCCTGCTGGAACGCGACGCGCGGATGTTCGGCACCCAGCATCCGCCACAAGAGCCTGCGCGCGATGCCCACCGACACCGCGCTGGTCTTGCGGCTGAAGCCGTCCGCGATGGCGCGGGCGCGGGGCAGGAGATCTTCGGGTGCCAGCAGTTCGCTCACCAAGCCAGCCGCAAGCGCTTCTTCGCTACGGAAGATGTCCCCGCACAGGAACCACTTGAGCGCTTGTTCAATGCCAACGATGCGCGGCGCAAACCACGAACTGCAGGCGTCGGGCGCAATGCCGCGCTGGACGAAGACAAAACCAAACTTGGCGCCCGGCACTGCCAGGCGCACGTCGCAGGCCAGCGTGAGCGTGAGCCCCACGCCGGTCGCCGGGCCGTTGATGGCGGCGATGATGGGTTTCTTGAGATCAAAGATACGCAGGGTGAGTACCCCACCCCCGTCGCGGTGATCCTCGCGCGTGGTGTCGCGGTGGTTGAAGGTGCCGCCACCGCCCGTGAGATCTGCACCCGCGCAGAAGGCACGGCCGGTACCGGTGAGGATAATCGCCCGCACTTCGTCGTTGGCATCCGCCTCGTCGAACGCCGTCAGCAGCGCGTTGTGCAGGGGATAGTTGTAGGCGTTGAGCACTTCCGGGCGGTTGAGCGTCAAGGTCAACACGCCAGCGTCGAGGGACTTCAGGAGGACGTTTTCACTGCTCATGTCTGGATCGCCGGGAGGATTTCTTCGCAGGCGCGACGCGTCTGGTCGAAGACATCGGCATCACCGAGCGCAATCGGCAAGAGCACGAACTTCGAGGCGCCCGCCGCCTTGTAGGTTTCGATGCGATCGATGATCTGCTGCACGGTGCCTACCGCCAGCAATGGACGCAGGTCGATTTCGTCCCCGATGCCGGCACGCCGCACCAATGGAAACTGGGCAACTTGCGCGTCGTCCATCGAGCCAATCCGGTAGGCCAGCGACGTGCCGTAGTGGTCGTCGTCAATCTTCCGGCCCAGCGCGGTGGACTCGGTGCGGATGAGGTTGATGGCATAGGCGACCTGCTCCGCCGTGGTGATTCCGCCAATCCAGCCGGTGCCAAGGCGCGCGGTGCGCTTGAGGGCTGCATCGGCATTGCCGCCAATCCACAGCGGCAGCGGCTGCTGGATGGGGCGCGGCGTGACCGTGACGTTGCGGTACTGGTAGAACTTGCCTTCGAAGGTGACCGACTCCTGCGTCCACAGCAGGTTCAGGAGTTGGAAGATCTCGCTGGAACGCGCGCCGCGATCGCCCGGATCGCGGTTGGTCGTCTTCCATTCGATGGCATTGGGATAGCCCACGCCAAACATCGGGAGCAGGCGCCCATTGCTCAGGAAGTCGATGGTCGCGCACTGCTTGGCCAGCACCAGCGGATCACGCAGCGGCGCGACGATGGCATTCATGCCGAACTTGATGCGCTCCGTGCAGCCGGCCAAGGTCGCCATCACGCTCACGGCTTCGAGGTAAGGATCCGCAGAGACCAGTCGATCGGTCTGCCAGACCGAATCCACCTTGTAGCGTTCGAGCAGTTGCACCCACTCGAACCAGCTCGCGGGTTTATCAAACGGAAAACTGGCGATACCAAACCCGGCACGAACTGCCATATCGGGGACTCCTGGGTGGGGACTTCGTCGCAATCCTCGGTTAGCAGGCTGGTGAAAAACTACTGCGCTCGGCAGTTTGCGTCCCGGCGGTGCTCGGACTCCTCACCTATTCCTGCATAGGCTGCGGGTCCTGCGCTCC
>JAYTTZ010000164.1:0-6943 GCA_043744805.1 Gammaproteobacteria bacterium
GATGTTGAGTTCGTGTTCGTGATCCAGCATCGACTGCAGGCGCTGGCGCGACACATAGCGCTCGCACTGCCCGTAAATCGCGTCGCTGGTCGCCATGTCGTAGGCCGAAATGGATTTCGCGATGGTCCCCGCCGCGGCCCCGACCCGGAAGAACCAGCGAACCACTTCCTGGCCCGCGCCGATTTCGGCAAAGGTCCCGTACCACCGCGGGTCGAGGTTGATCCGCAGGGTCTTCTGGTGGGTATCGAGCATTTCGCGTTGCATGGAGGCTCCGTGGCGTGACTGGCGGGATCGTGGTCGCGGCCCGTGATGAGCCAGACCTGACCCCATGGTGGGGTCGGCGGCAGGCCATCCGAGCTGAAGCCGGGCGGCACGACTTCGCCTGCAAGCGATCAGCAAGATGCGAGCCACGAAACGACAAAGGCGATGGCCATCCGACCAAACGCCTGCCATGCCCGTCCCGCGCAAGTTATACTCGCCCCGCATCCGCGCACCCGGAGAGGTGGCAGAGCGGTTGATTGCACCGGTCTTGAAAACCGGCGTCCTCTCACGAGGACCGAGGGTTCGAATCCCTCCCTCTCCGCCATGAAAAAGGGCCCTCCGGGGCCCTTTTTCATGGCGGAGAGGGAGGGTGGAAGCAGAACCCTCACGGTTCGACCAACTCGCAACGCGAGTTTGGACGCCGGAGGCGCCCCGCAGGGGTGAGCAAACGCCCAAGCGTTTGTGAATCCATCCCTCCCTCAAAACGATCGCGACGCAGTCGCCCGATCGCCGGGCCTTTTTGCATGGCGGACGCGCGGCGTCAAGCTAGTTGTCGCCTCTACAACTTCACTGTGATCGGGGCAACTCTGGGACAGGCATCATCTTCCTTCATCTTCCTGGCCCGCCCACCGGCACCCGGGGAGCGAAGGGGGCTCGAGGAGGCTCCTGCGTGAGGTCGCGCTTCAGGCGCGGCGGGTTTTGTCGGCCTCGGCCAACCTCAGTTCACGCCGCATGATTTTTCCAGTCGTGGTCATGGGCAGGCTGGCCACGAATTCAACCAGGCGGGGCACCTCGTGCTTGGCGAGGCGCGAGCGAACCGCCTGCTTGAGCTCCTCGGCCAGTTCATCGCTGCCTTCAAAACCATCGTTCAGGATGATGAAGGCCTTGATGATTTCCGTGCGGACTGGATCGGGCACGCCAATCACCGCCACGATGCGGCAAGCCGGGTGCTTCATGAGCGCATCTTCGATCTCGCCCGGACCGATGCGATAGCCGGAACTTGTGATGACGTCGTCGCCGCGACCGTGGAACCAGAAATAACCATCCTCGTCCACGTGGGCCCGGTCGCCAGTCAGCAGCCAGTCGCCAAGGAATTTCTCCGCGCTGGCTTCCGGCTGGTTGAGGTATTCAAGCAGCATGACCGGATGGGGACGGCGCACCGCGATCTGTCCCTCCACACCCGCCGGCACGGGGTTGCCCCCTTCGTCGATGACGGCGACCTCCGCGCCCGGCATCGGCCGACCCAGGGAGCCCGGCTTGATCGGCAGGACGCTGCCGTTGTTGCCAAGCACGAGATTGCACTCGGTCTGCCCGTAGACCTCGTTGATGCGGATGCCAAGCTCGCGCGCCGCCCACTCGAAGAGCTCGGTGCCCACCGACTCGCCGCCCGAAGCCACCACCCGCAGCTTGAGATCGTAGCGGCTGCGCGGCGCCGACACGGGCCGCATGAGCTTCAAAGCGGTCGGCGTGAGGAAGGCGCAGGTCACGCCGTAATCGCCCAAGATCCGGTACGCCTCCTCCGGGTTGAAGCCTTTCATCGCTGCAGTTGCCACCACCGAACAACCGTGGAACCAGCTGGAAAACAGCAGGTTCGTGAGGCCGGCCATCCAGGCCCAGTCGGCGGGCGACCACAACACGTCGCCCGCGCGCGGGAAGAAGTCGTACATGAATTCCACGCTGGGCATGTGGCCCAGCAGCATGCGGTGCGGCTGGACAGAACCCTTGGGCTGCCCGGTGGTTCCGGAGGTGTAGCTGACCCAGGCCGGGTCCTCCGCCCGCGTGCGGACGTTCACGAAAGTATCGCTCGCGGACGCGATGGCCTCCCGGAAGTGGCGGGCGCCGGCCGGTGCGCCATCGGTGACGAAGACGTGTTCAACGCTCGGGCACGCCGTGCGCAGTTCGGCGATCTTGGGGTAGTTCGCACTGTCGGTGACGACGACGCGCGTCTTGAGATCGTTCAGGCGATAGCCAATGGCCTCCGCTGCGAACAACACCGAGGTCGGGTTGGACACGAGGCCCGCCTTCCAGCAGGCCACGTGCCCGATGGCGGCTTCCGGATCCTGCGCCAGCAGGAAGGTGACCCGCTCGCCACGCTGCAGGCCGAGGCCCAGCAAGGTGTTCGCGAACTGGTTGGCGTAGCGCTGGATGTCCTGGAAGCTGAAGCGCCGCACCTGCTTCGCGGCGTCCTCGTGGACGAGCGCCACGCGGGCAGGATCACCCGCCCAGCGATCGCAGACGTCGTCGGCGATGTTGTAGTACTCGGGGATGTCCCAGTGGAAGGCCTGGCAGACTTCGGCGTAGGTGCCGGCTGGCGTCAGCATCATCGATCGATCTCCTTTATCAGTGACCGCGCCATAGTGGCTTCCAATTGTCGGAAACGCACGCCGCATTGCAGCAGGCTGGAGCGGCACCGGAATATCGTTCGGGTGTCTCACAGGGGGAGCAACTGGGACAGGCATCATCTTCCCAAAAACGAAAGGGCCCGCAGGCCCTTCCACCCATCCCGGGCGTCGCGCACCAACGCGCGCAACGCAGGGAGTGCCAAGCGCTCAGGCCTTGCGACGACGCACCAGGCCCATGCCTCCCAAGGCTGAACCCAGCAGCCAGACTGCGGCCGGGATCGGTACCGGCGGACTGATGATGGAACCACCATCAGCGAGGATATCGAACTTGTCGATCCGGCCTCCGAAGTAGTCGGCCGCCCAGAGGTACCGGCCGTCGAAAGCGAGACCCTCGTAGCGGTCGTTGGTGAAGTTCTGGCAGCCCAGCAGAGACCCTCCGAGCGTGTGCACGCAAAGCTGGCGTGGGCTGCTTCCGTCATTCACCACGGCCAGATAGTCGGTACCGCTGGCGGTCTGGAACCGTTCAACCCCGGAATAGGAGCCGCTCAGGAAAGTGCTTCCGGTGGCGAGATCGCCCGCGACCCGGAAAATATTTCCGATATCGGGAGAAATCCACAACTCGTTGTTGTCCCAGTCAAGACCGTCTTGAAGCGAGGTGATCCCGGTCAGGCTCGCGCCGATCGTGCTGGTCGTGACATTGCTGCCATCCCGATCAAAGGAGTAGAGCGTGTTGTACTGCGCCGACAGCAGATGCGAGCCGTCCCAGGCAAGCTCGGACCAGACGGGGCCGCCGAAGGTGGAGCCCACATCGACCCCACTCGTCGTCATCTTCTGGATTTGGCCGTTGCTCTGCGACCAGAAGATATTGGTGCCGTCGAAGGCAAGTCCGAACGGTGCGCTCTTCGAGTAAGAGTCGATGAGCTTGAGCTCGATCGTGACAGCCGAGGCGGGGACTGCAGACACAAGCAAACTGGCAGCGACTGCCAACAGACTTATTTTTCGATTTTTCATGGTGTTGTTCCTTGATGATTAAGCGCCTGAACCTAGAACCTGCGACCACTTTGGAAAATCCAGACCCGGGGCATCGGGGAGTCGCACACCGAACGCTCACTGGAGAGTTAACACCAGTGAAGATCTATTACCACTTTGCGATTCTCCCTTGATGGGGATCAGCTCTCCGGGCGTGGGCGGATGGTCGCGTTGAGAGGGTTGCAGTAGTGAACGTGGGCTGTTCGATGCGCCGGCCGCGCTGATGGCACCGCCCGGGTCTAACTGTCGGCGCCCGTGATCCTGCGCCAGCAGTGTGCGCGTGCGGCGCTCTAACGGTGCCGTTCAGGCCTGATTGGGATTTTCATCCAGCGGAGGAGCCGGGCCCCAAGTGACCAAGATCCGTCATACACGTGAAAGCGGGGATCCAGTGGGCATCGAATGAGCGGCCATCGCGTGTCGAGTGACCGGCCACACAGACAGAGGGGCGTCGAGCGCTAATCCCCCGACCTCAGTCCCCCGGCCAACGTCGTCTGGATCCCCGCTTGCGTGGGGATGACGGATCAGGGTGCAACGCGCGATGTCGCGCCGCACTCCACACCACGATCACAAGCGCCACCGCGATGCGCGTCACCGCAGGATTCAAATCCTCAGGCCGCGACGCCCAGCTTCTTTTCCGCCATATCCGTCACCGACACGGTCAAGAGCGTATTGCCGTTTCGATCCAGCAGATCGAACAGGCGACCGTCGGGCACGTGGATGTCGAAGTGGATGGTGACGCCTTCAGGCCCACCGTGCTCCATGTGCACGTCGCCGTCCTTCACGGCAGCGCTGAAACCCACGGTGCGCACCTTGGTGACGGTTTCGTACGCGTGCTCTTCGATGAGGTGTTGCGCGCCCTGCAGGATGGTGGCGACGGTAGTACCGAGATGGCGGTGGTAATGGCAGTAGGCGTTGGGTTCCCATTTGATCACGAGCTGGATGCGGCCGTTCGCGACGTCTGCGTCCTGCACGTGGTAGGCGTAGTTGATCGGATAGTCAAAATCCGGTCCGCCTTCGAGGCGCATCCAGCTGAGTTTGTCGAGGTCGATATCGGCGGGAAGTTTCACGGGCTGGTTCATGGCAGGGCTCCTTGGTTTGCCGCAGCCCGGAGGGCTGCGGAAGCTGGAGGGAAGGCTACGGAGTGTGCACTGCGCGCCGCAAGCGCGGCGGCCCATGGCTCGCGTGAGGCACGAAACCTCGAGCAAGCCCTGGACGCGACCCACCCGCAAGCTCATTGGCCAGCGCACGCCGCGACGGCGCATCGGATCTCCCCACGCCGCTTCGAAGGCAGGGCCTTGCAAGGCGACGGGATCTTCACCGCGCGCACGCCGAGAGGCGGCGGTCGCCGACCAGCTCGACAGATAACCCAGCACCTGCGCCAGCGGCCACTGCACTTCCAGCGTGTAGCGCTGTGCGTCAATCCGCGGGAGGGGAAAGTCCAGAGTGCAGGGTCTGGGCCACGGTGATCAGATCCACGCTGGCGCTAGCGAGGCCGGAGGTTTCGGCCTGCGCCACCCGGTAGTCGATGTTCGGGCGCGCTGGCGCTTAGGCAAGCTGCTTGGCGCTGGCGTCCGTCGCGATGACCTGCCGGAAGTAGCGTGCGAGATCGACCGCAGCCTGTCCGCTGCCGGTGGCACCGTCCCAAACGCAGTCGCGCGTCGCGCACAGCGAGGCGAGCCAGTCGAAGAGGGCGGGGGGATACGACGGGCGGCCTTCGGCGTAGCTGCGGGCAACGCTGGAAAAGTGATCGTGGAAGGCGTCGGTCATCGGGTCTACTTTGCTGCGCCATTCGCCGTTCACGCCAAGAGATACGAAGCACTGCAGCGGGCTGTCGCCGGGCATTTCCGGGAACAGGCGGTATTTGCCGGTGAGATCGTAGTTGAGGGAGTCGCCGAACTGGTGCGCCACGTGGCCGGCGTCGCCTTCGGTGGTTACGGCCGCCAGTACATTGGCGGAGAGATTGAGTCGGCCCACCGCGTGGCTCGCGGAAAGTCCAAGGAAGACGTCGGTTGAACCCGTGCCCAGCTGCGTATGGGCGTCCATGAAGTTGCCGACGTCGTTGCGGCCAAGGGTGTCGCCGGTCGGCAGCTTGAGCCCTGCGCTAGCGGCCAGCAGAGTGGTGGCGGCGAGTGAGTGGTGCTCGAAGAACGTATAGCGGGCGAGGACGGAGAGGTCGCCCACGCCTTCGGCGCCGCCCGTATCCGTTTCGAAATCTGCGTCCCCGGCCGGCATCGTGGGCCCACCATGCGACAAATTGTCGCACCCCGTCACAGTCCCGGCGGCGCGGGCAGGTTGCGGTCCCGCCAAGGGATCCCGGACACTCGGCCTGCAGCCGGTGAAAAGCCCGCAGGTTCGGGCAGCTTGCGGGCCTGCGACGGGCTCCCGGAGGCGCAGCCCACAGCCCATGACCGACCCGGCGGCGTGGGCACCTTGCGGGCCCGCCGCTGGAGTCGTCAAGTCACTTTTCGTCCAACCCCGCAAACCCCCGGAGACCGACCATGCTGACCGTGCACCATCTCAACAACTCCCGCTCGCAGCGCATCGTCTGGCTGTGCGAGGAGCTTGGCCTCGATTACCAGCTCATCAAGCACTTCCGCGAGGTCGAGACCCTGCGCGCGCCGGAGTCGCTCCTGGCGGTGCATCCGCTCGGCAAGGCGCCGGCCATCGAGCATGACGGCCAGGTCATCGTCGAAACCGACGCCATCATCGAATACATCTGCAACCAATGCTCCGACGGCCGGCTCAGCCGGCGTCCAGGCGATGCGGAATACGGTCCCTACCTGCAGTGGCTGGCCTATTCGGAAGGCACCTTGTTCCCGGCGCTCGCGGTGGATCTCGTGTACGCCTGGACCGGCGGCGGCAACGCAACCTTCATGGGCTTCTTCGACGCCGAGATCACCAGGAACCACCAGCACGTGGAGACGGCCTTGCAGGGTCGCGACTACGTGCTGCTCTCGGGATTCTCGGCCGCCGACATCAACCTCGGCTGGACGCTGGAATTCAGCGAAGCCCGGGGCCGCATCAAATCCCTGCCTGCGGTGCAGGCCTACCTCGCCCGACTGCGTGCTCGCCCGGCCTACGAGCGCGCCCTGGAGCGCGGCGGCCCGCAGGATCTGTCGGTGTTCTCCGCCGGCGTCGCCTGAGCGCAGGTGACGGGGCAATGGGCCCCCGCCTGTGCGGGGGCGACGGTACAGCGGGCATTCGCGCGAGTCCCGCATCGTCATCCCCGCGAAAGCGGGAACCCAGTCGGCCGTGCCGGACGTACCGTCACTAACTTGCAACAGATCCCGCCCCCATGCGGGGGAGTTTGT
>JAYTTZ010000165.1:0-25967 GCA_043744805.1 Gammaproteobacteria bacterium
AGGAATCCCCCTCCCAGCACCGCGACCTGCCAGGGTTTGAGCGCCAGCTTGCGGTCGGGTGCCGGCACGGCATCTACGGCGATCAGGGCATCGTTGGCCGCCACCCACTCCACCAGGCGCGTGCCGAGATCGCGGTTGCCGCCGTTGCCGAGGTAAGTATTGGAGAGGAAATCGCCGTCGCCCACCACCACCACGCGCTGCTGTTTGCGGGTAAGCGCCTGGGCGAGCGGTAGCGGTCCGCGGGTGTCCACGCCGTCGTCGAAAGCCACGTTGCCGGCCACGGGCGAGGACTCGGCCCAGGCGCGCGGCCCGCTCGCGAACAGCAGCGTTGGCGTCCAGCCGTCCTCCGCCGTCACGGCCACTGGCGCCGCGTGCGGCAGTACCGTGGTGGCGCTGAAGTTGCTGAGCGCCAGGTGCTCGCGGTATTGGGTGACGAGGCTCATCGCCGGATCGTCGATGGCCATGGCCGCGGTGGTGGGGTCGATCACCGTGCGCGGATCCAGGGTGAGGCCCAGGGACTTCGCCAGTGGCCCGAGCGACACCGGGACTTGCGGTTCGAGCAGCCAGAGCAGCGCGCCACCGCGGTCGAGGTATTGGCGCAGCAGGGCAACTTCGCCGGGCATGAATTCCACCTGCGGGCTCGCGATGACCAGCGCGGCGAGGTTGTCCGGCAGGGCGCCCTGTGCGGCGAGGTTGAGTTCGCGCGCCCGGATCCCGCGTTGCTTCAGGGCCTGGGCGAAATCCGACAGGTCGAAGTTGGCTTCGCGCGTCGGGCTGCGTTCGCCATGGCCACTGACGAAGCCCAGCCACTGCTGGCCGTTCCGCGCAAGCTTGGCCAGTGCGTTGGTGAACGCTCCTTCGCTGTAGGTCCGCAAGTGCTCTTCGCGCCCCTCCAGCGTCACCACCATCTCGCCTTCGCGCAGGCCCGCGGTCCGCATGGCCTCCGGTGCGGCGGCCGGATCGACGAAATGCAGGGTGATGTCGGCGTCAGCGCGCCGGTAACGCGCGATCAGGGTCTTGGCGGTCTCCCTGGCGGGATGCCGCGGCGGCAGGTAGACGGTCACGCCCACCGGGGTCTTCAGCGCCGCGATGGCCGCACGGCTTGCTTCTCCCAGTGAATGTCGCGTGTTCCCCGTCCAGTCGAAGACCCGGTGGTGCGTGGCAGTGAGCACGAGCAGGGCGCCTGTCATGCCGACAATCGCGCAGGCCACGAGTGCGTGCCGGATCTGTGGCCAGCGCGGCGTGCGATCAGTATCCACGTCGCTCCCCTGCCAGCCGCCACACCGTGAGCGCCAACGCGGCGGCGGTGAGGAGGAGGAACCACAGCACGTCGCTGGTATCGACCAGCCCGCGGGCGAGGCGCTGGTAGTGGTTCATGAGCGACCACTGGGTGAAGAGCGTCGCGTCTTCTTCAAGCTGCGCGGACCAGTCGCACATCCACAGGAACATCAGGCTGGCGAAGCACGCGAGGGCCGCCAGCGCGGGCTGCTGGGTGAGGCTTGAGAACAGCACGCCGAGCGCGGCGGTCATCCCCATGAAGAGCAGGAGTCCCAGCAGCGCGCTGGCCAGCGCACCGGGATCAGGGGTGGAGCCAAGCGCAAGGGAGACGCACATCAGCGCCGCGCTGGCCCAGACGACCCCCAGCACGCTCACCACGCCCAGCCATTTGCCCACCACCAGATCCACGAGGGACACGGGCGCGGCGAGCCACAGGCACAAAGTGCCGTTGCGTCGCTCGCCGGCAAAACTCTGCATCGAGAGCATGGGGACCACGAAGAGCAGCAGCATGGCCAGCAGCATCATCAGTGGCTGAATGACGAGTTCAGTCAGGCCCGGGGGTTGGGGCAAGCGTGCCAGCCGTGGCGCGGCAGCTTCGAATTGCTCGATGAGTGCAAGGAACTGGAAGGCCAGCAGGGCCTGCAAGAGCGCCAGTACGCCCCACGCCCAGGGCGTGCGGAAGAACGCATGCCATTCCCGACGCAGCACCACGCCTAGCATGGCGTAGCCTGGCCGGCGGTGAGCGCGAGGAAGGTTTGTTCCAGCGGGGCGTCGACGAGGCGCAGCTCGCGCAAGCCCCAGCCGTGTGCGAGCACGAGTCGCGCAATGCCGTCCGCCACGTCTTCGCCTGCCACTTCAAGTTGCCACCGGGTGTTGCCCAGCGCGGTGACGGAAGTCACGCCTGGTACGCTGCCCAATGCGTCGCGCGCATCCGGAGCGCTGCCGAGGGTGAGCTTGAAGTGCAGGCCCTGGGTGCCGAGGGTCAACTCGGCGCGCAGCGCGCCCTCGTGGAGGATGGCGACCCGCGTGCAGGTCTGCTGCACTTCCGAGAGCAGGTGGGTGGAGAGGATCACGGCGCGATCGCGGGCAAGTTCACGGATGAGTTCGCGCAGCGCGTGCAGCTGGCGCGGATCGAGGCCCACGGTCGGCTCGTCGAGGATGAGCAGCGCGGGCTCGTGCACGATGGCCTGGGCGATTCCGATGCGCTGCTGGTAGCCCTTGGACAAGGTCCGGATGTAGCGCGGGCCGACGTCGTCCAGGCCACAGCGCCGGGTGGCCCTGGCCACGGCGTCTGCGCGTGCGGCGCAGCCGTGGAGATCCGCGCAAAGGGCGAGGTAATCCCCGACTGTCATGTCGCCATAGACCGGCGGCACGTCCGGCAGGTAGCCGAGGTGGCGACGGGCCGCCAGGGGTGCGGCGAGCAGGTTGATGCCGGCGATGGCGATGGTCCCTTCGCCGGGCGTGAGCACCCCGGCCAGCATCCTGAGCGTAGTGGACTTGCCGGCGCCGTTCTGGCCGAGCAGGCCCAGGCACTCGCCGCGTGCAATCGTGAGGTTCAACCCCCGCACGGCACGCCGCGCGCCGTAGCGGTAACCGAGCCCGCGGGCCTCCAGCAGGATTTGCGTCGACATCAGCCGACACCTGCGCAGCAAGGCGCTCGACCATGGGGGTGTCGGCAGGTAATTGCGCCCCCACCTGAGGGTAGGCGAAGATTCATCGATGAGCCTTAAGGAACCTGTCTCCATGATCACCGATTTCGCCGCCAATGGCCTCCTCGATTTGCCCTGGTGGGGTGTCGTCCTCACCGCACTGGCCATGACCCACCTGACCATTGTCGCGGTCACGCTTTACCTCCATCGCAACCAGGCGCATCGCGCGCTGAACCTGCACCCCGTGGTGTCCCATGTCTTTCGTGGGTGGCTGTGGATGACGACGGGTATGGACACCCGTGGCTGGACCGCGGTGCATCGCAAGCACCACGCCTTCGTCGAGCAGTCGGATGACCCGCACAGCCCGCACATCCACGGCATCGGCAAGGTGATGCTGGAAGGCGCGGAGCTCTACCGCGTCGAAGCGACCAACCCCGAAACCCGTGCCAGATACGGCCACGGCACGCCGGACGACTGGCTCGAACGCAATCTCTATACCCGCCATTCCTTCCTGGGCATGGCCCTGATGCTGGCCGCGAACCTGCTGCTCTTCGGGGTGCTGGGACTTTCGGTGTGGGCCACGCAGATGATGTGGATCCCCATTTTCGCCGCCGGGGTCGTCAACGGCCTTGGCCACTGGCGCGGCTATCGCAATTTCGAGTCACTCGACGGTTCCACCAACCTCGTGCCCTGGGGCATCCTGATTGGCGGCGAAGAGCTGCATAACAACCACCACGCCTTCGCGAGTTCCGCCCGGTTTTCCGTCCAGCCCTGGGAATTCGACATCGGTTGGGCGTACATCCGGGCGCTGGAGTTCTTTGGACTCGCTGAAGTTCGGCGGGTATTCGAGGCGCCGGTCATCGACACCCAGAAATCGAGCATCGACCTCGACACCGTGAAGGCCATCGTGAGCAGCCACATGCACGTGCTGGCCGATTACGCCCGCTGCGTCGTGAAGCGGGTGCATCGTGACGAAATCGCCCGTATGCAGCGTCCGGAGCGCAGCGAATTGAAGCCGCTCAAGCGACTCATCCCGCGTACCGGACGGATGCTGGGCGAGCACGAACGCAAGGTCCTGCTGGACGGCCTGAGCCGGAGCATGGCGCTGTCGACGGTCTACGAGTTCCAGCAGCAGCTGCTGGCCCTGTTCAATGAGCGGACGGCCAGCCAGGAGCGCCTGCTCCAGGCGCTCCAGGACTGGAGCCGGGCGGCGGAAGCCACCGGCATCGCCGCGCTGGAAGACTTTGCCCGACGCCTTGCCGGCTACCGGATGGCCAGCGCAGCTTGACGGCAGGGCACAAAAAAAGCCCGCACCAGGCGGGCTTCTCGCGGGACCCGGGTCTGGGACCTACTTGATCTTCGACTCGTTGTAATCCACGTAACGACGCACGACCGGATCGTACTTCTTACGCTTGAGCTTCTCGGGCGTGTTCTTTTTGTTCTTGGTGGTGGTGTAGAAGTGGCCGGTTCCGGCACTCGACACGAGTTTGATTTTTTCCTGCATGGGGGGTCAACCTCAGACTTTTTCGCCGCGGGCGCGGAGATCTTTCAGGACGGCGTCGATGCCGCGCTTGTCGATGATGCGAAGGCCGTGGCTGCTCACGCGCAAGGTGACGAAGCGCTTCTCGCTGTCGACCCAGATGCGGCGGGAGTGGAGATTCGGAAGAAAGCGACGACGCGTCTTGTTGTTCGCGTGCGAAACGTTATTTCCGGACATCGGACCCTTACCGGTGACCTGACAAACTCGGGACATGACACTCGTGCCTATGGTTATCTTCTAGCGGGCCCGGAGTCTAGCCGCATTGCCCAGTCGTTCCAAGCTTTTTTTCCTCACAGCCAGCCCCGATCGGCGAACGAGACGGCTGTCCCGTCGCCCGCCACGATGTGGTCCAGCACCCGCACGTCGATCAAGGCCAGGGCTTCGCGCAGCCGGCGCGTGAGCGCCTGGTCGGCGGCGCTGGGCTCGGCCACCCCCGAGGGGTGGTTGTGGGCAAGGATGACCGCCGCTGCGTTCAGCTCCAGCACCCGTCGGACCACCTCGCGCGGGTGCACGGTGGTGGCGTCGAGCGTGCCAAAGAACAGTGTTTCGAAGGCAATGAGCTGGTGCCGGGTGTCCAGGAACAGGCAGGCAAAGACTTCGCGCCGCAGGGTCTTGAACTGGGCCACGAGGAAATCCTTGGCGTCCTGCGGCCCGGTCAGCAGATCGCGTCGTTCGAGGCTGCTCCGGAAATAGCGCCGGGTGAGTTCCAGCGCCGCCTGCAGTTCCGCGTAGCGGGCAGGACCCAGTCCCGGCAGGGACAGGAAGTCCTGGAAGGGCAGTTCGAGCAATTGGCGCAGGCCACCGGCAAGTTCGAGCAGGTCGCGGGACAGCGCGAGGGCATCCCGCCCGGCCGTGCCGGTGCGCAGGAAAATCGACAGCAGCTCGGCGTCGGTCAGCGGCATGGGGCCGTGCGCGATCAGTCGTTCACGCGGCCGCTCGGCGAGCGGCAATGATCTGAGTGTCATGTAAACATCCTTGTCCAAGTGACTACGGCGAAAAGACTTGGGCGCGTAATCGACCGCATTCCTTGCGTTACAATCCCGGACGCCCTTTCCACCGGGAAGCATATGAGCAGCTTGGCGCACAAACAAATCTGCGTAGTCGTCACCGGCGGCATCGCTGCCTACAAGACGCCAGAACTCGTTCGCCTGCTGGTGGCGGCCGGTGCGCGGGTCCAGGTGGTGATGACCCGCGCCGCGCAGGCATTCGTCCAGCCGCTCACTTTCCAGGCCGTGTCCGGGGAGCGGGTCCACGTGGACCTCCTCGACACCGAGGCCGAAGCCGCCATGGGGCACATCGAACTTGCGCGTTGGGCCGATCTCATCCTCGTCGCTCCAGCCACCGCCAACTTCCTGGCGCGGCTCGCCCACGGCCTCGCCGACGACCTCGCGACCACGCTCTGCCTTGCCACCGCCGCGCCGGTGCTGGTCGCGCCAGCCATGAACCAGCAGATGTGGCGCAATCCCGCCACCGTGGCCAACGTCGCGCTGCTCGAAAGCCGCGGCACGCGCATTGCTGGCCCCGGCGTGGGCGCCCAGGCCTGCGGCGACGTCGGCCCAGGCCGCCTGCTCGAACCACAGGCGCTGGCCGAAGCCGCGGCCCGGCTGTTCTCCCCTCCCTTGCTGGCCGGCGTGCACGTGCTGATCACCGCAGGTCCAACCCAGGAAGCCATCGACCCGGTGCGCTTCATTAGCAACCGCAGCTCCGGGAAGATGGGCTTTGCCGTGGCCGAAGCCGCGCGGGACGCCGGCGCCACCGTGACCCTGGTGGCCGGGCCGGCGACGGCACCGCTGCCTGCCGGGGTTGCCGTGATCAGGGTGTCCAGCGCTGCCGAGATGCACGCGGCGGTCATGGCCGAGGTACCTCGCTGCGCAGTGTTCATCGGCGCTGCGGCGGTGGCCGACTACACCGTGGTCGCCCCAGCCGGCCAGAAGCTCAAGAAGCAGGGCGAAATCCTGACGCTGACGCTCCAACCCACGATGGATATACTCGCCACGGTAGCCGCCCTGCCCAACCCGCCGTTCACGGTGGGGTTTGCGGCGGAAACCGAACAACTCGAAGCGTTCGCGCGCGCCAAGCTGCAAAAGAAGAAGCTGCACCTGATCGCAGCAAACCTCGTCGGGATCGCCGGCTCCGGATTCGAGAGCGACGACAACGAACTCAACGTGTACTGGGCAGAGGGAGGGATCCAGCTTGGCAAGGCACCCAAACGCTCACTTGCTCGCGCGCTCATAGCCGTCGTCGCCGAACGCTACCGTGGCCAGTCCGCTTAATTTCGCGAACGTGAAGCTGAGCGTCTCGCGGCGGTCGGTCGTGGTGGCGCTGCTCGCCCTTGCGGTGGTTGCCGGCCTGCTGTTCCTCGGAGAACTCATCGAGCAGCAACTGACGCTCCGCGCCCTCGACCGGCAACAAGCCCTGGGTGCGGAGGCAACCAGCGCTGCCATCAAGCTGGGCGCGACGCTCAACCCGCAAAACCGCTCATTGGACGCCCTGGCCGCCGACCCTCGCGTCGTCGTGGCGCTCAGCGGCCCCGATGAGCTGGCCCGGCGCACGCTCGCGGCAAGCCTGCAGGCCGAGGTGCCCGCAGCCCGCCTGTTGAGGCTGGTACCGCACGACGCCGTCTCCCTCGATGAATCCAGCAGCCCGCCACTCACTTACATGGGGTTGAACCTGCTCCGGAAAGTCGGCGTAGAGGCCAATGACGTGGCCGCCGAAGTCCATCTTGGTGGCACGCCGGACGAGCACATCGCCCTGGTCCGCCGGGTGCCCCCTACGGGCGTTCCGCTGGGCTACCTGCACCTGGCCGTCGAGTCCTCCGTGGTGCTCGGTCCGCTGGGCAAGCTTGAACTCCCCGGGCGTACGGCAGAGCTGCGGCAACCCATGCCGGGCGGCACGTGGATCGTGGTTGGCCGCAGTGTCGCCGGCCCCACCAAGGGACTGGATCTTGCGCGCGCGCCAGTGCCCGGCACGGATTGGCAGCTCGCGCTGCGTGGCCCTGAACCCCTGGAAGAGGTCGCCATGGAATTCAGTACGGAAGCCCTGGTCCTGCCGCTGGTGGGCATTACAGGCCTGATCGCCACCGCGGTGGTCATGCGCCGCCGCCGCGGCCCTGCCGAAGCAGCAGCGGCATCGGCCGTGGTTTACCAGGGAGCGATTGCCGCAATCCATGCCGGCGAGTACCCGGGCATGGCAGATCTCGTCACCGGCAAGCGGAAGCTGCCTCCGCGCGCGGCTGCACCAGTGAGGTCAGAGGCCACCGACGCCAACGTGCACCCCGGGGACGTCGACATGTCCGCGTTCATCAATATCAGCGACAGCGACGTCATTGACCTTTTCCCGGACGAACTCCCCGTCGCACCAATCACTCCGGATTTCTCGGCCACCGCGGTGATGCAGGCACCATCGGTCATGCCGGTGGCGGCCGAAATTTTCCGTACCTATGACATCCGCGGCATCGCGGATCAGACGCTCACGCCGGATGCCGTCAACCAGATCGCCCGGGCCATCGGGTCCGAAGCCCGTGCCCTGTCGCAGCAGGTCGTGCTGGTGGCGCGCGATGGCCGCAACTCAAGCCCGGCCCTGCACAAATCCCTGGTCGCCGGACTCCGGGCGACAGGTTGCGACGTCATCGACATCGGCCTCATGCCCACGCCGCTCCTGTACTTCGCCACGCATTTCCTGGATGCGCGCACGGGCGTGATGCTCACCGGCAGCCACAACCCGGCCAACTACAACGGACTCAAGATCGTCATGGACGGCAAGACGCTCTGCGGTGATGCCATCCAGGCCATCCGCCGGCGCGTGAGTGAACAGGATTTCAGCACCGGCACCGGTTCGCTCCAGCAGATCGACGTCCTGAGCGACTACATCCGGGCCATCAGCGACGACATCCCGGTGGCGCTGTCGAACCCGCTCCGCGTGGTGGTGGACTGCGGCAACGCCGTGCCCGGTCTCGTCGCCCCGCAGGTGCTCCGCGCGCTTGGCCACGACGTGATCGAACTCCATTGCGAACTCGACGGTGATTTCCCGCACCACGAGCCCGACCCCGCCCAGCCGGACAACCTCGAAGACCTGATCCTGGCCGTTCGCATGGAGCATGCCGACCTCGGCCTGGCCTTTGACGGCGACGGCGACCGGCTCGGCGTGGTCGACCGCAACGGCAAGGTGCTGTGGCCGGATCGCCAGCTGATGCTCTTCTCCCGCGATCTCCTTTCCCGCAATCCCGGCGCAACGGTCGTCTACGACGTGAAATGCTCGCGCAAGCTCGGCGAAGTGATCACGGCCGCCGGCGGCGAGCCTGTGATGTGGCGGAGCGGGCATTCGCTGATCAAGGCCAAGATGGAAGAAACCGGTGCGCTGCTGGGCGGCGAGATGACCGGGCACCTGTTCTTCAAGGAGCGCTGGTACGGCTTTGACGACGCCATCTACGCCGCCGCGCGCCTGCTGGAAATCCTGATCAACGAAAACCGCCCGCTGGAGGAAATCTTCAGTGAACTCCCGGACACGGTGGCCACGCCCGAACTGTACCTGCCCATGCCCGAATCCGCGCACGCGGCTTTCATGCAGAAGGTGCTCGACGCCGCCATGTTCGGCGCGGCGAAGCTGACGCAGACCGACGGCCTGCGCGTCGACTACCCCGACCGTTGGGGCCTCATCCGCCCGTCGAATACGACCCCTGCGGTAATGCTGCGTTTCGAGGGAGACACCGAGGCCGCGCTGGGACATATCCAGGCGGAATTCCGCGATCTGCTCTTCGCGGTGGACCCTTCCCTAACCCTTCCTTTCTGAAGTCCACGCCCATGCAACAGACTGCAAACCCGATGGCGCAGGAGCAGGCCCTGGCTGCCGCGCAAGTCCTCACCCAGGCCTTGCCCTACATCCAGCGCTACCAGGGCAAGTGCATGGTCATCAAGTATGGCGGCAACGCGATGCTCGACGAGCCGCTGAAGCGCGGCTTCGCGCGCGATCTGGTGCTGATGAAACTGGTCGGCATCCACCCCATCGTGGTCCACGGCGGTGGCCCGCAGATTGGCGCGATGCTCAAGCGCCTGGGCAAGGAAAGCCGTTTCGTCGAGGGCATGCGCGTGACGGATCGCGAAACCATGGACGTGGTGGAAATGGTCCTCGGTGGCTTGGTGAACAAGGAAATCGTCACCCTCATCAATTCGCACGGTGGTCGCGCCATCGGGCTCACCGGCAAGGACGGCCCGCTGATCGAGGCCCATAAGCTGGAACTCACGCGGCGGCGCGACAGCGGCGAAACCGAACTCGTGGATCTCGGCCACGTGGGTGAGGTCACCGCCATCAACAAGAGCCTCCTCGACTACCTCGCGCGCGGTGACTTCATCCCCGTCATCGCGCCGATTGGCGTGGGCAAGGATGGCGAGTCCTACAACATCAACGCGGATCTGGTAGCCGGCAAGATTGCCGAGGTGATGCAGGCCGAGAAGCTCATCGTGCTCACCAACATCCGGGGGCTGTTGAACCAGCAAGGCGAACTCCTCACCGGATTGCGTGCGGCGGACGTCGAAGCCCTGGTGGCGGATGGCACCATCAGCGGCGGCATGCTGCCGAAGATGGACTCCGTGCTCGACGCCGTGAAGGGCGGCGTGCCCCGGGCGCACATCATCGACGGTCGCATCGAGCACGCCGTGCTGCTCGAGCTTTTCACCGATACCGGGATTGGCACCTTGATCGAGCGCCGGTGAAGTCCGACCGCAAACAGCAAATCCTGGAAGTGCTGGCGAGCGAGCTGGAAGCCAAGCCCGGCTTGCGCATCACGACGGCCGGGCTTGCCGCCACCTTGGGCGTTTCGGAAGCCGCGCTGTACCGTCACTTTCCCAGCAAGGCGAAGATGTTCGACGGGCTCATCGACTTCGCCGAGCACAGTGTCTTCGGGCTGGTGAACCGCATCCTGGAAGAAGAGCCAGACGGGCTCGCGCGCTGTGCGCAGATCTGCCGCGTGGTGCTGGTGTTCGCGGAGCGCAACCCGGGCATCGCCCGCGTGCTGGTGGGAGACATCCTGATCGGTGAACACGAGCGCCTGCGCGCCCGCACCGCCCAGTTTTTCGAGCGCCTGGAGACGCAGTTCAGGCAGATCCTGCGGGAGGCCGAACTGGGGGACGGCGCCCAGCCCGCACGCGCCGACCGGCATGCGGCGGCCGGCCTGTTGGTCGCGGTCCTGGGTGGGCGGCTGGCGCAGTTCGTGCGGAGCGCCTACCGCAGTTCGCCGCACGCGGGCTGGGAGCCGCAGTGGGACATGCTGGCGAAGGGGATATTCAGCAAGGCCGCAGCGCCCTAGTTCGCGTCGCTGGCACGCAGTTCACGGAACCGCGCCAGGTCGCCCTGGAATTTTTGGTGGATGGTTGACTGCTCGGTCCGCTTGGTTTCGATGAACTGCTTCTGGTCTTCGATCTGCTTGCGGGTGTTCTCGATGCCGTTCGCCAGTTCCTTGCTCACTTTCTTTCCCTGCTTTTCGACGGCGGCAGCCCTGGCAATCATCTGATCCAGCGACTTGTCGAGCTTGGCGATGTGGCTCTCGGTGACCCTGACCTGCGACTCGATGTTATCAAGCTGGCCGTCGCGGGCCATCACCAAATCGTCCTCCGAAGAAAACGTCGCGAGCAGCACCCTGTCGGATTCCACCTGGTGCTTGGCGACGCTTGCAACCGCGGCTTCTTCGGCTTCCCGCGCTTTGCGTGCCGCGCTTTCCACCGCCACTTCTTCCGGCGTCCTGGCCTTTTCGGTGGTGCGCACGGTCATGCCGTCCTTGTTTTTTTCCTCGTGCCGCTGCTGGGCGTATTCAGCAGGCACGGCATTGCCGCATTCCTTCACGCCGTCCCGGTTTACCCAGCATTTGATGCCGGCCGAAGCGGGCGCGACCAAGCCGCACAGCAAGGCACCGAAGACGGCGCCCTTCAATGAATATTCCCGGGCCATGCGAGATCTCCTGTGTCGGACTAAGGGTCGGCCGGTGCGCATCACGCGCCGTATTCCTGCCGGTAGGCAGTAATCGATGCCAGTAGTTCGGCAGCTTCGGGCTGAACTTCAAGGTACTCAATGAGTTCCGTGAGGCTGACGATGCTTTGCACGGGGATCCCGTGGCGGCTCTGCACTTCCTGCGCCGCCGACTGCTGGCCTTGTCCGCGCTCCTTGCGATCCAGCGAAATGAGTACCCCTGCCGGCGTGGCGCCTGCGGCCCGGATGATCCTGGTGGATTCATTCACCGAAGTGCCGGCGGAAATGACGTCGTCGACGATCACGACCCGGCCCGCCAGCGGGGCGCCCAGGGTGGTCCCGCCTTCGCCGTGGTCCTTGGCTTCCTTGCGGTTGAAGCAGAACGGGACGTCGCGTCCGTGTTCGCGATCGAGTGCGATGGCAATCGACGCGCCCAGCGGGATGCCCTTGTAGGCCGGGCCGAACAGCATGTCGAATTCGAGGCCCGAAGCGATCAACGCAGCCGCGTAGTACTCGCCCAGTCGGCGCAGCGCGCTGCCTGAATCAAATCCGCCGGTATTGAAGAAATAGGGGCTTTGCCGACCCGACTTCAGGGTGAAGCTGCCGAAGCGGAGCGCGTGGTGCTGGAGGGCGAATTCTATGAAGGATTGCTGGTAGGCAAGCATGCGAAAGCCGGGGATCATGAGGTGTCCCTATCATAATCAGCCCCGCCCCCGCTTCCTACGGGCGCCACCTGGAAGGCTCGCGCATGCGCATCATGACGTTCAACTGCAACGGCATCCGTTCAGCCCACCGCAAGGGTTTCTACACCTGGCTCGAGGCCCAGGACGCGGATCTGGTTTGCTTGCAGGAGACCAAGGCCCAGATCCACCAGCTCGATCCTGCACTCGCCACGCCGCCCGGTTGGCACTGCTTTTTCGAGGACGCCCAGAAGCCCGGCTACAGCGGCGTGGCGGTGTTCAGTCGCCTCGCGCCGGACCGCGTGGTGCGCGGCCTCGGCTGGCCGGATTTCGATCGCGAAGGACGCTACCTGCAGCTCGATTTCGGGCGCCTCAGCGTGGCGTCGCTGTACCTGCCTTCCGGTTCTTCCAGCCTCGAGCGCCAGCTCGCCAAGTTTGATTTCCTCGCCCGCTACATGCCGGTCCTGCGCGGGCAATGCGCGGAAGATCGCGACTACGTGCTGTGCGGCGACTGGAACATCGCCCACCAGGAAATCGACCTCAGGAACTGGAAGGGCAACCGCAAGAATTCGGGCTTCCTGCCGGAAGAACGCGCCTGGCTCGACGAGCTCTTCGGCGCAGTGGGTTTCGTGGATGCCTTCCGCGTGGTGAACACGCAGGCGGACCAGTACACCTGGTGGTCGAATCGCGGCGCCGCACGGGCCAAGAACGTGGGCTGGCGCATCGACTACCACGTGGTCTCGCCGGGGCTGCGCGACCGCGTCAAAGCGGCTTCGATCTACACCGCGGAGCAGTTCTCTGACCACGCCCCACTGACCATCGATTACGACCTCCCGCCCTGATCTGCCGCCCGGTCGTTCAGAACATCGGGTTGCGCGGTGCCATGCCCAGCAGGGTGCGGCCGACGTCTTCCATCACGTGCGGCTGCAGCTGGAAATGGTGGCGCGCCACTTCGATGTCGCGCGCCGCGCGGTCGAGCGTGGCATCGAAGATCGACGCACTCCCGGCCAGCTGCTGCGCGAGATGCACCGTGGCTACTGCCTGGCGGGCGGCGCTCACCACCGCGAGACGGACCCGCGCCACGGCCGCCTGGTCAAGCGAGCCACCCGCCAGCACCACCTCCCAGGCGGCTGCCGATTGCTGGTACAGGTGCGCGCGCCCACTCTCCAGCGTGCCTTCGGCTTCCGCGAGTGCGACGTGCACTCGCGCCTCCTCGCGCGCCGGGCGGCCACCCACGAAAGGCGTGCGTTCGAGCAGGGGAAGGACGGCATCCAGCGCCGCGCGGGCCATGCCGCACACCGCAGCGGCCTTGCTGAGCGCAAGTCGGAGGCTGGCGGGCAGCCGCCACACGGGCGAGGGATCGTTGGCCGGTGCGAAGAGATTGGCGGCGAACTCTCCAGGGACGAACACCGCGGTGAGCGAGAAGTCATCGCTTGCGGTGCCTTTGAGTCCACTGGTCTGCCAGGTGTCGTGCAGCACCGCGCTGCTGGCGGGTACGAACATCACGCGTAACTCGGGCGCACCGTTGGGGCGCAGGCGCGGTCCCTGGTCGTCGTGCAGGGCGCACAGGCCGCCGAGCCAGCTCGCATGGCGGCAGCCGCTGGTGAAACGCCAGCGTCCGCTGACCACGTAACCCTCGCCGCGAATTTCCGCGCGGCCCGTCCCCACGGCGGAGAACGACAACGTGGGGCGCGGGCTGCCCTGGCTCATGCGCTGGATGCTGGCCGACGGCAGGCAGGCGTTCACCACGGCGCTCGACTCGGAACCCACCATCGCGCACCAGCCGCTCGAGGCGTCGCCGCGCGAGAGCTCCTCGATGACGCGCAGGTGGGTAATGGGATCGGCTGCCGCGCCGCCGTGGTCGGCCCCCAACTGGAGATGGAAGGCGTCCATGGCGTGCAGGGCGGCGAGCACCGGGGCATCCAGCCGACGCTCGCGTTCTATCGTCGCGGCGTGCTTGCGAAGCAGCGGCCGCAGGGCCGTGGCGGCGTCGATCAGGGTGTGCTGTGCGGGCATGGACACCTGCATCGAAGGGGAGGGTGGCCGAGCATAGCAAGGCATCGTCGCCGCCCTGCCAACGGGCGGTCAGCGCAGCCGGCGACGGAATCGGTAGAGGGCGATTTCGGCCAGCAGGTTGGGCAGGAGTCGCATCGCGGCCGCCGTGCGGTGTGCGGTATCGAGGACTTCGCGCTCGAGGATCTCGAAACCTTCCGCCGCGCACAGATCCTCGAAGTCGCGGAGCGTGCACATGTGGATGTTGGGCGTGTCGTACCAGGTACTGGGCAGGTGGCGGGTGATGGGCATGCGCCCGAACAGCACCTGTGCGCGGCAACGCCAGTGCCCGAAATTGGGGAAGGTCACGATGGCTTCGCGCCCGACGCGCAGCATTTCGCGGAGCACCAGGTGCGGGTAGCGGATGGCCTGGAGGGTCTGGGTCATCACCACGTAATCGAAGGAATCGTCGTCGAAATCCTGCAGGCCGCGGTCGAGGTCGGACTGGATCACGTTCACGTTGTTGGCAAGGCAGCGGACGATGTTCTCGCCGTCGATCTCGATGCCGTAGCCGGTGACGCCACGCGCGGTTTGCAGGTGGGCCACCAGCGCGCCGTCGCCGCAGCCGAGATCGAGGACCCGGCTGCCGTCGCGGATCCAGCGGGCGATGAGGGTCTGTTCCTCGCGGAGCGTCACCGCGCTTCCTCCGCCAGTTCGATCTTCTCGAAATAGGTGTGGAGCACCCGGTGGTAGAGCGGGGCATCCAGCAGGAAGGAGTCGTGGCCCTGTTCGGATTCGATTTCGACGTAGCTGACGTCGCGGTCCGCGTCGAGCAGCGCACGGACGATTTCACGCGAACGGGCCGGCGAAAAGCGCCAGTCGCTGCTGAAGGACACCACCAGGAACTCGGCCTTGGTGGCGGCCAGGGCCTTGCTGAGCGAATGCCCGGGCGCTTTCAGCGCTGGATCGAAGTAATCGAGCGATTTGGTCATCAGCAGGTAAGTGTTGGCGTCGAAGCGCTTCACGAAGCTTTCGCCCTGGTGGCGGAGGTAGCTTTCAATCTCGAACTCGACGTCGAAACCGAAGTTGAGCTTGCCGTCGCGCAGTTCGCGGCCGAAGCGCGCATTCAACACGTCGTCGGAGAGATAGGTGATATGCCCCAGCATCCGCGCGAGGCGCAGGCCCGTCGCCGGCACCACGCCGTGCTGGTAGTAATGGCCGCCGTGGAACTCCGGGTCGGAGCGGATGGCGTGCCGGGCGACTTCGTTGAAGGCGATGTTCTGGGTGGTGAGGCTGGGCGCGGCCGCAATGATGAGCGCATGGCGCACGCGGTCCGGGAAATCCACCGTCCATTGCAGCGCCTGCATGCCGCCGAGGCTGCCGCCCATCACGGCCGCCCAACGCTTGATGCCAAGGCCGTCGGCCAGCCTGGCCTGGGTCTCCACCCAGTCCCCGACGGTCACGAAGGGGAACTCGGGTCCGTAGGGCTGCCCGGTCTGCTGGTCCAGGGACAGCGGGCCAGTGGACCCCGCGCAGCCCCCGAGGTTGTTCGGGCACACTACGAAAAAGCGCCGGGTGTCGAGCGGGCGGCCGGGACCGATGAGGTTGTCCCACCAGCCGGGACGCTTCTGTTCTGCGGAATGGTAGCCGGCAGCATGGTGGTCGCCGCTCAGTGCGTGGCAGATGAGCACCGCGTTGTCGCGGGCGGCGTTGAGCTCGCCATAGGTCTCGAAGACCAGTTCGTAGTGGGGCAGGCTTGCCCCCGAGGCGAGCTGGAGCGGCTGGTCGAACGCCATGGCCTGCGGCACTACGAGGCCGACGCTGTCGGGAGGAAAAGCCTTGGGCATGGGGCGTGGGGGACTTGGCGTAGCCGGCAAAAACGGGGAGTCGAGTCTAAAAGACTGGCCCCGGGTGCCGCAACCGCGCCCGGGAGGCGCTGGAACCAGTCAGGCATCGAAGCCGGACACGGCAGGCGCACGGTCTTGCTCCGGCGCTTCTCGTCCTGGGTGAGCAGGGCGGACTGCCGGGGTACGCCAAAGGCCTCCGCAAGCATCGCCACCCGTGTGGTGTTGGTCTTGTCATCGACGGGTGGCGCGTTCAGGTGAACGCGGAGCCTGCCCCCGTGGATAGCCACGATTTCGTCCCTGCGACCCCGCGGCTGGACGCGCAGGTGCAGGATCAGCACGCTGTCCCGCGCCTCGTGCCGGTCGCCCTGGGTGACGGTGCTCAGAGCAGCGAAATACCGAAGTCGCGCAGCGGTGTGCTCACCAGCATCAGCGCAAGCTGCAACAGCACCAGCGCCACCATGGGCGAAAGATCCAGTCCACCGAGTGCCGGCAGCTGGCGGCGGATGGGGCGCATCAGCGGCGCAGTCAGGGAATCCACCAGCTCCAGCACCGGGTTGTGCGTGCCAGGCGCCACCCAGCTCGCCACCACCAGGGCAAGGATCGCGAACATATACAGGTAGAAGACCTTGGCGAGCAGCGCGGCGACGGCCATCACGAGCAGGCCCAGCAGGCTACCTTCGCCGCCCGAGAGCACGATCGCGAGCCAGAGGTTGAGGAGCTGCAGCCCCAGCAGCAGGGCGATGCTCGCGGTATCGATGCGCCCGATGGCCGGGATGTAGCGGCGCAGAGGCCGCAGTAACGGGTTGGTGAGTTTCACCACGGCCTGTGACAGGGCGTTGTAGAAGTCCGCGCGAACCGACTGCAGGAGCAGTCTGAGGAGGACCGCGCCGATGACCAGCGCGAAGACCGAGTCGAGCACGAAGATGATGGCGCCAGTGAAGTAACCCCCGCTCATGGCTGGCCAAACTCCTCGGCCAGGGTCCGGGAGCGATCTCGCGCGGCGGTGAGGGCTGCGGCAAAGAGCGCGTCGATGCCGCGCGCATCAAGGACCTCCAGCGCCGCCTGCGTGGTGCCCCCCTGCGAGGTGACCTGCGCGCGCAGTTCGGCCGGCGTCGAGCTCGATTGCGCTGCAAGGGACGACGCGCCGTCGACGGTTTCGAGCGCCAGCGCGCGGGCGAGGTCGGGCGGCAGGCCAAGCGCGGCGCCTGCCTGCTCCAGGGTTTCAACAAGGCGGAAGACATAGGCCGGACCGCTCCCCGACAGCGCGGTGACCGCGTCCATCAGCGCTTCGTCCTCCAGCCAGTGCACCTTGCCCACCGCCTGCATGACGGTAGTAGCCTGGGCGCGCTGGCCGGGGCTCACAGCCGCGTTGGCGAACAGCGCGGTGGCGCCATGCCGAATCAGGGCCGGGGTGTTCGGCATGCAGCGCACGACGGCCGCATCAGCGCCCAGCCAGCGGCCAAGGGCCGTGGTGGTGATACCGGCGGCTAGCGACAGCACCAGAGGGCGCGAGGTTGCGAGCGCAGGCCGGAGCGCCAACGCAACTTCGCGCATCTGTTGGGGCTTGACCGCCAGCACCACGACATCCGCCCCGGCAACCGCACTCGCGTTGTCGGCGCAACCCAGCACGCCAAAGGACGCCTGCAGCCGCTGACCTGCGGCGGGATCAAGGTCTGCCACGCGGATCTGGCGGGCGGGATGGCCGCCTTCAATGAGGCCACCGACGATGGCGCGCCCCATGTTGCCGGCGCCAATAAACGCAATGGAATCAGTCATGCGGGGAAGTCCTGGGCTGCACGCCCGGGGCGAGTGTAGCACCGGGCGGGGCCAAGCCCGGTTGGCTCCGCGGCCCGAACAGCGCGGTGCCGATGCGCACGATGTCCGCGTCTTCTGCAATGGCCGCCTCGAAATCACCGGACGTCCCCATCGACAGGAGTTGCACGGCCGGATGGGCAAGCTGGTCGCGCGCCTCGCGCAGCACGCGGAACCCGGCCCGCTGTCGCTCGAAACCATCGACGGGCGCGGGCATGGCCATCAGGCCGCGCAGCGCCAGTCCCGGCAGGCGCAGGATCGCGATCACCAACGGGCCCAGCGCAGCCACCGGCACGCCGCCCTTGCGGGCTTCGCCGCTGGTGTTCACTTCGATGAGGCAGTTGAGCGGTCCTCGCCCCGGCGGCCGCTGGGCGCTCAGGCGCTCCGCCACTTCGAGCCGGTCGAGCGTGTGGACCCAGTCGAAGTGCGTGGCGATGTCGCGCGTCTTATTTCTCTGGATGCGGCCGATGAAATGCCAGCAGAGCGGGAGGTCGGCGAGCGCGGCCTGTTTTGGCAGCGCCTCCTGCACATAGTTCTCACCAAAGTCCACCTGCCCATGGGCGTGCAGTTGCCGGATGGACTCCGGGGACTGCTGCTTGCCCACCGCGAGCAAGGTGATTGTCGTGGGATCCCGGCCGTAGCGGAGCGCCGTGGACGACATCCGCTGGCGAACGTGGGCAAGCGCGGCCGGCGCATCAGTCATGGGTTGGCCCCATACGGTGGATATACTGCCTGGAGACCTGTGGTTTCATGGCAGTTCGCGGGCTTGCTTGTTAGATTTGGGAGCATTGGCGTCAACGGTTCCCACAGCCGCCACGCATGGATACGGCGGCCGGGACGAATGTACGAAGGAGCACTGGATGGATATTGGCGAGTTGCTGGCTTTCAGCGTCAAGAATGGCGCCTCCGACCTTCATCTTTCCGCGGGCCTGCCGCCGATGATCCGGGTGGACGGCGACGTGCGGCGAATCAACGTGGCGTCCATGCAGCACAAGGACGTCCACGATCTCGTGTACGACATCATGAATGACAAGCAGCGGAAGGACTACGAGGAATTCCTCGAGTGCGACTTCTCGTTCGAAATCCCCGGCCTGGCGCGCTTCCGCGTGAACGCCTTCAACCATAACCGCGGCTCCGGCGCGGTATTCCGGACGATTCCCTCCAAGATCCTCTCGCTTGAAGACCTCAAGGCGCCGGCTATCTTCAAGGACATCTCGGACTATCCGCGGGGCGTGGTGCTGGTGACCGGTCCTACCGGATCGGGTAAGTCCACGACGCTCGCGGCCATGGTCAACCACAAGAACGAGACCGAATATGGACATATCC
Organism: Gammaproteobacteria bacterium; assembly: GCA_043744805.1. Classification (GTDB taxonomy): domain Bacteria; phylum Pseudomonadota; class Gammaproteobacteria. The sequence continues at coordinate 19,082 of JAYTTZ010000165.1, forward strand.
TTACCATCGAGGACCCCATCGAGTTCGTGCACCAGAGCAAGAAGTGCCTGGTGAACCAACGCGAAGTCCACCGCGACACCCTGGGATTCAGCCAGGCACTGCGCTCCGCACTGCGCGAAGATCCCGACGTCATCCTGGTGGGCGAAATGCGCGATCTGGAAACGATCCGCCTCGCGCTCAGCGCGGCGGAAACGGGCCACCTGGTTTTCGGCACCCTGCATACCAGCTCGGCGGCGAAGACCATCGATCGCATCGTCGACGTGTTCCCGGGGGAAGAAAAAGAGATGATACGCGCGATGCTTTCGGAGTCGCTGCGCGCGGTGATTTCGCAGACCCTGCTCAAGCGCAACGGTGGTGGTCGCGCGGCCGCGCATGAAATCATGATCGGGACACCCGCCATCCGTAACCTCATCCGCGAGAACAAGATCGCGCAGATGTACTCCGCCATCCAGACCGGCAGCCAGTACGGCATGCAGACGCTGGACCAGTGCCTGCAGACCATGGTGCAGAAAGGCGTCGTCTCGCGTGCCGAAGCCAGGCTGAAGGCGCAGAACAAGGACGCCTTCTGAGCTTGCCCAACCCGCCCTGCCGCGCGCGCTAGCGCGGCCCTGCACTCGAACAAAGGAGCGCATCCATGGAGAGAGAACAGGCCATCAAATACATGCGGGACCTGCTCCGCCTGATGGTGGAACGCAAGGGCTCCGACCTGTTCATCACGGTCGACTTCCCGCCGGCCATCAAGATGGACGGCAAGGTGACGCCGGTCTCCAAGACCAAGCTCACTCCGGAGAACACCAAGGCATTGACCGGCGCCATCATGAACGACCGCCAGTTGAAGGAATTCGACGGCACCAAGGAGTGCAACTTCGCCATCGCGCCGGCCGGCATCGGTCGCTTCCGCGTCAACGCATTCGTCCAGCAGGGCCACACCGGCATGGTGCTGCGAACCATCGAAACGACCGTACCCACCCTGGAAAAGCTTGGCTTGCCGGACGTGTTGAAAGAAGTCTCGATGACCAAGCGCGGGCTGGTGATCATGGTGGGAGGCACCGGATCGGGCAAGTCAACCTCGCTGGCGGCCATGATCAACCACCGCAACGAGAACAGCTTCGGCCACATCATCACCATCGAAGACCCGATCGAATACATCCATCCGCACAAGAACTGCGTGGTGATGCAGCGCGAGGTCGGGGTCGATACCGACGACTGGGGTATCGCGCTCAAGAACACCCTGCGCCAGGCCCCGGACGTCATCCTGCTGGGTGAAATCCGCGACCGCCCCACCATGGAGTTCGGCCTCGCGTTCGCCGAGACGGGCCACCTCGCGATGGCGACCTTGCATGCCAACAGTGCCAACCAGGCACTCGATCGCGTGATCAACTTCTTCCCGGAGGACCGCCACCCCCAGCTCTTCATGGACATGTCGCTCAACATGAAGGCAATCATCTCGCAGCGCCTCCTGAAGAAAGTCGACGGCAAGGGACGGGTGGCGGCGATTGAAATCATGCTCAACACCCCGTTGGTCTCGGACCTTATCCTTAAAGGCGAGATCCACATGATCAAGGAGCTCATGTCGAAGTCGAACGAGCTGGGCATGAAGACCTTCGACCAGGCCCTGTTTGACCTCTACGAAGCGGATCTGGTCGGTTACGAAGACGCCATCCGCAACGCGGACTCGATGAACGAACTGCGGCTGCGGATCAAGCTCCAGGGTAAGGACGCCAAGGAAAGCAATCGACTCTCTGGCCTCGAGCACCTGAGCCTCGAGGTGGAAGATAACAACCACACCATGCAGGTGCGCTGAGGCCCCGGCGCCGCGAGGACATCCCTTGGACATCACGCCTTATCTCAAGCTGCTGCGCGACAAATCGGGTTCCGATCTTTTCTTTTCGGCCGGCACGACGGTCAAGATCAAGATCGAGGGGCAGCTGAGTTCGGTCGGCAAGACGATGCTCACCGGCGAACTGGTGAAAGCGGCGGCCTATGGGATCATGACGCCCAAGCAGGTGGACAAGTTCGAACAGGAGATGGAAAGCGACTTCGCCATTTCGCTGGACGACAATTCCGTGCGCTTCCGCGTGAACGTCTTCCGCCAGCGCGGCGAAGTCTCCATGGTGCTGCGGCGGATTCCTTCCAGGATCCCGAGCATCGACGAATTGGCGCTGCCCGACATCCTGAAGTCGCTGGTGATGTACAAGCGCGGTCTCATCCTGATGGTGGGGGCCACCGGCTCCGGCAAGTCGACCACGCTGGCGGCGATGCTCAACGAGCGCAACCTGAAGATGGCGGGCCATATCCTCACCATCGAGGACCCGATTGAATTCTCGCATCCCTCCCTTAAATCCATCGTCAACCAGCGCGAGCTGGGCGTGGATACGCTGTCTTACCGGGCGTCGCTGCGCGCGTCGCTGCGCGAGGCACCCGACGTCATCCTGATTGGCGAAATCCGCGATCGCGAAACCATGGAGGCCGCGCTGGAGCTCTGCAACACGGGCCATCTCTGCCTGTCCACCCTGCACGCCAACAACTCCAACCAGGCGCTGGAGCGCGTGATCAACCTCTTCCCGCAGGACCTGCACAAGCAGCTCTTCCTGGATCTCTCGCTCAACCTGCGCGCCGTCATCTCGCAACGCCTGGTGCAGGGCATCGATGGTTTCCGGGTGGCCGCCATCGAAGTCATGCTGAGTACGCCGCATATCGCCGACCTCGTGCTCAAGGGGCAGATTTCGAGCGTGAAGGAAGCGATGGAAGCCAGTGGGGCGAAAGGCATGCAGACCTTCGACATGGCGCTGTACGCCCTCTACAAGGACCAGCGCATCGACCTCGAGGAAGCGCTCAACAACGCGGACTCCCGCACCAACCTCGAAGCGCGTCTCAATTTCGGCTGAGGCTCAAGCCTCCAGCCAGAACGTCACCGGCCCGTCGTTCACCAGGGCCACCTGCATGTCGGCGCCGAACATCCCGCTGGCCGTCTCCGGATGCAGGTCCATGGCCTGCGCGACGAGGCTTTCGAACAGCGGACGCGCGAGTTCGGGGGGGGGCGGCGGTCGTGAAGCTCGGGCGGCGCCCACGCGTGGTCTCAGCGGCCAGGGTGAACTGCGGGACCAGCAAGAGCCCGCCTTCGATCTGGCGGAGGGAGAGGTTCATCTTGCCCTGCCTGTCCGCGAAGACGCGGTAGTCGAGCAGTCGTTCCAGCAGGGCCTGGCCAGTCTCACCGGTGTCCCCGGGGCAGATCCCGAGGAGCACCAGGAGGCCGCGCCCGATTGCGCCGACCACCTGTCCGTCCACCGTGACCGACGCACTGCTGACCCGCTGCAGCAGTCCATTCATGCTCAGTCGTCGCGGCGCGACTCGCGCTTGCGATCGTTTTCCTTCAGCAGGCGCTTGCGCAGGCGAATCGCGGTGGGGGTGACTTCCACCAGTTCGTCGTCGGCGATGAATTCGAGCGCCTGTTCCAGATCGAAGCGGATCGGCGGGACGAGCAGCAGGTTTTCATCGGTGCCGGCGGCGCGGATGTTGGTCAGCTGCTTGGCCTTCAGCGGGTTGACCACGAGGTCGTTGTCGCGCGAGTGGATGCCCACCAGCATGCCTTCGTAGACTTCGTCGCCGTGGCCCACGAACAGGCGTCCGCGTTCCTGCAGGCTGAACAGCGCATAGGCCAGCGCCTTGCCCATGCCGTTGGCAATCAGCACGCCTTTGTCGCGGCCGCCGATGTTGCCCGGCTTCACGGGCGCGTACTTGTCGAAAGTGTGGTAGAGCAGGCCCGTGCCCGCGGTGGCGGTGAGGAATTCGGTACGGAAGCCGATGAGGCCGCGCGCCGGGATCGTGTAGTCGAGGCGCACGCGGCCGCGGCCGTCGGGCACCATGTTGCTCAGGTTGCCGCGCCGGTTGCCGAGGCGTTCCATCACCGCGCCCTGGTAGTCGGTGGGCACGTCGATGGTGAGTTGCTCGAACGGTTCGCAGGTCTCGCCGTCGATTTCCTTGATGATCACCTGTGGGCGACCGACGGAAAGTTCGAAGCCTTCGCGGCGCATGGTTTCAATCAGCACCGAGAGGTGGAGTTCGCCGCGACCGGACACATCGAAGATTTTCGGATCGTCAGTCGGCTCAACGCGGAGCGCCACGTTATGGATGAGCTCGCGCTCAAGGCGCTCGGCAATCTGGCGGCTGGTGACGAACTTGCCGTCGCGGCCCACGAAAGGCGAGTCCGAGACTTCGAAGGTCATGCTGACGGTGGGTTCGTCCACCGACAGCGGCGGCAGGGCCTCGACGGCAGCCGGTGCGCAAAGCGTGTCCGAGATGCGCGGGGCGTCGATGCCGCTGATCGCCACGATGTCACCCGCGTTGACGATCGCGCGTGGTTCGCGCGTCAGGCCGTGGAAGCCCAGCACTTCCATGATCTTGCCGTTCCGGGTCTTGCCGTCGCGGTCGATGATGGTGACGTTCATGGCCGGTGTCGCGCTGCCGCGGGTGATGCGGCCAACACAGATCGCGCCAACGTAGCTGGAATAGTCGATTGAGCTCACCTGCATCTGGAAGGGGCCGTCGCTGTCCACCTGTGGCGGGTTGACGTGCGCGACGACGGTGTTGAACAGCACGTCCATATTGTCTTCGGTGCCCTCGGGCGAGGTCCGGGCATAGCCGTGGATGGCGGAGGTGTAGACGACGGGGAAATCGAGTTGCTCCTCGGTAGCGCCGAGTCGGTCGAAGAGGTCGAAGGTCTGGTCGAGCACCCAGCTGGGTCGCGCGCCGGGGCGGTCGATCTTGTTGATCACCACCACGGGCCGCAGGCCCTGGGCGAACGCCTTCTGGGTCACGAAACGGGTCTGGGGCATCGGGCCTTCCACCGCGTCGACGAGCAGGAGCACCGAATCCACCATCGAGAGGATGCGCTCCACTTCGCCGCCGAAGTCGGCGTGGCCGGGGGTGTCGACGATGTTGATGCGGTACTCGCCCCACATGATCGCCGTGTTCTTGGCCAGAATGGTGATGCCGCGCTCTTTTTCAAGATCGTTGCTGTCCATCACCCGCTCGCCCATCTCCTTGCGGCTGTTGAACGTGCCGGATTGCTTCAACAGGCAGTCGACGAGGGTGGTCTTGCCATGGTCGACGTGGGCGATGATGGCGATATTGCGCAGGTTTGCGATCACTGGTGGGGGATGCCCGAACGAAATGGGGCTGCATTATAGGCATTTAAATCTTGCGTGGTGCAGTGCGTGAGATTCGGCTGGACGGCCCCGCCGGCAGCCCCGCTATACTCCGGGCCAAAGCCGCTTGCCCGATCCGATCCCAACCTTCGACGTCCCCGGAGCGGTCCACCCCATGCCCTATCGCCAGGTTCCAGAGACCATCGCTGCCCTCGATCTGGGCTCCAACAGCTTCCACATGGTGGTCGCACAGCCGGAAGAGGGGCGTTTCAAGGTGGTGGACCGCATGCGGGAGGTGGTCCGCCTGGCGGCTGGTTTCGACGCCCATAACCGACTCACCCCCGAGGCCAGTGCGCGCGCCCTGAGCTGTCTCGAGCGGTTTGGCCAACGCATCCGCCACCTGCCGCACGACGCCGTGCGGGCCGTGGGCACCAACGCGCTGCGCATGGCGCGCGACTCCGCCAGCTTTCTCCAGTCCGCCGAACAGGCGCTCGGCCATCCGATCGACGTGGTCTCGGGTTTCGAGGAGGCGCGCCTGATCTACCTCGGGGTGTCGCACGGCCTCGAAGACAGCGCGGACCTGCGCCTGGTGATGGACATCGGCGGCGGCAGCACGGAACTCATCATCGGTCGTCGCTTCGAACCCCTGCAGATGGAAAGCCTGCACCTCGGCTGCGTCAGCATCAGCCAGCGGTTCTTCGAGGACGGGGTGATCGACGCCCGCCGGATGCGCGCAGCCGAGATCGCCGCCCGCCAGGAATTCGAACCCGTCCGTGAAAGCGTCGAGCGCTCGGGCTGGCAGACCGCCATCGGCGCGTCAGGCACCCTGCTCGCGATCAATCGCCTGCTGGCTGCCCAGGGCTGGGCGCCGGACGGCCTCACCCGCGAGGCGATGCTCCGACTACGTGCTGCACTGATTGAAGCCGGCCACGTCGATTGCCTGGGGTCGCTGGGCGTGTCCAACGATCGAGCGCCGGTGTTGCCCGGTGGCCTCGCCATTGCGCTGGGTGCCTTCGAGGAGCTTGGGCTCACCCGCATGCAGGTGTCCGACACCGCCATGCGCGAGGGCTTGCTCTACGACCTCATGGGCCGTATCCACGACGAGGATGTGCGCGAACAGACCGTGCTCCGGCTGATGCAGCGTTTTGCCGTCGATCGCGCCCAGGTGGCACGGGTCGCGGCCACCAGTGCGTTGCTGCTCGGCCAGGTGGCGAAGGTCTGGAACCTGGAGGACGAGGAAACCGGCCAGCTCCTGAAGTGGGCGGCCTCGCTGCACGAGATTGGCCACTCCATCTCCCACTCGCAGTACCAGAAACACGGCGCCTACCTGCTACACCACCTCGACATGCCGGGCTTCTCGCGCGGTGACCAGAACCGGCTTTCCACCCTGGTCCGCACGCATCGACGAAAAATCCCGCCCGCGGACTTCGGCGCCAGGCCGGAAAGCGCAACGCACTTGCGGCTTGCCGTGCTCCTGCGGCTCGCCGTGGTGCTGCATCGGGCGCGCGGTGCGGGCGAGCCGCCTGAAGTGTCGTTGAAGTGGGTGGACAACACCCTCCGGCTTGGCTTTCCTGCCGGCTGGCTCGCCGGCCATAGCCTCACCACGGCCGACCTCGAACAGGAAGCCGAGTACCTGCGTAGCGTCGGCTACCGGCTCAAGTTCAAGTAAGCGCGCTGCCGTTGAGGGGTTCATGCTCGCCCAGTTGTTCCAGCAACAGGAGTTGGGCGTCCCGGGCGCG